>NZ_JAMOFV010000002.1 GCF_023656515.1 Clostridium swellfunianum
TTCTTTCAAAATTGCACAGATTAAAATATATTTGGTCAAGCCCTCGACCTATTAGTATCAGTCAGCTAAATATGTTACCACACTTACACCTCTGACCTATCAACCTTGTGTTCTTCAAGGGGTCTTACTAGCTTACGCTATGAGAAGTCTTATCTTGAGGTGGGCTTCACGCTTAGATGCTTTCAGCGTTTATCCCGTCCTAACATAGCTACCCAGCCGTGCCACTGGCGTGACAACTGGTGCACCAGAGGTTAGTCCATCCCGGTCCTCTCGTACTAAGGACAGCTCCTCTCAAACTTCTTGCGCCCGCGACGGATAGGGACCGAACTGTCTCACGACGTTCTGAACCCAGCTCGCGTGCCGCTTTAATGGGCGAACAGCCCAACCCTTGGGACCTACTTCAGCCCCAGGATGCGACGAGCCGACATCGAGGTGCCAAACCTCCCCGTCGATGTGGACTCTTGGGGGAGATCAGCCTGTTATCCCCGAGGTAGCTTTTATCCGTTGAGCGATGGCCCTCCCACGAGGAACCACCGGATCACTAAGTCCTACTTTCGTACCTGCTCCACTTGTAAGTGTCGCAGTCAGGCTCCCTTCTGCCTTTACACTCTTCGAGCGATTTCCAACCGCTCTGAGGGAACCTTTGAGCGCCTCCGTTACATTTTAGGAGGCGACCGCCCCAGTCAAACTGCCCACCTAACAATGTCCTGTGACCAGATTCATGGCCGCCAGTTAGAAACTCAGTACTGTCAGGGTGGTATCCCAAGGATGACTCCGCAGGGCCTAACGACCCTGTTTCCCAGTCTCCCACCTATCCTGTACAGACAATACCGAATCTCAATGCTAAGCTACAGTAAAGCTCTACGGGGTCTTTCCGTCCAATCGCGGGTAGCGAGCATCTTCACTCGCAATACAATTTCGCCGGATTCGTTGTTGAGACAGTTCCCAAGTCATTACGCCATTCGTGCGGGTCAGAACTTACCTGACAAGGAATTTCGCTACCTTAGGACCGTTATAGTTACGGCCGCCGTTTACTGGGGCTTAAGTTCATGGCTTCGCCTTACGGCTAACCAATCCCCTTAACCTTCCAGCACCGGGCAGGCGTCAGCCCCTATACATCAGCTTTCGCTTTAGCAGAGACCTGTGTTTTTGCTAAACAGTTGCTTGGGACTATTCTCTGCGGCCACATTGCTGTGGCACCCCTTCTCCCGAAGTTACGGGGTCAATTTGCCGAGTTCCTTAACAACGATTCTTCCGCTGGTCTTAGGATTCTCTCCTCACCTACCTGTGTCGGTTTGCGGTACGGGCACCAATTACCTCGATAGAAGCTTTTCTTGACAGTGTGGAATCAGATACTTCGCTACTTAAATTTCGCTCCCCATCGCACCTCAGCTAATCCAGGCGGATTTGCCTACCTGAATACCTAAATGCTTAGACAGACTAATCCAACAGTCTGCACATCCTATCCTTCTGTGTCACTCCATCTCTAATAACGCCATTGGTGGTATCGGAATATCAACCGATTGTCCATCACCTACGCCTTTCGGCCTCGGCTTAGGTCCCGACTAACCCTGAGCGGACGAGCCTTCCTCAGGAAACCTTAGGTTTTCGACCAATGAGATTCTCACTCATTTCTCGCTACTTATGCCAGCATACTCACTCCTGTACAGTCCACCACTCCTTACGGTATGACTTCTGCCCATACAGGAAGCTCCTCTACCACGTACCTTACGGTACATTCATAGCTTCGGTGGTAAGTTTTAGCCCCGGACATCTTCGGCGCAGGATCTCTCGACTAGTGAGCTATTACGCACTCTTTAAATGAGTGGCTGCTTCTAAGCCAACATCCTAGTTGTCTTAGAAATCCCACATCCTTTTCCACTTAACTTACACTTTGGGACCTTAGCTGATGATCTGGGCTGTTTCCCTTTTGACTACGGATCTTATCACTCGCAGTCTGACTGCCGGGATAAAAGTATATGGCATTCGGAGTTTGATAGGGTTCGGTAATCTAAAAGACCCCTAGCCCATTCAGTGCTCTACCTCCATTACTCAATTACCCGACGCTAGCCCTAAAGCTATTTCGAGGAGAACCAGCTATCTCCGAGTTCGATTGGAATTTCTCCGCTATCCACAGCTCATCCCATGGTTTTTCAACACCAACGTGGTTCGGTCCTCCACGGAATTTTACTTCCGCTTCAACCTGTCCATGGATAGGTCACCCGGTTTCGGGTCTACGACATGCAACTATTTGCCCTATTCAGACTCGGTTTCCCTTCGGCTCCATACCTTAAGTATTTAACCTCGCTACACATCGTAACTCGCTGGCTCGTTCTACAAAAAGCACGCCGTCAGGCTTTAATGCCCTTCGACTGTTTGTAAGCACACGGTTTCAGGTTCTATTTCACTCCCCTCCCGGGGTTCTTTTCACCTTTCCCTCACGGTACTTCTTCACTATCGGTCACTAGGTAGTATTTAGCCTTGGGAGGTGGTCCTCCCTGCTTCCCACAAGGTTTCACGTGTCTCGTGGTACTCTGGATCAG
>NZ_JAMOFV010000003.1 GCF_023656515.1 Clostridium swellfunianum
TAAGTGTGGTAACATATTTAGCTGACTGATACTAATAGGTCGAGGGCTTGACCAAATATATTTTAATCTGTGCAATTTTGAAAGAATAATTTTAAAATATTTTTCCAAGGATTGTTGACAAGTATTTTAACTGATGATAAAATACATTTTGTCAGGAAATTTATCTGGTGATGATGGCGAGAAGGTTACACCCGTTCCCATACCGAACACGATGGTTAAGCTTCTCAGCGCCGATGGTACTGCTCGGGAGACTGAGTGNAGGTGTGCGCACTGTTGGATTAGTGCGTCTAAGTATTAAGGCATGCGAGTAGGCAAATCCGCTCGCTAAGCTGAGGTACGAATGGGAGCGAAATTTAAGTAGCGAAGTACCTGATTTCACACTGTCAAGAAAAGCTTCTATCGAGGTAATTGGTGCCCGTACCGCAAACCGACACAGGTAGGTGAGGAGAGAATCCTAAGACCAGCGGAAGAATCGTTGTTAAGGAACTCGGCAAATTGACCCCGTAACTTCGGGAGAAGGGGTGCCACAGCAATGTGGCCGCAGAGAATAGTCCCAAGCAACTGTTTAGCAAAAACACAGGTCTCTGCTAAAGCGAAAGCTGATGTATAGGGGCTGACGCCTGCCCGGTGCTGGAAGGTTAAGGGGATTGGTTAGCCGTAAGGCGAAGCCATGAACTTAAGCCCCAGTAAACGGCGGCCGTAACTATAACGGTCCTAAGGTAGCGAAATTCCTTGTCAGGTAAGTTCTGACCCGCACGAATGGCGTAATGACTTGGGAACTGTCTCAACAACGAATCCGGCGAAATTGTATTGCGAGTGAAGATGCTCGCTACCCGCGATTGGACGGAAAGACCCCGTAGAGCTTTACTGTAGCTTAGCATTGAGATTCGGTATTGTCTGTACAGGATAGGTGGGAGACTGGGAAACAGGGTCGTTAGGCCCTGCGGAGTCATCCTTGGGATACCACCCTGACAGTACTGAGTTTCTAACTGGCGGCCATGAATCTGGTCACAGGACATTGTTAGGTGGGCAGTTTGACTGGGGCGGTCGCCTCCTAAAATGTAACGGAGGCGCTCAAAGGTTCCCTCAGAGCGGTTGGAAATCGCTCGAAGAGTGTAAAGGCAGAAGGGAGCCTGACTGCGACACTTACAAGTGGAGCAGGTACGAAAGTAGGACTTAGTGATCCGGTGGTTCCTCGTGGGAGGGCCATCGCTCAACGGATAAAAGCTACCTCGGGGATAACAGGCTGATCTCCCCCAAGAGTCCACATCGACGGGGAGGTTTGGCACCTCGATGTCGGCTCGTCGCATCCTGGGGCTGAAGTAGGTCCCAAGGGTTGGGCTGTTCGCCCATTAAAGCGGCACGCGAGCTGGGTTCAGAACGTCGTGAGACAGTTCGGTCCCTATCCGTCGCGGGCGCAAGAAGTTTGAGAGGAGCTGTCCTTAGTACGAGAGGACCGGGATGGACTAACCTCTGGTGCACCAGTTGTCACGCCAGTGGCACGGCTGGGTAGCTATGTTAGGACGGGATAAACGCTGAAAGCATCTAAGCGTGAAGCCCACCTCAAGATAAGACTTCTCATAGCGTAAGCTAGTAAGACCCCTTGAAGAACACAAGGTTGATAGGTCAGAGGTGTAAGTGTGGTAACATATTTAGCTGACTGATACTAATAGGTCGAGGGCTTGACCAAATATATTTTAATCTGTGCAATTTTGAAAGAACAAAAAATTGTTCTTAAAAATTATTAGAAACGAGCAGATCAAGGAAAGCACGAACGAGGAAACGGAGTTTACTAATCATGTAAATGAGTACCGCAGTGAGTAGCTTGACGAAGATATGCGAAGTTTATAAGAGTTTTTATATCTGGTGATGATGGCGAGAAGGTTACACCCGTTCCCATACCGAACACGATGGTTAAGCTTCTCAGCGCCGATGGTACTGCTCGGGAGACTGAGTGGAAGAGTAGGACGTTGCCAGGTTCACAATGGATCTTTAGCTCAGTTGGTTAGAGCAACCGGCTCATAACCGGTTGGTCCGGGGTTCGAGTCCCTGAAGGTCCACCATATGGGGGTATAGCTCAGTTGGGAGAGCACCTGCCTTGCACGCAGGGGGTCTAGGGTTCGAATCCCTATATCTCCACCAAATAGAACAGTCCGTGAGGGCTGTTTTTTTATTTTTATTCTATAGCACTCACTGAAGTAAACATACATTTGAAATAACTATTTCAATTTGTATTGTGAAATTCATTATTCTTTAATTGAAATACTGTGATTAAGAGTATAAAATTAAAGATATAATAATTGTTAAGGAGTTTTATATGCGGTGGATTTTTTGGCCGTTTGAATTAATTATCGATTTAGTTGCTTCTATAATAAGATTGACTGGAAAAATTGTAGCTTCGATTATAGGATTAGTGCTGATGATTTTAGGTGTAGTTATAACTATGACTTTTATAGGAGCTATAGTTGGTATTCCTTTGGCCATATTTGGTTTTTTGTTAATGTTAAAGGGATTATTTTAGTTTAATAATTGTTAAAAATAAGAGTTGAAAATCAGCTCTTATTTTTTTAGTATACAATATACTTATCCAGGCGTATCACTAGACGTTATATAGAGAAAATTAAAGAAAATAAGAGAAAATAAATTCTAATGTTAATTAAAGAGTATTAAAGAATGTGTGATAACAAATAAATATGATAAAATAATTTTCGTTGCTGAATGACACATGAGGTTATCATGTAAATAACAAAATTTAAAATTTTGTTGACAAAACAAATTCAGCATGATAAGATATAAAAGCTGTCGGATGACGGCGAATAAATTGGTCTTTGAAAATTAAACAGAGAATATAAAGGTAAATGACCAGCAATTCTTTTGAAGTTGAAAAACTTCTAAAAATAAGTAAGCG
>NZ_JAMOFV010000004.1 GCF_023656515.1 Clostridium swellfunianum
AGACATTATGTAGAGTCAAATATTATGGGGAGTACATAGTGTTTTTCATGTATTTTAAGGTGATTACACTAAAATCACTCACCATAATACTTAAAAGCTATTCTATTCGCATAAGCCATTCAACCACTTCATTAGATCTCCATCTTCCTCCCATCTTGGAATTTCATCGGGGACTAAATCAACATATGCATTTTCAATAGCCTTTCTTTTCATTTCACTGTCCGCTCTCGCGTATATCTCTGTTGTAGAGCAATCTGCATGCCCAAGAAAATCACGTATATATATGAGATTTACTCCTGATTGAAGCAAGTGCATGGCTTTTGCATGACGGAGCACGTGAGGAGTTATATGAAAATTAACTTTAAATAAAGATTTTTCCCTTGCCATCTCCACATACTTATTTAAAATATAGGAAACTCCCCATCTAGATAGCTTCTGGTTCTTTTGATTTGTGAAAAGGTAATTATCTGTCTTTGCAAGCCCAAAATGATACTTTTTTATTTTAAGGTATTTTTCAAGTAGTTCTGATGTCCCGCCCATTAAAGGAACCTGACGAATCTTATTGCCCTTACCGTGCAAGGTAATTACTGAGGGATCAGAAAGCCGTATATCTTTAATCCTAATTTCTGTGAGTTCTTGAACTCTTGCACCAGTATCGTACAAAACTGATAGAAGCACCATATCCCGAAATCCTTCGTAAGTAGATGAGTCAGGCTGCTGTAGCAGAATTCTTATTTCAGTACCCGTTAGGTACTGGACTAACCCTTTCTGACTTTTCTTGTTTGGAATAGAAAGGATTTTTTGTATTTCAAATAAGTTTTCAGGAACTTCCTTTTGTACATATTGAAAAAATGAATGTAGTACAGCTAGTCTATGGTTACGTGTTGAAATTGAACATTCTCTTTTTTCTTCAAGCCATTGAAGATATTCCACAACAAGTTCCTTTGTCAGTTGATTCATGCTTATTGTCTCAGGTCTCATCGACCTTTTTGTTGTGCAGAATACCAAGAAGAGTTTAAAAGTATCGCGATACGATGATATAGTATGTACACTCGCATTTTTCTGTCCAGGAAGGTATTTTGATAAAAAGTATGAAAGATATCTTGGAAAATCAGCATTATTCATCAAACTCACCACCTAGCGGTATAACGTAACCAAAGTCTGCTTCAACTCGATTAATGATATTAGGATACAGATCAGCAGTTAGCCTAAGATAATATTGTGTACCTCTAAAATCTGAATGCCCCATATATGCTGCAAGATATGGAAGGAGATTGGTCAATTCCTCACCTGAAAGAACCCAGCCTTTGAGGCACTTTACAGCAAAATTATGTCTCAAATCATGTACTCTAGGTCCTGCATCTGTGTGTGATATACCTGCATTCTGCAGATAGTCGCGAAAGCGACGGTACATTGTGCTCTGATCAATTCTTTTATTGTTCTTTGTAGTAAATAGATAAGCACTATCATTAGAATATCTATGGATTTTCTCCTTAAGCTCAATGATGCGTTCCGTTAGGCTGGGAGAAAGAGGGATTATACGGTCTTTATTATTTTTAGCGTGATATATAGTCAAAATACCTTCGGTAGGACTGAAATCACTTATGAGGAGGTTTAATGCTTCAGAAATTCTCATGCCAGTTCCATAAAGAAGTCGAAAGAATACAGGGTCAATAATACTCCTATTGGTATAAAATGAATCCTTCCAAGAGTCAATTGTATGGAAGATTTGTGCCATTTCTTCTTCAGTAAATATATACGGTACGTGAGTGCCTTGATTCTGTGGTGCTGACTTGATTTCAGGCACATAAACTTCATGAAATCCATTCTTCGTAAGGAACAAGGCAAAATCGTGCATGAGCCGTTCTTTCAAGTAGTAGCTAGATGGACGTTCTACAGCTGAATAAATAAATTCATTCAGCATGGGTTTTGTCAGGCGTGAGCCTGAGTAACCATTTCTGGAGTAGTATTCATCGAATCTTTTCAAATAGTGTTCCTGTTGGTTAAATCGAAATCCTGTCATTCGTTTCTCCTTAAGATAAGATATAAGCATATCGGAGATATCGCTTTGCCATTGGTATTTTTCTTTCATTACTGGAACACCTCCTCCGGATCTAAGGCACATTTTCTCAGCCCTTCAATATCTATCTTAATGTAGATACTGGTTGTGTTTATACTCTGATGGCCCAGTGTTTCTGAAATTACTGACAAAGGAGCTTTCGCTTCAAGCATATTTTTGGCTAAGGTGCTTCTTAGTGAATGCATACCACAAATGACACCAGATGGAATATTAATCCCCGCTGCCTCCATGTAGCGGCGCAGTTCTCTTTGAAAACACTCGTTTTCGCCGAAGGCATCAAAAGGAGCTCTATGTCTGACAAATATCCTGTTACTCGCTGTTCTAGGGCGGCCATTCTTAAGATAATCAATGAGCGCCCAACCTATATCATCTAGAATCGGCAACTCTATTGCTTTACAGGTTTTTTGCATTATAATACTGATTGTCTTACGACTCCAATTCAAATTGGAAAGCTGCATCCTGCGGATGTCACTAACTCTTAAACCAAGACGAACAATGAGAAGCAGTATTGCAAAGTCACGCTTACCCTTCGGGTCTCCCCTATCAATAATGGACAATAGTTTTTTTACATCTTCTGTTTTCCATGAGTAAGGAATAAAGGCATTCCGTAGGATTCTTATATGCGGTAAAGATGAGGCAATATCTATTTTTATAAATCCTGCTTCCTTCAGGAAAGATAAATAGTTACGCAACACATATACAACAGTGGCTACATACTTTGGTTTTGATTCTTCATAGTTAGCTAAAAACTTAGAAATAAGAACTGATGTGATCTTGCCTGAATTAGATATACCTTTTTCATCAAGGAAAGTGAGAAGTTTATGTATTATGTTATTGTTACATACTATAGTTGCATCTGCATAATTACGTTCTTGATATTCTTGTTGAAACTGCTTATATTCTTTCTCAAAGCCAGGTGGACAAATAAATGGTTGTATATGTGATCGAATAAAGAAGGATAGTTCGCCAGTTTCCATAAAGATTAGAAGATTTTGAACAGGTTTCATCACCCTACCTGTTTTACGGTCGGAAGACCCCCAGAATCCCTGGAGTTTAGTGCCAGTTTTACACTTAATATAATCCATTCCAACCTCTTCTGTTAATTTTGTGATGTTTTTTTCCTTCATGAACTTTAGGAGGCTGTTAAGTACACCTCGATGATTTTTGATGGTGGAAATGGCATATTCGCGTTCTGCCATTATTTTTACAACCGAGTTAATTGCATTGCTGATAGATTGTAAGTTATCCAAAATAATACTCATCCTTTCTTTTTATAGATAAGATAAGTATTGCCATATTATGGTGAGTGTTTTATGATAAAAATAAGATAAATTCAGGAAACATGTAGTTTACTCCACATAATGTGTGACTCTACATAATGCCTCTTATGTAGAGCTCTCCATAAAAGACAT
>NZ_JAMOFV010000005.1 GCF_023656515.1 Clostridium swellfunianum
GTTGCACTTTTAGAACATGCTTAAATCTATCACTAAACTTAAGACTTTTATTTATGAAGTAATTAAAACGCGAGTAATCATTACTTCATTCGCGAAATTGTATACCCTTTTAATTACTATATAGTAGTTAGTTTGAGTATAACAATTTATTAATTGTTTAATCTGTGCAATTTTCAAAGAACAATTGAGATTTACCTACAGTCTTTCGACTATTGGTCTCTCAAAATTAAACAGAGATTTAAGGATTTCCAGCTACCAGTTGTTCAATGAACAATCTGGATTTCTCCATAGAAAGGAGGTGATCCAGCCGCAGGTTCTCCTACGGCTACCTTGTTACGACTTCACCCCAATCGCTACCCCCACCTTCGGCCGCTGCCTCCATACGGTTAGCTCACGGACTTCGGGTGTTGGCAACTCTCATGGTGTGACGGGCGGTGTGTACAAGGCCCGGGAACGTATTCACCGCGACATTCTGATTCGCGATTACTAGCAACTCCGGCTTCATGCAGGCGAGTTGCAGCCTGCAATCCGAACTGGGATCGGTTTTATAAGTTTTGCTCCACCTCGCGGTATTGCGTCTCATTGTACCGACCATTGTAGCACGTGTGTAGCCCTAGACATAAGGGGCATGATGATTTGACGTCATCCCCACCTTCCTCCGCGTTAACCGCGGCAGTCTCGCTAGAGTGCTCAACTTAATGGTAGCAACTAACGACAAGGGTTGCGCTCGTTGCGGGACTTAACCCAACATCTCACGACACGAGCTGACGACAACCATGCACCACCTGTCTTCCTGCCCCGAAGGGCTTCCCGCATTACCGGTAATTCAGGAGATGTCAAGTCTAGGTAAGGTTCTTCGCGTTGCTTCGAATTAAACCACATGCTCCGCTGCTTGTGCGGGCCCCCGTCAATTCCTTTGAGTTTTAATCTTGCGATCGTACTCCCCAGGCGGAATACTTATTGTGTTAACTGCGGCACGGAGGTCATGATAACCCCCACACCTAGTATTCATCGTTTACGGCGTGGACTACCAGGGTATCTAATCCTGTTTGCTCCCCACGCTTTCATGCCTCAGCGTCAGTTACGGTCCAGAAAGTCGCCTTCGCCACTGGTGTTCTTCCTAATCTCTACGCATTTCACCGCTACACTAGGAATTCCACTTTCCTCTCCCGCACTCTAGATACCCAGTTTCAAATGCAGTTCCCAAGTTAAGCTCGGGATTTTCACATCTGACTTAAGCATCCGCCTACGCATCCTTTACGCCCAGTAAATCCGGACAACGCTTGCCACCTACGTATTACCGCGGCTGCTGGCACGTAGTTAGCCGTGGCTTCCTCCTCTGGTACCGTCATTATCGTCCCAGAAGACAGAGCTTTACAACCCGAAGGCCTTCTTCACTCACGCGGCGTTGCTGCATCAGGCTTTCGCCCATTGTGCAATATTCCCCACTGCTGCCTCCCGTAGGAGTCTGGACCGTGTCTCAGTTCCAATGTGGCCGTTCACCCTCTCAGGCCGGCTACGCATCGTCGCCTTGGTGAGCCGTTACCTCACCAACTAGCTAATGCGCCGCGGGTCCATCTTGTAGCGGATTGCTCCTTTGATACATTCTTCATGCGAAGCATGTATGTTATGCGGTATTAATCTTCCTTTCGGAAGGCTATCCCCCTCTACAAGGCAGGTTACCCACGTGTTACTCACCCGTCCGCCGCTGGGAACCGAAGTTCCCCGCTCGACTTGCATGTGTTAGGCACGCCGCCAGCGTTCGTCCTGAGCCAGGATCAAACTCTCAATTTAAAAGTTTGAATCTTTTAAGCTCATCGCTTACTTGTTTTTAGAAGTTTTTCAACTTCAAAAGAATTGCTGGTCATTTACCTTTATATTCTCTGTTTAATTTTCAAAGACCAATTTGTTTGCCGTCATCTGACAGCTTTTATATCTTATCATTTCAGTTAGGGTTTGTCAATAGCTTTTTTGCATTTTTTTAATCTTTTAAAGTTATTATCAAAACCTACAATTAATTTGTCACTTGATTTAGCGACGTGTTTTATAATAACACATATTGCTATTTTACTTAAATTAAAATTACTAAATTTCTTAACTTATTCTTATTATTCTTTACTTTTCTCTTAATTACTCATCAATTCCCATATTGATACACTAGGCAAAGTATTCATGTTTACTTAGCAATAGTATGTGTAAACATACAGGTATATAAAATAATTTTATTTTATATACCTTAGTAATTTTACCTTACATTCTATCAATAACTTTATGTAAATGTTAGTAAATATGATAAATAGTTATTCAAGAAATAACTATAAGGAGGATTAAAATGATTATTGGTGGAGTAAGCATTTTTGGTCTTGCTAGAAATTCTATGGTAAGTAATTCATATCAGCTGTTTAGTATATACTAGCATCCCCCACTGGAATTATACCTATTTCTATCTTTGCTGCTAAATTAGGAAGAGTGAGGGGCAGAAAATTTTGTTCTGTCAACTATATTATAACATCCGTATTAAATATACTATCTCTATTTTGTTTAACAATTTCTCAGACTCTAGCTTCTGGTACTATTATTTCAATATTTATTGAATTAATATAATATAGGCTAGGCCTACTTACTGTTGTATATACTGTTATGGTAAGTCAATAGGCTGATGCTTTCACTGACTTATTTTAAAGGTCAGTTATTTTTTTGCTTACTAATCTCTTTGAATTTTGCTGTTATGTAAGCTGGGTTTGCTACTTTTGTTAATAAAATTCCATCAGCAAAAATGGGCTTTTTAACTATTCTCAGTCTAATACTGCAATATATTATAAATTTTATCTGTGATATATTCTTGTCGTTATTTTCCCTTATACCTGCTATTATCTGTATTGTAGCTTTTGTTTCATTCCCAAAAATTCAGCCTGAAATTTTACTTTCTACAGTGATTTTTAACTATTCACCTTCTATTATTGCCATTATATTGTTCGCAGCTATAGTACCTTCCACTATATGTAACTCTTCCTCCGATATGCTCTATGTTTTGACTATATTTACTAAAGCTATAGTACAAAGATATTTAAATTAAGATATATAAAATAAAGCTATAATAAATATTACGAGCACAATGAATATAATTACAGGATTATCATCTAGGATAATTATTTTATTTCAAATAAACATAATTACATTAAGTCTATTTTTATTTATGTTTAGTGAAACCGACTCTCTTTGGCCATTTTATTCGGACATTCCTGAAAAAAAGCATCAAAACATCTGGGGATTGCTTCATTAATCGTTGGATGTACTGCAGGTATCTATAGACAAATACTTAAAGAACCCTATAAAATATTAGAAATTCTAGAATCATTAATTTTAAGTTTAGCAGCCTCTTTAAACTACACTTACAGAAAATAATATCTCAAATAATCAAATTCCACATTTTCATTATAAGTTTCATCAAAAATAATAAAAAAGGAAGGGCGTCCCCTTCCTTTTCAATGTAAGTATACTTACTTTATTAATGTACACTAATTTTTTATACTATCGCAGATAACAATCATCTGCATAATTGTTAAAACTATTTAACTATTGTAGTAACAACGCCTGAACCTACTGTTCTTCCGCCTTCTCTGATAGCGAATCTTAGTCCTTCATCCATTGCTACTGGGTTGATTAACTCAACATTCATATCTATGTGGTCTCCAGGCATAACCATTTCCATTCCATCTGGAAGTTTGATTGATCCTGTAACGTCTGTTGTTCTGAAATAGAATTGTGGTCTGTATCCATCAAAGAATGGTGTATGTCTTCCGCCTTCTTCTTTTTTAAGTACGTATACTTGACCTACAAATTTTGCGTGTGGGTTAACGCTTCCTGGCTTTGCTAGAACTTGACCTCTTTCGATTTCTGTTCTTTGGATACCTCTTAATAGTGCTCCTATGTTATCCCCTGCCATTGCTTGATCAAGAAGCTTTCTGAACATTTCTACTCCTGTACATACTGTCTTCTTTCTCTCTTCGGTTAATCCTACTACTTCGATTTCGTCTCCAACCTTTAGTATTCCTCTTTCAACTCTTCCAGTTGCAACTGTTCCTCTACCAGTGATTGTAAATACATCTTCTACTGGCATTAAGAATGGCTTATCTGTTGCTCTTTCTGGTGTTGGGATATAGCTATCTACTGCATCCATTAGGTCCATTATACATTTTGTTGCTTCTGGATCTGTTGGGTTCTCTAATGCCTTTAATGCTGATCCTGTTATTACTGGTATATCGTCTCCTGGGAATTTATACTCGCTTAATAGCTCTCTTACTTCCATTTCAACTAATTCTAGTAATTCTGGATCATCTACCATATCTGCCTTGTTTAGGAACACTACTATGTAGTCAACTCCTACTCTTGATGCTAGAAGTATGTGCTCTCTTGTTTGAGGCATTGGTCCATCTGCTGCTGAACAAACTAGTATTGCTCCGTCCATTTGCGCTGCTCCTGTTATCATGTTCTTTACATAGTCAGCGTGTCCTGGACAGTCAACGTGCGCATAGTGTCTGTTATCTGTTTGATACTCAACGTGCGCTGTGTTGATTGTGATTCCTCTTTCTTTCTCTTCTGGTGCCTTATCTATTTCGTCATACTTGAACGCTTCTGCATATCCTTTATTTGCTAATACTGTTGTAATAGCTGCTGTTAATGTTGTCTTTCCGTGGTCTACGTGTCCTATTGTTCCAATGTTTACGTGTGGCTTATTTCTTTCAAATTTTGCCTTTGACATTTCTTTGTTCCTCCT
>NZ_JAMOFV010000006.1:0-232500 GCF_023656515.1 Clostridium swellfunianum
CACCACATGGTAGACGTAGTTCAATGGCAGAGCACCGGATTGTGGTTCCGGCTGTTGTGGGTTCGAGTCCCATCGTCTACCCCATTATACAGGGATATCGCCAAGCGGTAAGGCACCAGACTTTGACTCTGGTATTCGTAGGTTCGAATCCTGCTATCCCTGCCAGATGGTTCACTAGCTCAGTCGGTAGAGCACATGACTTTTAATCATGGTGTCCGGGGTTCGATTCCCCGGTGAGCCACCAAAATAAAATAGATGCAGATGTGGCGGAACTGGCAGACGCACTAGACTTAGGATCTAGCGCCTACGGCGTGGGGGTTCGACTCCCTTCATCTGCACCAATTTGCGGAAGTGACTCAACGGTAGAGTGTCACCTTGCCAAGGTGAAGGTTGCGGGTTCGAATCCCGTCTTCCGCTCCATAAAATGCGGGTGTAGTTCAATGGTAGAATCCCAGCCTTCCAAGCTGGTCGTGTGGGTTCGATTCCCATCACCCGCTCCAATGTGTGACTTTAGCTCAGTTGGATAGAGCAACTGCCTTCTAAGCAGTAGGCCAGGGGTTCGAATCCCTTAAGTCACACCAATAATATGCACCATTAGCTCAGTTGGTAGAGCAACTGACTCTTAATCAGTGGGTCCCGGGTTCGAGTCCCTGATGGTGCACCATATCGGGGTGTGGCGCAGATGGGAGCGCGCGTGCTTTGGGAGCATGAGGTCGCAGGTTCAATCCCTGTCACCCCGACCATCAAAAGTTAGTAATAGCTTTTTTATTTTGTCCTGCGGGTGTAGTTCAATGGTAGAATCCCAGCCTTCCAAGCTGGTCGTGTGGGTTCGATTCCCATCACCCGCTCCATGTGTGATTTTAGCTCAGTTGGATAGAGCAACTGCCTTCTAAGCAGTAGGTCAGGGGTTCGAATCCCTTAAGTCACACCACATGGTAGACGTAGTTCAATGGCAGAGCACCGGATTGTGGTTCCGGCTGTTGTGGGTTCGAGTCCCATCGTCTACCCCATTATACAGGGATATCGCCAAGCGGTAAGGCACCAGACTTTGACTCTGGTATTCGTAGGTTCGAATCCTGCTATCCCTGCCAGATGGTTCACTAGCTCAGTCGGTAGAGCACATGACTTTTAATCATGGTGTCCGGGGTTCGATTCCCCGGTGAGCCACCAAAATAAAATAGATGCAGATGTGGCGGAACTGGCAGACGCACTAGACTTAGGATCTAGCGCCTACGGCGTGGGGGTTCGACTCCCTTCATCTGCACCAATTTGCGGAAGTGACTCAACGGTAGAGTGTCACCTTGCCAAGGTGAAGGTTGCGGGTTCGAATCCCGTCTTCCGCTCCATAAAATGCGGGTGTAGTTCAATGGTAGAATCCCAGCCTTCCAAGCTGGTCGTGTGGGTTCGATTCCCATCACCCGCTCCAATGTGTGACTTTAGCTCAGTTGGATAGAGCAACTGCCTTCTAAGCAGTAGGCCAGGGGTTCGAATCCCTTAAGTCACACCAATAAATGTGCGATATTAGCTCAGTTGGTAGAGCAACTGACTCTTAATCAGTGGGTCCCGGGTTCGAATCCCTGATGTCGCACCACATGGTAGACGTAGTTCAATGGCAGAGCACCGGATTGTGGTTCCGGCTGTTGTGGGTTCGAGTCCCATCGTCTACCCCATTATACAGGGATATCGNCTATTAACACATAATTATATTATTGATTTAAATATATGTATTTAAGCAAAAGCTAATAAAGTAGCCTCTGCTTAAATTTAGTAATTATTTTTTACTTCCTATAACCTGTTCTTGAATGCTTTTTGGAGTGTCTTCATAATGGTCAAATTCCATAGCATAAACTCCTCTACCCTGAGTTCTTGATCTAAGAGTAGTTGCATATCCAAACATTTCTGAAAGTGGAACGAATGCTCTTATAACTTGAGCACCTGCTCTTGCTTCCATACCTTCAATTCTTCCTCTTCTGGAGTTAAGGTCTCCCATAACATCTCCCATATATTCTTCTGGAACTGTTACTTCAACCTTCATCATTGGCTCAAGAAGGACTGGATCAGCTTTAGCCATGGCGTTCTTAAACGCCATAGAACCTGCAATCTTAAACGCCATTTCTGAAGAGTCAACATCGTGGTATGATCCATCAAAAAGCTTAACTTTGAAGTTCATAACTTCATATCCGCCAAGAATACCGCTTTGTGAAGCTTCTCTTATACCTGCATCGATTGGAGAAATATATTCCTTTGGAATCGCTCCCCCAACAATAGCATTTTCAAATACATATTCACCTTCTGTTGGTATCATTTCTATCCAACAATGTCCGTATTGACCACGACCACCAGACTGTCTAACAAACTTACCTTCAGCCTTAACAGGTTTACGTATAGTTTCTTTGTAAGCAACTTGTGGAGCACCAACGTTACACTCAACCTTAAATTCTCTTGTAAGTCTGTCAACAATTATTTCAAGGTGTAGTTCGCCCATACCTGCAATAATTGTTTGACCAGTTTCTATATCTGTATATGTTTTAAATGTTGGATCTTCCTCAGCTAGTTTATTAAGGGCAATTCCCATTTTTTCTTGACTCGCCTTTGTCTTTGGCTCTATAGCAACTCTTATAACTGGCTCTGGGAATTCCATTCTTTCAAGTATTATTGGATGAGTTTCTACGCATAGAGTATCTCCAGTTGTAGTATCTTTTAACCCAACAACAGCTCCTAAATCTCCTGCACGTAACTCTTCTACTTCTTCCCTATGGTTAGCATGCATTTTAACAAGTCTTCCTATTCTTTCTTTCTTTCCCTTTGTAGAGTTAAGAACATAAGTACCACTTACCATGACACCTGAATATACTCTTGTAAATGCAAGTCTTCCAACAAACGGATCAGTTGCAATCTTGAATGCAAGAGCTGCCATAGGAGCATCATCATCTGATGGTCTTTCATCCTCTGTACCATTATCAGGATTTACACCCTTTATAGCAGGTACATCTAGTGGTGATGGCATATATGCTACAACTGCGTCAAGCATCTCTTGAACACCTTTGTTCTTATATGAAGATCCACAAATAACTGGCACTATCTTATTAGCTATTACTGCATTTCTTAATGCAGCATGAAGTTCTTCTTCTGTTATTTCTTCTGCCTCAAGATACTTCATCATTAACTCTTCATCAGTATCAGCAATTGCTTCTACCATAGTTGCTCTATATTCTTCAGCTTGATCCTTTAGATTAGCTGGGATTTCAACTTCCTCTATTTCAGTTCCAAGGTCATTCTTATGTAGTATAGCTATATTTCTTATAAGGTCAACCATACCAACAAATCCGCTTTCCTGACCTACTGGTATTTGAATTGGAACTGCATTAGCCTTTAGTCTGTCTCTTAATGTTTGCACACAACGGAAAAAATCAGCTCCTGTTGCATCCATCTTATTTACATAAACCATTCTTGGTACACCATATTTGTCAGCCTGTCTCCATACTGTTTCAGTCTGTGGTTCAACACCACTCTTTGCATCAAGTACTGTAACAGCCCCGTCAAGTACTCTTAGAGATCTCTCAACCTCAACTGTAAAGTCTACGTGTCCAGGTGTATCAATAACGTTTATTGCATGACCTTTCCATTGTGCAGTAGTAGCAGCAGATGTAATTGTTATACCTCTTTCTTGCTCCTGCACCATCCAGTCCATTGTTGCTGCGCCTTCATGAACTTCACCTATTTTGTGCGTTTTACCAGTATAGAACAGTATACGTTCAGTTGTTGTGGTCTTACCTGCGTCTATATGCGCCATAATACCTATGTTTCTAAACTTTTCTAATGGAAACTGTCTAGCCACGCTTTTTCCTCCTCTCGATGTTCATACTTTATTCATAGTCTAGATTTTATAAAACTGTTTTGGCAAAAGCCAAAACAGTTTCTATATTAATATCTGTAATGAGCAAAAGCTTTATTCGCTTCAGCCATTTTATGCATATCTTCTCTCTTCTTAACTGCTGCTCCTGTGTTGTTAGCAGCATCCATTAGCTCACCAGCTAATTTAAGGTACATATACTTTTCGCCTCTTTTTTTAGTTGCATCAAGTAAATGTCTTATCCCTAGAGTTTGTCTTCTGTCTGGTCTAACTTCCATTGGAACCTGATAAGTAGCTCCACCTATTCTTCTAGCCTTTACCTCAAGTAATGGCATTATGTTGTTCATTGCTGCTTCGAAAACCTCTAAGGCATCTTTTCCTGTTCTTTCAGCCATTAAAGCAAAAGCATCATAAGCAACCTTTTGAGCTACTCCTCTTTTACCATCTACCATTATGCTGTTTATAAGCTTAGTTACAACCTTGCTATTATATATTGGATCTGGTAATACATCTCTTTTAGCTATATATCCTTTTCTTGGCACTTTACTTCCCTCCTTAACATTTAATATTTAAGTTCATCGGTACTCGGTACTAACTACCGACAAGTGCTCTGTACTTCATAATTTAATATTTATAAATAAATGCTGAAGACTTTGCACCGTTTGGTTTAAGAGACTACTTCTTAGCCTTTGGTCTCTTTGCACCATACTTGGATCTACTTTGTAATCTGTTAGCTACTCCAGCTGAGTCTAATGCTCCTCTGACAATATGGTATCTAACACCAGGTAGGTCCTTAACTCTACCACCTCTTATAAGAACAACGCTGTGTTCTTGTAGGTTGTGTCCTACTCCTGGGATATAAGCAAGAACTTCATATCCGTTAGTAAGTCTAACTTTTGCGATTTTTCTAAGCGCTGAGTTAGGCTTCTTTGGAGTTGTAGTCTTAACTACTGTACACACACCTCTTCTTTGTGGTGATGATGTTAATGCAGGTGACTTTGATTTTTCTGCAACGTCTTTTCTGCCTTTTCTTACTAATTGGCTAATTGTTGGCATACTTACACCTCCTCTTTAATTTGTGCTATATAAATTTTGTTTTTGACTAAATTTAATCCTTAAGCAGTATTGCTGTTGCAGCTCCAACATCTATACCGCAAAGCCTGCCTAATTCTTTCATAGTTTTAATATAGTGAATCTCTAGGGAATTCTCTTTTGCTAGTTCTACTACAGGTTCAATTAGCTTTGCATCTGCATCCAATGCTGTATATAATGCTTTAGCTTCACCATTTTTTATGGCCTTTATACTTTGTTTTATTCCAACAACCTTTTTACCTACTAGCCGTTCTACCATAGTGCAACCCCCTAAAACAATTTCACAGGGATATAAGTTTTAAACCTATATCCCTAAGAAATCACACAAATTGTATTTTATCATTTAAGCTGTATTATGTCAACAAACTTAATTCAAAGTTTAAACTTCTACAGCTGTTTCTTTACCTAGCTCTTCATTTTCAGTATTAATCTTTATTGATCTATATCTTGTCATACCAGTACCTGCAGGTATTAGCTTACCAATAAGAACATTTTCTTTAAGACCAACAAGTGGGTCAATTTTACCTTTAATAGCAGCATCTGTAAGCACTCTTGTAGTCTCTTGGAAAGAAGCAGCAGACAAGAAAGAATCTGTTGCAAGTGCCGCTTTAGTTATACCTAATAAAGCTACACTACCAATAGCAGGCTTTCCACCAAAAGCTTCAACCCTAGTGTTTTCTTCCTCGTAGTCAAACATATCTATTAATGTTCCTGGAAGTAAATCAGTATCTCCTGAATCTTCTACCTTAATCTTTCTAGTCATTTGTTTAACTACTACTTCTAAGTGCTTATCGTTAATGTCAACACCCTGTAGTCTATAAACTTTTTGAACTTCTGAAAGCAGATAGTTCTTAACTCCTAGAACGCCCTTTATTCTAAGAACATCATGTGGATTTACAGAACCTTCAGTGATTTCATCTCCAGCACCTATAACATCACCATTATTAACTCTTAATCTAGAGCCAAATGGTATGTCATAGCTATGTTCTTCTCCTGCTTCAGTAGTTACATAAACTATTCTCTTTTTCTTTGTTTCTTCAATTCTTATAGTGCCTGCAACTTCGCTTACTATTGCAAGTCCCTTTGGTTTTCTAGCTTCAAATAATTCTTCAACTCTAGGAAGACCTTGTGTTATGTCAGCACCAGCAACACCGCCAGTGTGGAAGGTTCTCATCGTAAGCTGAGTACCTGGCTCACCGATTGATTGAGCAGCTATGATACCTACGGCTTCACCATTATTTATCTTCTCTGCAGTAGCCATATTCATACCATAACATTTAGCACACACACCAAACTTAGCTTTGCATGTAAATACAGATCTGATATTAACTTTCTTAATTCCTGACTTTCCAACCTTTTCAGCTGTAAATGCATCCATATAAGTATCTTTCGGAACAATAACTTCACCAGTTTCAGGGTGAATTATGTCCTCAGCACTATACCTACCTGTCAATCTTTCGTCCAAAGACTCGATAATTTCATTACCTTCTCTGATTTCACTTACTTCATATCCTTCAGTAGCTCCACAGTCTTCACTTCTTACTATAACGTCCTGACTTACATCAACAAGTCTTCTTGTTAAGTATCCAGAGTCTGCTGTTTTAAGCGCTGTATCGGCATTACCCTTTCTAGCACCGTGTGTTGATATAAAGTATTGAAGAACGTCTAGACCTTCTCTAAAGGATGCTCTTATCGGAAGTTCGATAATTTTTCCTGAAGGATTGGCCATAAGACCTCTCATACCAGCAAGCTGCTTAATCTGACTCTTAGAACCTCTCGCCCCAGAGTCTGCCATCATAAATATTGGATTAAACTTATCCAAGCTATCCATTAGCGCGTCAGCAACATCTTCTGTAGTCTTAGTCCACTTTTCTATAACTCTTTCATACCTTTCTTCCTCAGATATGAAACCTCTCCTATACATTTTTTCTATCTTGTCAACAGCAGCATCTGCTTCTTCTAATAGAGTCTTCTTTTCCTTAGGAACTATCATATCAGAAGTTGATACAGTTATAGCTCCTATTGTTGAATAGTGATATCCCTTGGCCTTTATATTGTCAAGCATAATAGATGTTTGGCTTGCTCCATGTCTCATATAGCATTTATCTACTATCTTACTTAATGTTTTTTTATTAACAAGAAAATCCACTTCTAGCTTAAATTCATTTTCAGGAAGGCTTCTATCAACGAATCCTAAATCTTGTGGTATGGACTCATTAAATATAAGCTTTCCTGGAGTAGTTTCAATAATGCCACTTCTCTCTACACCATCGACTACTTTTGTAATCTTAACCATAATCTTGTTATGAAGTGTTATTTCTCCAACCTGATAAGCCATAATAACCTCATCTGGCGATGAGAATTTTCTTATGTCCTTTTCTTCAGTCTCTTTCTCCATAGTTAGGTAATAGGACCCAAGAATCATGTCCTGCGTAGGAACACTTACAGGCTTACCATCAGATGGTTTAAGAATATTATTTGCTGCAAGCATTAGGAACCTCGCTTCTGCTTGAGCTTCAACCGATAGTGGAACGTGAACCGCCATTTGGTCTCCATCGAAGTCTGCATTATATGCTGAACATACAAGCGGATGAAGTTTTATAGCTCTTCCTTCAACTAAAACTGGCTGGAAGGCCTGAATTCCAAGTCTGTGTAGTGTAGGTGCACGGTTTAGAAGAACTGGATGATGCTCTATAACCTCTTCTAATACATCCCAAACCTCAGCCTGAACTCTTTCAACCATTCTTTTAGCACTCTTTATGTTATGAGCAACTCCACTTTCAACAAGTTTTTTCATCACAAAAGGCTTAAATAATTCAAGAGCCATTTCCTTAGGGAGGCCACATTGATACATCTTAAGTTCTGGCCCAACAACTATAACAGAACGTCCTGAGTAGTCAACACGCTTACCAAGAAGGTTTTGTCTAAATCTTCCCTGCTTACCTTTTAACATATCAGAAAGGGACTTAAGTGGTCTGTTTCCAGGACCGGTTACAGGTCTTCCTCTTCTGCCATTATCTATTAATGCATCAACAGATTCCTGAAGCATTCTCTTTTCGTTTCTAACGATTATATCAGGCGCACCTAGGTCAAGAAGTTTCTTTAACCTGTTGTTTCTGTTTATAACTCTTCTATATAAGTCATTTAAGTCGGAAGTAGCAAATCTTCCTCCATCTAATTGAACCATAGGTCTTAAATCTGGAGGTATAACTGGCACTACATCGACAACCATCCACTCTGGTCTGTTACCAGACTTTCTGAAGGACTCAACAACTTCAAGTCTTCTAATTATTCTTATTCTCTTTTGACCATTAGCATCCTTAAGCTCTCTTTTAAGCTCAGTTGCTAGTAACTCTAAATCTATTTCAGCCAAAAGTACCTTTATAGATTCGGCTCCCATGCCTGCAACGAAAGCTTCATCTCCATACTTGTCAACAGACTCCCTATACTCTTTTTCGCTTAAGAGTTGTTTCTTCAATAATGGAGTTTCCTTTGGGTCTAGAACAACATAAGAAGCAAAATAAAGTATTTTCTCTAAAGCTCTTGGCGACATATCTAGAATAAGTCCCATTCTAGATGGAATACCCTTAAAGTACCAAATATGTGATACTGGGGCAGCAAGTTCAATATGCCCCATTCTTTCACGTCTAACTTTAGCTTTAGTAACCTCAACACCGCAGCGATCACAAACTATACCCTTATATCTAACTCTCTTGTACTTTCCGCAGTGACATTCCCAGTCTTTTTGAGGCCCAAATATTCTTTCACAGAATAAGCCATCTCTCTCTGGTTTTAATGTTCTATAATTAATAGTCTCAGGCTTCTTAACCTCACCTCTAGACCATTCTCTAATTTGTTCTGGTGAAGCCAATCCAATTTGTATGGCATCAAAATTATCTAATTCAAACAAGGGTATATCCTCCCTTCATAATTAGTGTTCTTCATTAAAATCGTCTAGTTCTAAATCATCATCAAAGCTATCTAGCGGAAGGTCATCATAATCCAATTCAGGCTCTTCTTCGACATCATCTTCTGTCTCGAAGAATTCTTCACTAGGAGCTGGCGGAACAAATTCCTCTGTACCTTCTATATTAACTTCTAACTCTTCTAATTCCTCTTCTACAGATTCCTTAAGCTTAACTTCTTGGTTGTTGTCGTTAAGAACTTTTACATCTAAACAAAGAGCTTGGAGTTCTTTGATAAGAACCTTAAATGATTCTGGAACGCCCGGTTCAGGGATATTTTCTCCCTTAACTATGGCTTCATAGGTCTTAACTCTTCCTACAACGTCATCAGATTTAACAGTCAAGATTTCTTGTAGTGTGTAAGCAGCACCGTATGCCTCTAGCGCCCAAACTTCCATCTCACCAAATCTCTGACCACCAAATTGAGCTTTACCTCCAAGTGGTTGTTGAGTTACTAATGAGTATGGTCCTGTAGAACGAGCATGTATCTTATCATCGACTAAGTGAGCAAGCTTAAGAATATACATATATCCAACAGTAACTCTATTGTCAAATGGCTCTCCAGTTCTTCCATCATATAGAACAGTCTTTCCATCAGCGTCATAGCCTGCCTTTTCAAGACATTCTAATATATCGCTTTCTGTAGCCCCATCAAATACAGGCGTAGCAATGTGCCAACCAAGGTTAGCAGCAGCCCACCCTAAGTGAACTTCAAGTACCTGACCTATATTCATACGTGAAGGAACTCCAAGAGGATTTAAGCATATCTCTAGTGGTCTTCCATCTGGTAAGAATGGCATATCTTCTTCTGGCAGAACCCTTGAAATAACCCCTTTGTTACCGTGTCTCCCCGCCATTTTATCTCCGACAGATATCTTTCTCTTTTGAGCTATATAACATCTAACTAATTTATTTACTCCAGGAGGAAGCTCATCTCCATTTTCCCTTGTAAACACCTTAACATCAACAATTATACCAGCTTCACCATGTGGAACTCTAAGTGAAGTATCTCTAACTTCTCTTGCTTTCTCACCAAAGATCGCACGTAGAAGTCTTTCTTCGGCAGTAAGTTCAGTTTCACCCTTTGGAGTAACCTTACCAACAAGTATATCTCCTGAGCGAACCTCTGCTCCTATTCTTATTATTCCTCTTTCATCTATATCTTTAAGAGCATCTTCACCAACATTTGGTATATCTCTTGTTATTTCTTCAGGCCCTAGCTTAGTATCTCTAGCCTCTGCTTCATATTCCTCAATATGAATGGATGTAAACACATCTTCTGCCACAAGTCTTTCAGAGATAAGCATAGCATCCTCATAGTTATACCCTTCCCAAGTTATAAAACCTATACGGATATTCTTTCCTAATGCTATTTCACCTAAGTCAGTTGATGGTCCATCGGCTAGTACTGTTCCAACCTCAACTTTTTCGCCTTTACTTACTATAGGCTTTTGATTAATACAAGTTCCTTGGTTAGATCTCTTAAATTTCAATAATCTATAAGTATCAACAGCTCCATCTGAGTCTTTCTTAACTCTAACTTCATTTGCACTTACATAAGTTACTACCCCAGCATTT
This sequence comes from Clostridium swellfunianum, assembly GCF_023656515.1. Taxonomy (NCBI): domain Bacteria; kingdom Bacillati; phylum Bacillota; class Clostridia; order Eubacteriales; family Clostridiaceae; genus Clostridium; species Clostridium swellfunianum. The sequence goes on from NZ_JAMOFV010000006.1 coordinate 10,489, forward strand.
TTAGCCTTAGGGAGAACTCCTGAATCAACAGCAGCTTTAAATTCAATACCTGTACCAACTACAGGAGCACTAGCTCTCAAAAGCGGCACCGCTTGACGTTGCATGTTTGAACCCATTAGAGCACGGCTGGCGTCATCATTTTCTAGGAATGGTATCATAGCTGTAGCTACAGAAACCAGTTGTCTTGGCGAAACATCCATAAGATCAACATCTTCCCTAGGAACAACTATAACCTCTTCCTGAGCTCTAACAGTTATTCTCCTGTCAACGAATATTCCGTCTTCATCAATTACTTCATTAGACTGAGCTACTAGATATTCATCTTCTTCATTAGCGGTAAGATAAATTATTTCATTAGTTACCTTCCCTGTCTTTTTATCTATAAGTCTATAAGGACTTTCTATAAAACCATACTCATTAACTCTTGCATAAGTGGCTAATGAGTTTATAAGACCTATATTGGGTCCTTCAGGGGTTTCTATAGGACACATCCTACCATAGTGAGAATGGTGAACGTCTCTAACTTCAAATCCAGCTCTTTCTCTTGATAAACCTCCAGGACCTAATGCTGAAAGTCTCCTTTTATGAGTAAGCTCTGAAAGTGGATTTGTCTGGTCCATGAATTGTGAAAGCTGAGAACTTCCAAAGAATTCTTTAATGGCTGCAGCAACTGGTCTTATGTTAATAAGTGCCTGAGGAGTTATAACCTCTTGATCTTGAATAGTCATTCTTTCCTTAACTACTCTTTCCATTCTTGAAAGACCAATTCTAAATTGATTCTGTAATAACTCTCCTACAGATCTCAACCTTCTGTTGCCTAAGTGATCTATATCATCAACATGGCCTATAACATACGCTAATCCTAGCTCGTAACTGATGGTTGCAAATATATCATCTTTTACAATGTGCTTAGGAATTAATCTATGTATATTTTTCTTTATTTCATCTTTTATAGTTTTTTCATCACTGTAATTATCAAGAATTTCTTTTAAGGTAGGATAATGCACGAGTTCTCTTATATTAAGATCTGAAACATCAAAATTAACAACCTTATTTAATTTAACAAAGAAATTGCCGATAACTCTTACAATTTTGTCCTCAACAACTATATCAACAGAGTTAATTCCAGCATCTTGAATTTCAAGTGCCTTCTCTCTATCTATTTTTTGTCCCTTTTCAATTAATATTTCACCAGTAATCGGGTGAACAATATCCTTAGCTGCAATTTGATTTGCTATTCTAAGATGAAGAGCTAGCTTCTTGTTAAACTTATATCTTCCTACTCTAGATAAATCATATCTTTTTGCATCAAAGAAAAGTGAATCTATAAGAGACATAGCACTATCTACAGTTGGAGGCTCTCCTGGTCTTAATCTTTTATAAATTTCAAGCAAAGCTTCTTCTTTAGTCTTTGTGCTATCTTTCTCAATGGTTGCCTTTAATCTTTCTTCTTCACCAAAGATTGAGATTAACTCAGTGTCACTTCCATAACCCATAGCTCTTGCCAAAATAGTTATAGGAAGCTTTCTAGTTTTGTCAATTCTAACATATATAACATCGTTAGAGTCAGTTTCGTATTCAAGCCAAGCACCTCTATTAGGTATTACAGTAGAAGCATACAGTTTCTTACCTGTCTTATCTACTGAATAACTATAATAAACTCCTGGTGACCTCACCAGCTGGCTTACTATGACTCTTTCTGCTCCATTAATAACAAAAGTACCCTGCTCGGTCATAAGTGGGAAGTCTCCCATAAAAACTTCCTGCTCTTTAACTTCACCAGTTTCTTTGTTTAAAAGCCTAACTTTCACTTTTAATGGTGCTGCATATGTTGCATCTCTTTCTTTGCACTCTTCTACACTGTACTTGATATTGTCTAAATCAAGCTTATAACCTACAAATTCGAGTACAAGATTTCCAGTGTAGTCTGTAATCGGGTTAATGTCATCAAAAACCTCTTGTAGTCCTTCATCTAAGAACCACTGATAGGAGTCTAGCTGAACCTCGATTAGATTTGGCATATCTGCTACTTCTTTAAGTTTGGAAAAACTCATTCTTGTTCTTTTTCCAACTTGGACAGGATGTACCATGGATTATCACCCCTTGCTTAAAGTAAAAATAACCAAAAGCACATAAAATCTCCTAGGACTTTGTGCATTTGGAAACGCTCTTATCATTCATCGTATTAGTATAACCATTTATGTCAAAATAATTCATAAAATGAATAAAGTGCTAATAAATATTAGTATTGCTATTTTATGAATTATAATCAATGCAATTAATTATGTTACCATAACTAGAACCCTATGTCAACATGTATATTTAAAAAAGAGGCACTTTATAGAAAAGTGCCTCTTTCTAACAAGTAATTTAATTACTTTATTTCTACAGTTGCTCCAACTTCAGCAAGCTTAGCCTTCATAGCTTCAGCATCGTCCTTGCTTACGCCTTCTTTTAATGTCTTAGGAGCTCCGTCAACTACTTCCTTAGCTTCTTTTAAGCCAAGACCAGTTAACTCTCTAACTACTTTTATAACTTTAATCTTTTCAGCACCAGCGCTAGCTAATACTACGTCAAACTCAGTCTTTTCTTCAGCAGCTGGAGCAGCAGCAGCACCGCCTGCAACAGCTACAGGAGCAGCAGCGCTAACTCCGAATTCTTCTTCACATGCCTTTACTAACTCGTTTAATTCTAAAACAGTCATATTCTTTATAGCTTGAATAATTTCTTCTCTTGTCATTTTAAGAGCACCTCCAAAATTTTTAATTTTATTTACTATTCAGCTGAACTTTGCTTTTCAGCGATTGCATTTAATAAGTATGCAAGATTTGATAATGGAGCCTTGAAGCTTCCAAGTAATTGAGCAATAAGAACTTCTCTTGATGGAATAGTTGCAAGTTTAGCAATGCCTGCAGCATCATAAACTGTACCTTCAACTACACCTGCCTTAAGCTCTAACTTCTTATGTCCTTTAGCGAAGTCATTAAGTATTCTTGCTGGAGCTGTAGCATCCTCATATCCAAAAGCTACTGATACAGGACCTTCTAGATGACTTACTAAACCTTCTAATCCAAGTTCTCTTGCGGCTAGAGTTGTTAAAGTGTTTTTGTAAACTTTATACTCTACTCCTGCTTCTCTAAGTTTCTTTCTTAACTCTGTATCTTCTTCAACAGTTAAGCCCTGGTATTTTGCAAATACTATTCCTTGAGCCTTTTCCATTTTTTCTCTTATCTCAAGAACTTTAGCCTTTTTAACATCTAAATTGTTACCCACTGTGTGTCCACCTCCTCACAGTCTAGAACTGCTTTATAAAATTAAAAGTCCCTCCGCAGACGTGGAGAGACCAACAAAATTCTATATTGGAACCCTCGGTAGGTTGGGAAGTCCCTTTATGCTACTGCACCTACTGTCTACGGAATGTTTACATATTTAATTCTTACAACGAGTGATATTATATCAAAGTTATAAGCTTAAGTCAATATTAATCTAGCGCTTTAACTGGGTTGATCTTTATTCCAGGACCCATTGTGCTAGATACTGATACTGATTTAACGTATTGACCTTTAGCAGCTGATGGTTTTGCCTTAATTATAGCTTCCATCATTACACGGAAGTTGTCAGCTAGTTTTTCAGCTCCGAAGGATTTCTTTCCTACAGGAACATGGATTATAGCAGTTTTATCAACTCTATATTCAACCTTACCAGCCTTAATTTCAGCTATAGCTTTAGCTACATCAAATGTAACTGTACCTGACTTTGGATTTGGCATTAAACCCTTAGGTCCAAGTACTCTACCAAGTCTTCCAACTACACCCATCATATCTGGAGTAGCAACAACTACATCAAAGTCAAACCAATTTTCCTTTTGGATTCTATCAACTAGATCCTCAGCTCCAACGAATTCAGCACCTGCAGCTTGAGCTTCTCTAGCTTTGTCGCCTTTAGCAAATACTAAAACCCTAACTGATTTACCAGTTCCATGAGGAAGTACAACAGCTCCTCTAACTTGTTGATCTGCGTGTCTTGGATCAACACCAAGTCTTACAGCAAGCTCTATAGTTTCATCAAATTTAGCCTTTGATGTCTTAACAGCAAGCTCTAACGCTTCTACTGCAGAGTATAGAGTATTTTTATCAACAAGTTTAGCACTTTCTATATAATTCTTTCCCATTTTGCTAAACCTCCTTTGTGGTATTAACGGTTTTTACCTCCCACCGATAACGTAAAACTACGTTTAAGCTGGTAGATATTAAACTCTAAATTTAAAATTATTCTTCAACAACTATACCCATGCTTCTAGCTGTTCCAGCTATCATGCTCATTGCAGCTTCAACGGAAGCAGCGTTTAAGTCTGGCATCTTAAGCTCAGCTATTTCTCTAACTTTCGCCTTAGAAACCTTAGCAACTTTTGTCTTATTTGGCACACCAGAACCACTTTCAATTCCAGCTGCTTTCTTTAATAGAACTGCTGCTGGAGGAGTCTTTAGTATAAAGCTAAAGCTTCTGTCCTGATATACTGTAATAACAACTGGGATTATAAGCCCTGCTTGGTTTGCAGTCTTTGCATTGAATTCCTTACAAAATCCCATGATATTTACACCGTGTTGACCAAGAGCTGGACCAACTGGTGGTGCTGGAGTTGCTTTTCCTGCAGGAAGTTGAAGTTTAATCATTCCTGTTACTTTTTTAGCCATGAGTTTACACCTCCTATAATGTGGTAATGCGGACTTTTGTCCTCCCACTTATTAAGACTTAGGTTATCCCTCGCCTTATTAAGCACTAATCTAATTTTTCTACCTGGTTAAAATCAAGTTCCACAGGTGTTTCCCTGCCAAACATGTTAACTAGTCCTTTAAGCTTATGTTTTTCAGTATTAACTTCCTGAATCAACGCCATAAAGTTTTCTAGTGGACCAGATACAACCTTCACGGTTTCTCCTACCTCCAGGTCAATTTCTATAGGCTTTTCCTGAACTCCCATAGTCTCAACCTCTTCATCGGTAAGCGGTACAGGTTTAGATCCTGGACCAACAAATCCTGTAACCCCTCTTGTATTTCTAACTATATACCAGGAGTCATCATTCATTATCATCTTAACAAGAACATACCCAGGAAATATCTTTTTCAAGGCAGTCTTTTTCTTGCCATCTTTAATTTCAACCTGTTCTTCCATAGGAACTTGTATATCATGTATTAAATGATGAAAGTTTCTATTTTCAACGGTTTTTTCAAGGTTAGCTTTAACCTTATTCTCATACCCAGAGTATGTGTGAACCACATACCATCTAGCTCTCTCTGCCATAATTTCAGGGACAGTATTACTACTTGGTCCCTACCTCCTTTATAGTTTATTTAAAAATCAACTTGAAGAGGTTGCTGAACCCTAAATCTAATATTCCAACAATTACCATATAAATAACACAGAAGATTAGTGTAGCTGCTAGTGCTTTTTTAATTTCCTTTTTGGGAGCCCAGGTAATTCTTTTAGTCTCCGCTTTAATTCCTCTAAAAGCCTTAGTAAAGAAATTTTCTTTAGAATAGTTTACCTCTTTAGCATTTCCATTAACAGCCATTTAATTCACATCCTTATTATTAATAAACCTGTGTTATTTAGTCTCTCTATGAGATGTATGTTTGTGGCAGAATTTACAATACTTTTTCATTTCAAGTCTATCTGGGTCATTCTTTTTATTCTTCATTGAATTGTAGTTTCTTTGCTTGCACTCTGTACATGCTAATGTCACTTTCACTCTCACAATCTACACCTCCTGCTCGTAACCTATATAAGAACGCCAACGCATACTTATCACAGTGTATTACTTAAATAATCTATCATATGTTAACATTTATGTCAACATTTTTAGAATTGGTAATATTTTTAACCTCATAGAGATTTAAAACTTTATAAAAGGACTAGGTCTAGAAACCCAGTCCTATATTTTATTGACTATTTAACTATCGTAGTAACAACGCCTGAACCTACTGTTCTTCCGCCTTCTCTGATAGCGAATCTTAGTCCTTCATCCATTGCTACTGGGTTGATTAACTCAACATTCATATNTACATAAAGCCCAAAATCTTAGATTTTGGGCTAGTGTTCTATAGTGCACCCATAGCTCAGCTGGATAGAGTGGTGGACTTCGAATCCAACGGTCGCAGGTTCGACTCCTGTTGGGTGCACCAGAAAAAATAAGGGTATTTTAAAAAAGTGTTGACATGTGTTTATTAATATAATATAATAAATTTCGTTGGACAAACCAAAACAAAATATGCGCTATTAGCTCAGTTGGTAGAGCAACTGACTCTTAATCAGTGGGTCCCGGGTTCGAGTCCCTGATGGCGCACCATATAGAATCTCTGCAAGATAATTAATCTTGCAGAGATTTTTATTTTTCTCAAATTGCAGGAAAATGATGAGTTCTGTCGAATATTAAACAGTCGGTAAAAATATTTTATGGAGAAATATAAATATGGGAGATACAAGTGTTTCAAATTTTCATTCAGAAGAAAAACTTGATAATGAATTCAAGGAGATTGAAAAGCTAAAAAAAGCTCTTGAGGAAAGCCAAGATAAACTAGAAGAAAGTAAAATTAAAACAGAATTTATTGCAAATCTTTCTCATGAGTTTAAAACGCCATTGAACATACTAATGGGAGCAATGCAGCTTATTGAGATGTACGCTTTAAATGGAAGTATTATTGATACTGACAAAAAGCTTGAGAAGTATATGGACACAATGAAGCAAAATGCGCTGAGACTTTTAAAGCTAATTAACAATATTATTGATATAACAAAGATATACTCTAGCGAACTTTCTTTAGAGTTTCATAATTATGATGTGGTTTCTATTGTTAAAAATGTGGTTCAGTCTATAGCTGTGTATGCAAAATTAAAGTCAGTTAATATCCATTTTAAAACTGAGCTGAATGAAAGAATTATAGCCTGTGATGCAGATAAAATAGAAAGGATAATGCTTAACCTATTATCTAACGCTTTAAAGTTTACAGATGGAGGCGGAAGTATTGTAGTAAGTATTAATAGTTACGATAATAAAGTGCATATTTCTGTTGAAGATAATGGTATAGGTATCCATGAAGATAAGCTAAAGATTATTTTTAAAAGGTTTAGGCAGGTAGATAAATCCTTTACTAGAAATAGAGAGGGCAGCGGAATAGGCTTATCTATTGTTAAGGGACTTGTGGAAATGCATAATGGCAGCATTAGAGTAGAGAGCCAATACAAAAAAGGAAGCAGGTTTACTATTGAACTTCCTGAAACAGTTTTAGATGAAACAAGTCAAGCGGGCTTATATGAACTATATGAGGACAGGGTCAGGGAAAGAGTTAGAGTTGAATTATCTGATATAGAAGACATATGCTAGGGATGTGAATAAATGAAGTTTTTAAATAAAAATGTAGATATACCAAAGGAAATTAAAAATCAGGTTAAAAATTTTATAGAGATAGGTAAAAAAGCTGAAGAAAAAAACAATTTAGTAGAAGCAATAAAGAACTATGAAGAAGCTTTATCTTTGATAGTAGTCAATGAGGGGGATAATCGTATCTTTGAGATGAATATTAGATTAGGTGAAGTACATCAACAAATCGGAAATATAGAAGATAGTTTAAACTACTTCAAAAATGCATATGATAATGCAGTGATGCTAGGAAATAAATTTTATCAGGTTGATGCTTTAATTAAGATAGCTCATAACTATTTGTGCAAACGCGAGGTAGAAGAAGGTATAAAGTTTGCAGAAAGTGCAAATTTAATACTTCAAGATATAGATTATATACAAGGCAAATTAGAGGCAAGCATTTATTGGGCTTGGCTATATTACATAAGAAAAGAACATTATAAGGCTCGTGAAATTTGTAATGAAGCACTTAGGATTTGCGGAGATGAATATTTAATACATAAAGGTAAAATTCTTAATACTTTGGTGGAATTATATAAAGAAATGACTAGTGTAGACGAACATTTGAAGCTTCTTCAGCAGGCATATGATTGTTTTGAGAAGTCTAATTATAAAAGAGGTATGCTCGGAGTAGCTAATAATATTGCTGCTGTCTATGTAGAGAAACTGCAGGATTATAAAAGTGCATTAGAGTACTATGAAAAGCTGAAAGAACTTTGTGAGAGCAATGGATACGCAGAATTTATAGTAATCACTTATATTAATTTAGGTGAAATGCATTATAGATTACTAAATTATGAGGAAGCTTTATATTACTTTACTGAGGCTTTGACTAAGCCTGATGGACCTTTTGTTGAAAACCCAATACTGTATATCAATAGTTATTTATGCATGATAAGTTTAAAATTAAATCAGTATGAAGAAGCACATAAATACTTTATTGATGCCGAAAAGGAATTTAACTTGTATTCACATAGAGAGGCAACTTTAGTAAACTACTATATGGCTGGAGCCTCACTGTATAATGAATTAGGAGAGTTTGAGAAAGCTAAAAGTTATATAAAGCAGGCCATAGATATTGTTGAAGCCAACGAAGCAATAACTAAGTGGGATGTTGGGCTTTTATATGAGCAGATAAAGCTTAAGGAAGTAAAAAGTAATACTGAAGCACTTGATATACTAAGCAGTGTGACTTTTATGCTTTCTAAATATAAAAATAGAGATGAAATATTAGATATTGCCTACAGTATAGCAATAAATATAATTAATAAAGGCTATAAGGAATTAGCTTTTAAATTTATAGAACAATTTAAACACTTAAAGCCTTCAAACAAAAGAGTGAAATTAAAAAGTGAATATATAAGAATGGCTAGAAGTTAGAGCTGTAACAAGTCCAAAAGCTATATGCTAGAAAATTACTATGGAAATAAATAATTTAAGAGTAAAGAGGAGATATGAATTAAAATCTTCTCTTTTGTGATTTTATACCATTTATACCTTAAGTTCCATAGAATTAAAAGCCATAATCGGCACATACTTATATTACAACCATAGGACAACAAAATAAATTACAACAAGGAGGAATTTACTATGTCAAACAGAAGTAACAGAGTGTTAGTACCACAAGCTAAAGAAGGCTTAAACAGATTTAAGATGGAAGCTGCTCAAGAAGTAGGCGTTAATCTTAAAGAAGGTTATAATGGAGATTTAACTTCAAGAGAAAATGGATCAGTAGGCGGCCAAATGGTTAAGAGAATGGTTGAATCTTACGAGCAAGGTTTAAAATAGAACATATTCATTGAAAAAACTGGATAAACCGGGTTTTTTTATGAGTGAAACTGATATTTTAATTAAAGAGAATATGGAACAGTTTATAGGGATTAGCTTATTGCTAATCCTTTAATTTTGCCTGGTAACAAAGTACAAGTTGTACTAATAAAATAATTAAGAGACGGATTAAACTATGGGCTAAATTGAAGGATTGGAGTGAGAAAACTATGAGAATAAAAAGTGGGTTGACTAAATATGATCTGTATCAAATTTTAAGTACTAAAGCTGAATTAGCATATTATTTTCCGCCTACAGGGGTGTTTAATGATTTCGAAGAGCTTCTTAAGTTTGTTAAAAATCACAAAAAGGTTATCTTAAAGCCTGCAGATGATTTAGAAGGAAGAGGGGTTTGTATCTTAGAACAGCAGGGTGATAACTTTAAGATTACAGATTGTAGAAGAAAAAAACAAATTAAATTGACTTTATCAGGTGTAGAAGAACTAAAGAATTTTTTTAAGGATACGGAAAATAAATTTAACAAGTTTATATTTCAAAAACTAATAAAATCTGCGAAAATAGAGCAATCTTTTTTTGATGTGAGAGTAGTTATGGAGAAGCACATACATGGTGATTGGGGATGCATTGAATTGGAATATTCTATAGGAAAAGATAAATTTCTTCTAACTAATGTATATAAAGAGCAATACCAAACATCGTTAAGTGAAGCTATTAAAAAAACTTATCCATTAAAATTTGACTTTTTCAAAGCTATAAAACAAATTAAAAAGCTTTGTGCAAGTACCAGTGAAATTATTGAGGATATGCTAGAATATGATGATGATATAGAGTTTGAAATAGCCATAGATGAGGATAATAAACCATGGTTTGTAGCGATAAACTTAGTTCAGTGTATGAAGAAATTTAAGGCTGTAGATTATATTACCTATGCGGCAGGAAAAGGTTCAAAACTGCTATATTCTACAACCCTATATGAATTTGAAAATATATAAAGTTATTGCCCACGGACTTCCGTGGGTATTTTATTTGTTGAAAGCAGGAATAATAGACTATAAATAAATTTTGTTAAGAAAAGGAGTGACTAAACAATGTTTGGTAATGGCTTTTACGATTCAAATGGAGCTTTTCCATTAATGTTAAATTCTGGAAACCTACAAGATAATAACATGAAGATGGCTCATGACTGCTATGAAGTGTATGTGAATGGGGATTATGTTGGAAGAAAGGCTCTAATAGTTCAAGGTGAAAACGCTAAGGATGTAGAAAGTTATTTAAAAGAGCAGGGCTTTCATAATTTTAATACAAAAATTCAAGCTGATAATATAATTATAAACTCAATTGCAGATGAAGCATCAGATATTAAGAGAAATTTAAATGTGTATTTAAATATAAGATAATAAATACGCAAATACATATTAATTTTTGCTTATCAAATATATTTAAGTGGATTTATTGTAAAAACTAAGCAATAGATGAAGGGAAAGCTGATGCCCTATGATTGAGTTTAGAAATGTTACTAAGATATACCCTAATGGTACTATTGGATTAAGTAATGTAAATGTTAAAATCAACGATGGGGAATTTGTTGTTATAGTAGGGTTATCTGGCGCAGTGAAATCAATGTTTTTAAGATGTATTAACCGGCTTCATGATATATCTGAAGGTGAAATTTTAATAGGTGGAAAGTCTATTACTTTAGCAAAAGGGAAAGAGTTAAGAAAAATTAGAAGAAATATAGGGATGATATTTCAGAACTTTAATCTCGTTACACGTTCTTCGGTATTGAAAAATGTTTTATCTGGAAGAGTAGGATATCACTCAACAGTGAGAACACTATTAGGATGGTTTCCAAAGGAGGATTTAGAGCTTGCTTTTAATGCACTAGCTAGAGTCAATATAAAGGAAAAAGCAAACTCAAGAGCTGATGAGCTTTCTGGAGGGCAACAGCAGCGTGTGTCTATAGCTAGAGCTTTAGCTCAGGAAGCTAAAATAATACTTGCTGATGAGCCGCTTCTCTTGATCCTGTAACTACTTTTCAAGCTATGGACGACTTGAAAAGGATAAACCAAGAACTTGGAATAACAACAATAGTGAATCTCCGCCATATTGATCTAACTAGACAATATGCAAAGCGTATACTAGGTTTTAGAGCTGGAAAATTAGTATTCGATGGTTCAATTGAAAAAGCTACAGATGAAGTTTTTGCAGATATTTATGGCCGTTCTATAGGGAAAGATAAGATGCTGGGAGTGGAATAGTATGAGCCAGATTGGGGCTATTTTGGAAATATAGTTACTCCCATTTTTGAAACTATTAGAATAGCTGTACTTGGAACAACCTTTGGTGCAATACTTGCTGTTCCAGTAACATTTTTAGTAGCAAGTAATGTTAATAAAATACTTTCGCTATACTATCCGGTAAGATTTATGCTAAATCTTGTTCGAACTATTCCTGACCTTTTATTTGCAGCTGTATTTGTAGCTGTTTTTGGAATAGGACCTCTTGCAGGTATTATAGCGTTGAGTTTTTTCTCCTTTGGGCTAATAGCAAAGTTATCCTATGAGTCTATTGAAGCTATAAATCCTGGACCTCTTGAAGCTATGACTACTGTAGGAGCCAATAAATTGCAGTGGATTCATTTTGGTGTAGTAACTCAAATACTTCCACAGTTTATAGCTTGTTTATTATATACCTTTGAAATCAACATAAGAGCTGCAGCTGTACTAGGTTTAGTAGGAGCTGGTGAAATTGGTTTATATCTTGACAGGACCTTGAATTGGCTTAGATATGACCAGACCGCTTCAATTATCTTATTCACATTGACGATAGTACTACTTATAGATTTTGTAAGCACTAAGATTAGGGAGAAATTGCTATGATGGCTGAGGCTATGAGAAAAACATCTAAAAACAGGGTAAGAACAATTGTGATTTTGCTTATGATTGCAGCTTTGTATACATGGGTTTCCTCAGGAATTAAACTGCAAGGAATTAAAACTACTGCTGGGGAAATAACAAGATCAATATTTAAAGGGCTTTTTAATCCAGATTGGAGCTACATATACATACCAGAAGGAGAAGATTTATTAGGAGGTCTTTTAGACACAATATCAATTGCTTTTTTAGGCACATTTGTTTCTGCGATATAATGTATTCCTTTTGCTTTCCTCGTTGCAAGCAGCATGGCAAAGTGGAAGCCTACAACAGCAATAGGAAAGTTTTTATTAAGCTTTGTTAGAACCTTTCCAGAAATAGTGATGGCTATATTGTTTATAAAAGCAGTAGGGCCTGGTGCTTTTTCAGGAGTTCTTGATTTGGGCGTACACTCTATTGGTATGTTTGGAAAACTTTTTAGTGAGGTTATAGAAAGTATGGATTTAAAGCCTGCTGAAGCTTTAACTGCTTGTGGGGCAAACAGCATACAAAGAGTGTGGTTTGCGGTAATTCCACAGGTACTTCCGGAATTTGCGTTAGAAGCTCAGGCCTGGAGCAGGGTGGGAATAATTCTCCTTGGAATAATTATTATGGCAACCTTAATAGATATAGTTTCAGGATATATAAGAAGAAAAACTAGTTTAGAGAAAAATAAACCGCAAATTTGCGGCTTATTTTGATTGAACTGCCTTTTGATATTCACGAACTACATTAAACTTAGAATCATCAGATTTAACATAACCAATATGAGAATAGATGTCTTTAACTATCTTTTGACCTTCTGGATCTTTACTTATAGCAACAAATGCATCAGCAATCTTATCCTTCCAAGCCTGATCCATATCTGCGCGTACAGCTATTGTATCATTTGGGATACCTTGTGTACGATAAATTACCTTTGTATCAGCAAATACATTTGGAAAGTCCTTTTTAACATTGTTACGTGCATCTTCGAAAACTGCAGCAGCATCGACGTCGCCATTTAATACAGCAAGAACCCCTTTATCATGCCCTTTAACTGTTATGCCTTGAATATCTTTTTCAGGATCCACTCCAGCCTTTTTCATTTCAGCAGCAGGATATATATATCCTGCAGTTGAGGTGACATCCTGCCAAGCTATCTTTTTGCCTTTTAAGTCCGAAATTGCATTAATTGGTGAATCTTTTTTTACAACTATCATAGATTTATAATTGTCTACAGGTTGATCCGTATTTGTTCCATCTTCTTTAACCCCAAATCTTTGAGCTTGAAGAACAACACTTGCAGCTCCTTTATCTTTAGCTAGAATATATGCAGTCGGTGGTAGGAAGCCAACATCTATCTGCTTTGAAGACATAGCTTCCATTATAGTATTGTAGTTAGTTGAAACACTAACCTTAACAGGTATTCCTAATTTGTCTCCCAGAAGTTTTTCAAGTGGCTTAGCTTTCGCTTCTAAAGATTCAGCAGCTTGAGATGGTACGAATTGAACCTTTAACTCCTTAGGGACATATGCTGCTGGCTTTGGGGCCTCCTTCTTTCCGCAGCCTGAAAGAAATCCTGATGCAACAACTAGAGACAATCCTGCAGCTACTAGTTTTCTAAAAATCAGCATTTATTACTCACCGCTTTCCAATTTAAAATTTATTGAATTTATATTATAGGATAAGCAAAATACTAAAATCTATTCTTTACAGGGTAATATATCGTTTAGCATTAAGTAATATTTGATATTTTGAAAATATATTACCATTTGATATTGTTGTCCAATATCTTCCTTATGTTATAATAAAAAAATAGTTATGTTGAATAATAAGTATAATAATAGCTTATGATCGGCAGCGAATGATAAAACTACCCAGTGTTCCGAGTGAAAGGAGGTTGAAGTCCTAAATGGACTTCGGCGGGTAGTTTATGAGCGATAGCGAATAATCCAAACTACCCAGTGTTTCGAGTGAAAGGAGAAAATACATGGCTGAAAAGTCTAAAAAGATAAAGCTTACAATATTGGAAACAAGCGATATTCATGGTGCCATACTTCCAATAAATTATGCTAATAATGAAGAAAGAGATTTAGGACTTGCTAAAGTTGCAACATTGATAAATCAAGAAAAGAAAAATAACTACAATCTTCTTCTGATAGATAATGGAGATTTAATACAAGGTACTCCTTTAACTTATTATTACTCAAGAATAGATAGCAGCAAAATAAATCCAGTTATAAAGGTTTTAAATCACCTAAAATATGATGCTGCAGTTATAGGAAATCATGAATTCAACTATGGAAGTGAAATATTAAATAGAGCACTTCAAGAATCGGTTTTTCCATGGCTTTCAGCTAATATAATACTTTCTGAAGGTGGAAGCTGCTATACTGGAAAGCCATATTACATTAAGACCTTTGAGGAAGGCATTAAAGTTGGCATATTAGGGTTAACTACAAAGTATATACCCAACTGGGAAAACCCAGCTATTATTCAGGGGATAAGGTTCGAAGACCCAGTAGAATATGCTAAAAGATGGGTTAAAGTCTTAAAAGAAGAAGAAAAAGTTGACTTGGTTGTTGTAAGTTATCATGGAGGCTTTGAAAGAAATGTTGAAACAGGTGAGCCTACAGAAAATCTAACAGGTGAAAATCAGGGTTATCAGCTTTGTGTAGAAGTACCAGAAATAGACGTGCTTTTAACTGGACATCAACATCGCTCTATATATGGACGAAAGATAAATGGAGTTCTAGTACTTCAGCCAGGAACACAGGGATTAGTATTAGGGAAAGCAGAAATTGTTTTTGAGAAAAGTGATAGTGAAATAAGAATTATTGAGAAAAATTCAGAATTACTTTCTATAAAAGGTATAAAGGCTGATTCAGAAGTTATCGAAATGATTAAGGAATATGAGGACAAAACTCAAGAGTGGCTGGATAGACCAATAGGAAAAATAAAGGGAGACATGCTTGTTAGAGATCATATGACAATAAGAACTAGAGATAATGCTTTAATCGAATTTATAAATAAAGTGCAAATGGAGTATTCAGGGGCATCAATCTCTAACACTGCCTTGTTTGATAACCATGCTCTAGGGTTTCCTAGTAATGTAACTATGAGAGATATTGTTTCAAATTACATCTACCCTAATACACTAAGAGTTATAAGAATTACAGGACATGATATAAAGGCTGCTCTAGAAAGAAGTGCATCATACTTTGAGCAATATGATGGCAAAGAAATTAGGGCTAATGAAGTGTTTTCAACACCAAAACCTCAGCATTACAATTATGATATGTGGGAAGGTATAAATTATATTATTGATATTAGCAAACCTATAGGAAACAGAGTGGTAACGCTTGAGAGAGGTGGGAGAACTATAGATTTAGATAAGGAATATGAAGTAGTTATGAATAACTATAGAGCAGGAGGCGGCGGTGAATATATAATGTTTCAGAATAAGCCTATTGTTAAGGATATACCTATAGATATGTCTGAGCTCATAGCAAATTATATTCTTGAAAGAGGTACTATAGAAGCCACTGTAAATGAGAATTGGAAGGTTATTTATTAGCAACTTTTATATTATTTAGAAGGAATTTATTGCTAAATGTAGAATTAGTATATATGGGATAAATTAAAAACTAAAGAGTGGGATGGGTTTAAAACAATATGGGGTATTTGGGAACATTAGAAGATTATGATCGCTTGCTTCAAAATTATAAGAGACTTAAAGAAGACTTTGAAAATTATAAAAAAATTACAAACAATACTATACAAATAGTTTCTGAAAAGAATATTGCTCTTGAAAAGAAATTGGACTCTATTTCAAATATAGTTGAAATCAGCAAATATATTAATTCTAATATAAGTAATGACAATTTGATACCTATGATTAATGATATGATAATAGGTATTCTTGGAGTGGCTTATTCATCTATCTATATAAGAGAAGAAGAAAAGCTTATTTTAAAAGCAACAAATGTATCTGAACACAGTTTTAATATATATGATAATGAGTATAGGCAAAAGATTAAAAAGGGAGAGACCTTTATAATAAACTGCGAAGATACTTCATTCTGCAGACGATATGGAAGCAGCAATATTCATTCTGTAATAGGTGTGCCTGTAATACTTGGACAAAAATTTATTGGATACATAATAGTAGAGCACAGCCTTCAAGATTTCTTTACCAACGATCATATTAAGTTTCTTAAAACCATATCTAACCAGATAGCGATTGCACTAGAAAATGGTCTTCTCTACAAAAAAGTTAAAGATGCTTCAATAAAAGACCCACTACTCAAAATATTTAATAGAGGTTATTTTTTTGAACAGTTAGAGGAGAAGATTTGCAGAGCTCCTCATAGAAATTTTGCTATAGTAATGCTTGATGCAGATGACTTTAAAAAAGCTAATGATATATACGGACATCAGTTTGGAGACGAAGCACTTATACAGCTTACAAAAATAATAAGCAGCAATATGGCTGAGGATGATATAGTGGCGCGTTATGGTGGAGAAGAGATAATAATCTATTTAAATGATGCTTATGATAGAGAAAAGGTTTATAATAAAATTAATTCTATCAGAGAAAAGATAAGTGAAACCCCAGTTTTTTATAGTAATAAAAGAGTGAAAATAACAGCGAGCTTCGGAATAAGCTATTATGACGAGGAACATAGAGAACTAAAAGAAGTTTTAAAACTTGCGGATATGATGTTATATTCTGCGAAGAATAGAGGGAAAAATATAGTTGTAAGTATGTAAAAGACGGTGAATGTTCACCGTCTTTTAACACAATTAATTGGCAAGTATTAATATAATATAGTAAAGGATTACGTAAGGTCAGGTATAATTTATGGATAGAAAAAAGCTTGAAACATTAATAAAGAGAGTTGAAGGTACTAAGCTGGATTTTAAACAAAAAATTGATTTGGAATTTGAAAGCGGTAGAAAAGAACTCGCAAAGGATGTATGTGCTATAGCCAATTCTAGAGGGGGAAGAGGCTACATAATAATCGGTATAGAAGATAAGACCAAGAAGATAGTAGGAATAGAAGGTAGAGGCTACAATGAGGAACAGATACAGCAAATTGTAAGTTCTAGAACTGAACCTCCTATACCAATTGTTTATGAGGTTGTTGAATATGATGGTAAAACCTTAGGAGTTATAACTATATATGATGGTGGTCAGAAACCTTACCAGCTTAGGGAAACAGGCGCTTTTCATATAAGAAGAGGTTCTACAACAGATACCATGAGAAAACAGGAAATTGCATCAGCACTTCAAGAGAGCTTTTCTCTTAACTTAGAATTGTGTCCAATTGTCCAAAGTTCTATAGAGTGCATTGACAGAGATATTGTTGATAAATACTTTTCATTCCATAGAATAGAATCTAATGAAGAAAATAGAATTACACTTATGGAGAATGCTTCAATTATTCGTTTTGATAAAGACTTAGGAAGACATACAGCAACTCTTGGAGGTATTTTAGTGTTTTCTAGGAAAAATTATGTATATATTCCACATAACATGATAAGAATAGTAAATAAGATAGACAGAGAAGAAGCTGAGATAATTTTTATAAGAGGCGACTTGCTTACGATGCTAGATACATGTGAAGAAACTTTAAAAAGACTCCTCCCTGTTAATTATCCAGTGGAGGCACTTTTAGAAGGTGTGAAAAATGCAGTTTTGTATAGGGATTACACAATTTTTTATAAAGAAATTGAAATTATACTAGGCATAGACAGCATAAGTATCATCAGTCCAGGCATATTAGTTAAAGGTAAGGATATAAGCAATCATAATTATGTTAAAAGAAATATGTGGATATATGAAAAGCTTATAGCTTTAGATAACAACAGAAGGTTTATCAAATCTGGAAGAGGCTTCAGCAAGATGAAAAAGGCTTTTAAAAACATTGGCAGGGTAACTTTTATTAATTCATTAAGCGGAGATTTTTTTAAGGTTGTATACCCAGGGTTAGGCAAAATAATAAATTAACAATTTATTAAAGAACATTATACTTCAGAATATTGAATAAATATTCTGAATATTATATAATGTAGGAAATAGCACCTAAAAATAACTCGAAGGGGTGGTAACAATGATTCAGGTATTTTGCAACAAGAGAGGTTCAGGAAAGACAAAAGCTTTAATTAGTATGGCAAATGAAAAGGTAGCAAACACAAAGGGGCATGTCGTATATATCGACGATGACAGAAGACACTTATTTGACCTAGACAGAAACATCAGATTTATAGCAACAGATGCTTACAAGTTGAAGGACTACAATTGTTTATATGGATTTTTGTGCGGCATTATTTCCGAGGACTATGATGTGGACACCATCTTTATAGATGGCTTGTTTAATATTGTTCGTGGTGATATAAAAGATGCGGCACATTTGTTTTTTGATTTAGAAAAATTGTCTCAAGAGAATAATA
Source organism: Clostridium swellfunianum (assembly GCF_023656515.1). Classification (NCBI taxonomy): domain Bacteria; kingdom Bacillati; phylum Bacillota; class Clostridia; order Eubacteriales; family Clostridiaceae; genus Clostridium; species Clostridium swellfunianum. The sequence continues at coordinate 29,044 of NZ_JAMOFV010000006.1, forward strand.
TTGAGTTTTATATAAGCGTTAACCATGAAGATATTGAAGTACCGGAGTTTATTAAGAAATACGTTGCATAATATAAAAGGCTGCACAGTGTGTGCAGCCTTTTTAATGGGCACTAAAGAAGAATTCGATAAGTCCAAGAATAAGCTCAAATAGTATTAAGACTATAACCATTATTTCAAGTTTTGTGCCTCTTTTCTCATGAGTAAGAGAAGCAAAAACATCAGTTATATCTTGAAGTACTTCGGTTTTACGAGTTATCTTTTGATACCTATCCTTAAAGTCAAATAGCTCGGTAACCTGAACGAAAAAGTTTTCAATATCTTCATTATCCCAAGCTGATTTAGGTTTATCTAAAAGCATTAAATTAGAGATAGTATGGTATTTAAAGCGTAAAACCTTGGCAGAAGTTTTAGCAATTTGCTCATCAGACATATTAAATTTTCCAGTATCAAGATAGTTTATTACATCCTCAATGCTGTCTAGAAGCTTATCAGTATCATTCTCGATTTTTCTTAGTGAAGTAGATTTAGCAAGCACCGAAGATAAAATGTCAAGATAGTATGGATGAAATTCATTTGAAGTCATCAAGTCATTATAGAGCATGTATTCATACTCTGCAGCTACCTCTAGCTTATATTCATCAACATACTCATCAGGAAAGTTGTTTTTTAGGGTTAAATCTATGTTCTTAAGATAATTTACCACATCCATAGTTTCGTGATGTTCCATGTTAATGAACACAAGAGAACCATAATAATATATGTAAACGCTCTTATTACTAGTATCCTTTAATATGCCTTTAAGGGCGTTGTCATGAAGAACTAATGGATCCTCCCATTTAAACTTTTTGTTAATACCAAAGTGAGCTGATATCTTGTTTAAATTAATTTCGTTGCATAATACAAAAGATTTAAAGCTCCAACTCTGCATTTTATAACATCCTTTCTAAAACCATTACTTAATAGCTAGTTTTATAATTAAATTTTAACATAAAATATACTGTATATTCAAATGAATTATGCATTCTTTGTATAAAACTCGATAAATATTTACGTTTATCTTTACCAAAAAGACGTAAAATATTGATAAAATCACATTTTAACTATATACTATATAGAAGATAATTGATGTGCTTAAGTAAAGGAGAGATACAAATGGCAAGCGTATATGATACACTTGTGGAACGCGGCTTTTTAAAGCAGTTTACACACGAAGAAGAAATAAAAGAACTTTTAGAGAAAGAAAAGATAACCTTTTACATAGGTTTTGACCCAACTGCTGATAGCTTGCATGTTGGACATTTTATTGCAATGATGATGATGGCTCATATGCAGAGAGCAGGACATCGTCCAATAGCACTAGTTGGCGGAGGTACTGCAATGATTGGCGATCCGTCAGGCAAAACAGATATGAGAAAAATGCTTACAAAAGAAGATATTGAAAATAATGTTTCGGCTATAAAAAAACAAATGCAGAAATTTATAGATTTTAGGGATGGAAAGGCTATACTCGAGAACAATGCAGATTGGCTGCTAAATTTAAATTATGTGGAATTTATCCGAGAAATTGGAGTTCATTTCTCTGTTAACAGAATGCTTACTGCAGAATGTTTTAAGCAAAGATTAGAAAAAGGACTTTCATTCTTGGAATTTAACTATATGCTTATGCAGGGGTATGACTTCCTTGAACTTAATAGAAGATACGGTTGTGTTATGCAGCTAGGTGGAGATGATCAATGGTCTAATATGCTTGCAGGCGTTGACCTTATAAGAAGAAAAGAAAGCAAGCCAGCTTTTGCTATGACCTGTGCACTTTTAACAAATAGTGAAGGCAAGAAGATGGGTAAAACTGAAAAAGGAGCTTTATGGCTTGACCCTGAAAAGACTTCGCCTTATGATTTCTACCAATACTGGAGAAACATTGCTGATGCTGATGTTGAGAAGTGCCTTTCACTGCTAACCTTCATTCCTATGGATGAAGTTAGAAGGCTTGGTTCACTTAAGGATGCAGAAATAAATGAAGCAAAGAAAATACTTGCTTTCGAAGTTACCAAGCTTATTCACGGTGAAGAAGAAGCAAATAAAGCCAAATCTGCGGCAGAAGCTTTATTTTCAGGTGGAGGAGATATGAGCAACGTGCCAACAGCAGAAGTTGCCAGCAGTATTATTGGCTCAACAATTGTTGATGTACTTGTTGCAGCAAAGATACTTCCATCGAAGGGAGAAGCTAGAAGACTTATTCAGCAAGGCGGTTTGACAGTTAATAATGAAAAAATCACTGATGCTAACATGATTGTTTCAGAAGAATTTTTTAAAGATGGCAGTATGTTAGTTAAAAGAGGAAAGAAAAATTATAATAAAATAGTTGTTGTATAACCCGAGGTTTCTCGGGTTTTTTCAATATTGCATAGAATCTATATTAAAGTTAAGTTTGAAAATATAACAATATAAGAATAAAACTTTTTATATTCTTATATTGTTATATTTCTGAGATTGCTGATTGCTTAAGTTTTTTGTATTTAGCTACGATAATTATATAACAGAATATAAGGTGGTGGAAGCATGGCAGGAATAAGCAATATTATTGGAGCTTATAATATAAATCATAAAAGAGTATCCAGCAAGTTGAGTTTTGAAATAGGACAAGTATTTACTGCAAAGATAATATCAGCTAGTGAAATGAATAAAGAACTTATATTAAAGCTTTTAGATGGATGGCAGTTTTCTGCAAAGCTAGAGAATCCACTGCTAGATATACCTGAAGGCTTGGCCAAGTTTCAAGTAGAGGGAGATCGTGATGGAAAACTTCAGATAAGGCTTATTAATAATGGTGAGGATAAGCAGGAGGTAGTCAAAGATTCCTTAGAGGAGCTATTAAGTGAGAGTAATTTAGATGTTGCTAAAGAAGATTATAACATATTAAAAAAGATGCTTAAGCACGAGATGCCGCTTACTAAGGAGAATGTTTCTAAAGTTAAGACTTTAGTTAATTTTAGAGAAAAGCTTTTTAAGAATGACGCAGAAGCTGATAGTTTTATAACGAAATATATTAACAGTAAAAATATAGATATAAATAGTGAGAGGGGCAAGGAGATAAAACAAACTTTAAAAATATTTTTTAATGAACTGAAGAATATCTCAGAAGATGAGCTCTTAACTATGATTGAAAATAGTATTGATATAAATGAAGATAATATAAAAAGTTTTATAAAAATATTTAGAAATGAATCTAGCATATACAAACAGATAAAGAATATAGATAATGAAATAAATTTTCAGAAGGTTTTTAATGACGCTAGCAATGAAGTTAAAAGCGAAGGAAATATTGTTGGAGAGCAGCCTATACTGGAAAGACAAAGCAATAGTATTATGAAAGCAGAAGGAAATGTGAACTCGAACTCAGATGCAGTCATAAGTACAGAGAGAGCAGAGAAAGAAGCAAAGGCAGAAGTAAAAGAAGTAAAAGCAGATATAGATACAACTATAGGGAAAGCAGAAGAGAAAACAAAATCTGATGCAGCAGTAAAAGAACAGAGACCAGAAGCAGTAGAAAGTAAAACTAGTTTGACTAAGCTTAATAAAAATACACTAGAGCTAGAAGTTAAAGAACAGCTTTCAGCTAAAACTGAAGAAATGAAGGAGACAATAAAGAACATTTTAACTGAGAGTAAGTCTAGAAATTCAGAGGGCTACGGAAAGCTTCTACAAGTCCTTAAAGAAAACATTAATGAGTTTAAGGTCTTTAATTCTATCGGAAACCATTATTATTATTTAGACGTTCCAATAAATATAACTAGAGATGAATATCAGTGTAAGCTTTTAATTAAGGATGATAGAAAATCAGGTAAGAAGGTAGATTCAAAAAATGTAAGCTTAGTTGTAAGTGTTAAAACTCCAAAGATAGGTATTGTAGATGCTTATGTTAAAGTAAGAGATAAAAATATGAATGTAGATATTAAATGTGAGGATCAGTGGGTAAAAATACTTTCTGAGGGAAAGGGTATAATAGTAAAGGAACTTTCCAGTCTAGGGTACAACGTATTTTTTAATGTTGATAAGAAGATTATAGAGGCAAATTTAGTTAATTGCAGAGAGTTTTTCGATGATAATGAACTAGGGAGTATTAATATTAAGGTATAGTTGATATAGTTAGTTTACAGGAGGCATAAACATTGATAATGTTTATGTGCAGGAGAAGGAATACAGGAGGGTCTATGAAAAATATAAGAAAGGCCGCAGCATTAAAGTACGATGGAGGCTATGAAGCTCCTATAGTTACAGCAGCAGGTATGGGAGTAATAGCTGATAAAATTATTGAAAAAGCTGAGGAAAATGATGTGCCTGTAGTGTATAATAAGGAAATGGCAGATTTATTAAGTAATGTTGATATTGGTGAATCCATTCCTTCAGAGCTTTATGAAGCTGTCGCTAAAATAATAGTGTACGTAATGGATATGGATAGAAATAAAAAATAGGAAAGGATGAATTGAATGGGGCTTTACGCAATATCAGACCTTCATTTAGCTCTCAGCGGAGATAAGCCTATGCATGTGTTTGGGGAGCAGTGGTATGAGCACCATGAAAAAATTAAAAATAATTGGCTTGAAAAAATAACTAAAGAAGATACTGTTTTAATCGCTGGAGATATATCCTGGTCAATGAAGATGGAGGAAGGATTAAAAGATCTTGATTGGATTCATGAGCTCCCAGGAAGAAAAATTTTAGTTCGAGGCAACCATGATTATTGGTGGCAGAGTATCTCAAAGTTAAATGCTTTATATGAAGACATGGATTTTATTCAAAACAACTTCTTCTCTTATGAGGACTATGCAGTATGCGGAACGAGGGGATGGATATGCCCAGGAGGAGAAAACTTTACAGAGCATGATGAAAAGATATATTTGAGAGAACTTATTAGACTAAAGCTTTCTTTAGATATGGCGGTAAAAGCGGGGTACAAGAAGTATATTGTTATGATTCATTATCCTCCTACCAACGAAAAGTTTATAGAAACAGAACTTATTAAAATATTTAAGGAATATGGTGTGAAAAAGGTGCTTTATGGACATCTCCATGGACATTCTTTAAAAAGAGTTATGGTAGGGGAAATAGACGGAATAGAGTACATTTTAACTTCAGCCGATTACATAAACTTCAATCCCATAAAAATTTTATAGCAACAAATTAGAAAGTCCTGAAACAAAGGACTTTTTGTTTACAAAAAATTAATTGACAATAACAATTTATATATCGTAATATATAAATATAATAATTAGAATAAAAAGCTAATTATATAACTATACTATTAATTGTAGAGATATTAACAATATGAGTGGAGAGTAAAAATGGAGAAAGATTATAAGAAGTACAATGATACTGCTGAACTTTTAAAGGTACTTGCACATCCAGTTAGATTGTGCATAGTTAAAGGACTTATAAACAAAGGCCAATGCAATGTTACTTATATGCAGAATTGTCTCGATATGCCTCAATCTACTGTCTCACAGCATCTTCAAAAGCTTAGAGCTGCAGGGATAATAGAGGGAGACAGAAATGGACTTGAAATAAACTATAAGGTTTGTGACGAACGAGTAGAAAACTTAGTAAAACTGCTTTTGAGTGAGGAGGAAATATAATGTCAAAGAAGGTATTAATAGTTGGTGGAGTTGCAGGGGGTGCTTCTGCTGCAGCTAGACTTAGAAGGTTAGATGAAACTGCTGAAATTATAATGTTCGAGAGAGATGAATATATATCCTTTGCTAATTGCGGGCTTCCATATTATATAGGGGAAACAATAAAGGATAGAGAAAAACTTTTGGTGCAAACTCCAGAGGCTATGAAAGCTAGGTTTAACATTGATGTTAGAATAAACAGCGAGGTTGCAGAAATTGATGCGGAGAATAAAAAGGTTATAGTAAAGAGCAAGGAAAGAGGAGAATATGAAGAGTCATACGATTATTTAATCCTCTCACCTGGCGCTAAGGCAATAAGACCCAATATTGAAGGAATAGATAGCAATAAAATCTTTACTTTAAGAAATATTCCAGACACAGACAAAATAAAGGCATACGTAGACAGAAATGAAACAAAAAGCGCTGTAGTAATCGGCGGAGGATATGTTGGGGTTGAGATGGCTGAAAATCTAAAGGAAAGAGGCCTTGAGGTTACCTTAGTAGAAGCAGCACCACATATACTAGCTCCATTTGATACTGACATGGTAGTTATAGCAGAAAAGGAATTGTCAGACCATGGGGTAGAGCTTATATTAGGAGATGGAGTAAAAGGGTTTAAAGACAGTGAAAAAGAAATTGGGGTTACCTTAAACAGTGGGAAGAAGGTTTCTGCTGATATGGTTATACTTGCCATAGGTGTGACTCCAGATACTACCCTTACTAAAGGTACTGGTATAGAAGTTGGGTCAAGAGGTCATATAATAGTTAACGAAAAAATGCAAACAAGTGTAGAAAATATATATGCGGTTGGAGACGCCATAGAGGTTGTGGATTTTATTACAAAACAGAAGACAGCTATTCCTCTAGCAGGCCCGGCGAACAAGCAGGGAAGAATTGCTGCTGACAATATAGCAGGAATTAGCAGTGCTTATAAGGGAACACAAGGTACCGCAGTATTAAAGGTATTTGATTTAACTGCAGCAAGTACAGGTAATAATGAAAGAAACCTTAAGAGATTAAATATACCCTACAAGGTTATATACGTTCATCCGAATTCACATGCTGCTTATTATCCTGGTGCAACTCAAATGTCAATAAAGCTAATTTTTAATGAAGAAGGAAAAATCTTGGGTGCACAAGCACTAGGTTATGATGGAGTAGAAAAGAGAATAGATGTTATTGCGACAGTTATAAGACTAGGAGGAACAGTTAGTGACTTAACTGAGCTGGAGCTTTGCTATGCACCACCATTCTCATCAGCTAAGGACCCTGTTAACATGGCTGGTTTTGTAGCAGAGAATGTATTGGCAGGAAGAATGCATCCAATGACCTTTGGGGAGTTAGAAGACTACAACATGGATAATTCAGTACTAGTTGACGTGCGTACAGAAATGGAATTTAATAACGGGCATATTGAAGGTGCTGTTAATATTCCAGTGGACGATTTAAGAAATAGATTAAATGAACTAGATAAGAATAAGGAGATAGTTGAATACTGTCAAGTTGGACTAAGAGGATATATTGCCGACAGAATATTGGCACAGGCTGGCTTTAAGGTTAAAAATCTTACTGGAGGATACAAGTCTTATTCAACAATGAACTACAAACCAGTTGGAAAGGATAATGGAAACAATAAAGGCGGAAACAAAAGCGAACTTACAATAGATCCAGAAACACAAACAGTTAAGAAGGAAAACAGAGAAGAACTAGCTTTTGACAGGAGTTTGGATGCCTGTGGTTTATGCTGTCCTGGCCCATTAATGCAGGTTAAAATGTGTGTTGATGATTTAAAGGATGGTCAAATTCTAAAGGTTACAGCTTCTGATCCAGGATTTTATGAAGATATAAAGGCATGGTCTAAGAGAACAAACAATGAACTTATAGATATAGAAAAGAAGGGTGGAACAATTACTGCTTTTATAAAAAAGAGCAGTGAAACAGCAGTAACTTATACAAATACTTCGATAGGTAATGCTGCTGTTAAGGACAATAAAACCATGGTGGTTTTTAGTGGTGATTTAGATAAGGCAATAGCTTCCTTCATAATTGCCAATGGAGCAGCTTCAATGGGAAAGAAGGTTACTATGTTCTTTACCTTCTGGGGATTAAATATATTAAGAAAGCATGAAAAAGTAAGCGTTGAAAAAGGTCTTATGGACAAAATGTTCAGCAGGATGATGCCAAGAGGAAGTAAGAAACTTCAGCTTTCCAAGATGAACATGATGGGAATAGGCGGAAAGATGATAAGAAAGGTTATGAAAGACAAAAATGTTTCCTCACTTGAAGATTTAATTCAAGCGGCAATAGAAAATGGAATTGAAATAGTTGCCTGCCAAATGTCCATGGATGTTATGGGACTAAGGAAAGAAGAACTTATAGATGGAGTTAAAATTGGAGGAGTTGGTTATTACTTAGGAGAAGCAGAAGATTCAAATGTAAACTTATTTATATAATTATGAAAGCAGCAGGATGTAATCCTGCTGCTTTATAATTATTCCTTATTCAATTCTATAAGAATAGCTTTCAATTCATGAAGATTTTGTTTAAAATCATCATTAATGGAATCTTGCGACTCAATAGCTGCAGCAGCTTCATGGCATAATGCTGCATTATTTTCTGCTATTGAAGATAAGGCTTCAACCTTTGATAATATATGATTTTTCTTATCTGAAGTAGCAACAAGAGCAGCGATGCTGCTATCAATTTCTAAAGCTGCTTCATCAATTGAATTTTTTATGTTTAAGAAGGTCTCTTTAGTAGTCTTTAAGGTTTCATTTTGGAATTGAAGAGCACTTTCACCATCATTCATATTTGAAGAAGTACTTAAAATGTCAAGCTTAATTTCGTCTAATATTTTTGTAATGTTGGAAACTGCAAGCTTTGAATTTTCTGCAAGCTTTCTTACCTCATCTGCAACAACTGAAAAACCTCTTCCAGCTTCACCTGCTCTTGCAGCTTCAATAGCAGCATTTAAAGCCAGTAAATTTGTTTGGCTTGCTATTTGACTTATTGAATCTGTTATTATGTTTACGGATTCAATTTTTGATACCAGATCACTTACGGTAGAAGTAGAGTTTTTAAAAGCTTCTTTAAGTTCACTTAAAGAGGTATCAAGATTTTCAATATTATTCAAGCCTTCATCAGCAATATTGTTTGTGTCCAATACTTTTATTTGAACATTTGTTATTCCTTCAGCCATGCTTTCCATATCAGAGCTAAAAGCTTTTAATGTATTAAAGGTATCTGTTATGTCATCTCTTTGCTTTAGATTAGATGAAGTTATCTCGTTAAAAGCATCACTGATACGACTGGATACTGAAGAAAATGAGTATGTTTTTTCCTCAATTTTCGATATAGTTGAGTCAAAATTATTTAATGCCTGCAGATTATTAACTGAGTTTTCATTACCCGAATCTTTGGTAGAGGCACATTCTTCAAGAACAGCATTTTGGCTTGCTTTTTTTCTGGTGAATTTAAACATAAGTATTTTGCCTTCCTTTCATAATATAACGAAAAAATTATACATAATCAGAAACCTTATTTGAAAAACCTAGAGAAAAATCCACTTTTCTTAGTTTCCTCAGTAGAATCCTCAGAAGTTTCCACTTTAGATGTTTCTTCTTTAATAACATCTCTTTGATCTCTAGCAAGATCTTTTATTTTTTGTGGAACATTTGGAGTGGTTATTAGCTTGCTAAACCATAGATTAGCCTCGTCAATGGCTCCTGTTCGCCTATTTAATTCGCCTATAAGATACATCACAGTATATTTATCCATACCGCAGATAGGGAAATCTTCGTTCATATAAGCATCATTAAAACCTTCTAAGGCTTGTTTTAAAAACAATTGCTCATTTTTATTGTCTAATTGAAGTCTATACATCCAAGCTATCCTTAAACATGTCAATGCCTTTCTACTAGTCTTAGACTCCATGACAACGCTGTTCAGAAGTGCAAGTTTATATCTTTCTATAGCTATTTCAACATCGTAAACTTCAGGATAACGCCTTCCTTGCCATTTAGGTGCTATTTTTTCTTGAATAAGTTCTATTTGATAATCTCTAATTTTGTCAAAGTCCTGCTTCATAGCACTATAACCACATGCATTACAAATCCATACTTCATAAAAATAAGGATTTATTAGAGCATATCTCACAAAAAGATCACTATCATTTTTTTGCCTTCTATATGCTGAACTCTTTACAGCCTTTGCCTGAAATTTATTTCCACATACCGGACAAGTTGCACTTGCATCATATAACAAATTCCTAGGGTCGTCCTCTTTCTTTTCTTGAGAATTTTCCTTTTCTTCTTCCTTCTTTTTATTAAAAATATCAACCTCATCTATATTATCAAAACCTAGGTCTTCCAAACCAGAAAAGATATTTTCTTTCATTAAATCACCCACTTACTAAAGTCTTTTGAATAAATATACTATTACTATTATAACAAATTGTTAAAAATATTCTATTGTTTTTCAATAAAATAACTAATGTAAATTATTATTTAAGGATTATGATAAATATATTATAATAGTAAATAAGACAATTGATGTAAAGGATGAAATGCTATGGCAATTAGAGAGTGGAAAACATTTTTAATACCTTACGAACAGGCAGTTGAGGAGCTTAAGGTTAAGTTTAGAAGCATAAGAACAGAACTTAGAAGAAAAAATGAATACTCGCCAATTGAATTTGTTACTGGAAGAGTAAAGGAAATTGCTAGTATTTTAGAGAAGGCTAACAAGTTTAATATACCTCTAGATAGAATAGAGTATGAGATGGAGGATATAGCTGGAATAAGAGTTATGTGCCAGTTTGTAGATGATGTTGAGAAGGTTGTGCAGCTTATTAGAAATAGAAAAGATATGCAGATAATGTATGAGAAGGATTATGTGGCAAATTATAAAGAGAGTGGTTATAGAAGCTATCACATGGTTATAAAATACCCAGTTAATTTAGCTGAGGGGCAAAAGGATATTTTAGCAGAATTTCAAATTAGGACTTTGGCCATGAATTTTTGGGCTACCATAGAGCATTCCTTAAACTATAAATATAAGCATGAGATACCTGATTACATAAGACAAAAGCTTAAGCACGCAGCAGATGCAGCTTTTAATTTAGACCAATTAATGCTCGAAATAAAGGATGAAATTAAAGATGCTCAAAAACTGTTTGAAGTTAAATCCAGTTTAATTTCAAATATAATGAATAATATATTAACCTTAGCGTCTATAGGGAAAGCAGCAGAATCTACAAGATTCCAGCTTCAAATTAATAAGCTTATAGAAGAGGGAGAAGTTTACGATTTAAACAATTTGCTTCAGGCTACTGAAAAAACCTTAGAAAAATACAAATAGAGTGTACCTTTAGAGGTACACTCTATTTGTATTTTTCTAATTTTAAAACCTTATTTATTCGCAAGTTATTTAGCAACTATATTAACAAGTCTTCCTTTAATAACAATAACTTTAGCAACTGTTTTCCCTTCAAGAGAGCTAACAACATCTTCGTTGCTTAAGGCAGCTTCCTTTATTCCATCTTCATTCAATTCAGATGAAACGTTAATTCTTGTTTTAACTTTTCCATTTACTTGAATAGCTATCTCAATTTCATCTTTAACAAGTGCTGAAACATCAAAAACTGGCCAGTTTTGATTAAAGACTGAGTATTCCATTCCAAACAGACTCCATTGTTCTTCAGCAAAGTGAGGTGCAAATGGTGCTAAAAGTTTGATAAAGTCAGAAACTACTTCTTTTAAGAAGGAACCATTTTTGCTTTCTTCGTTAATATACTTTGAAAATGCATTGGTGAGTTCCATCATTCTTGCTATTGCTGTGTTGAACTGAAGTATTTCTGCATCAGCAGTTACACCTCTTATAGCAAAGTGTCTCCAGTAGTTAAGTTCTTTCTCAGCCTTATCTATACTAGTTTTACTATCTGAAGAATTTATCACGCTTCTTGATGCTTCCAATAATCTTTCAATTCTGTCAACAAATCTAGCAATGGATTTTAGTCCATCATCACTCCAAGCGCCACCTTCAGTATATCCAAAGCCAAACATCAAGTACATTCTAAACACGTCGGATCCGTATTCTTTAATATAATCATCAGGGTTTATTGTATTTCCCTTTGATTTACTCATCTTTTGTCCATCAGGTCCAAGTATTAATCCTTGATGAGTAAGCGAAAGGAATGGTTCATCAAAGTTTAGGTATTCCATATCTCTTAGAGCCTTAGTAACAAATCTAGCATATAATAGGTGCATGCAGGCATGCTCAGGTCCTCCTACATATTTATCAACTGGAAGGATCTTGTTTACTTTCTCAGTATCAAAAGCCTTATCGCTGTTTTTGTTATCTGGATACCTTAAGAAGTACCAAGAGGAATCCACAAAGGTATCTAAAGTATCAGGATCTCTTTGTGCGTCATGTCCACAGCGTGGACAAGTAGTATGCATAAATTCCTCGCTCTTAGCAAGCGGGGACTTTCCATCTGGAGAAAATTCCACGTTATATGGAAGTTCCACAGGAAGATGAGTTGTTGGCACAGGAACTATTCCGCAGTGTTCACAATGAACAACTGGAATTGGTGCTCCCCAATATCTTTGCCTTGAAACAAGCCAATCTCTTAATCTATAATTTACTTTAGAGGAGCCAAGTTTAGCAACAGCTAATTTTTTTACTATGGCTTCTTTAGCCTCTTCAGTAGTAAGGCCGTTAAATTCTTCACTGTTAACAAGTTTTCCATACTCTGTATAAGGTAGGTTTGTATCGCTTTCTATAACTCTTTCAATAGGAAGTTGGTATTTGGTAGCAAAAGCAAAATCTCTATCATCATGAGCAGGTACCGCCATAACTGCACCAGTTCCATAGGTCGCAAGTACATAATCTGCTACCCAAATTGGGACTCTTTTACCGTTTATAGGGTTAACAGCATAAGAACCTGTGAATACACCTGTTTTTTCTCTTGTAATAGATTGTCTTTCTATATCAGTCTGTTTTTTTGCATTTTCTTTATATTCTTCAACGGCAGCTTTGAATTCAGGAAGTGTTAGTTTATCTACAAGTTCATTTTCAGGAGCTAACACTACATAAGTAACTCCAAAAAGAGTATCAACTCTTGTGGTAAATACATCAAAGCTTAGGGCTGAATTCTCAACTTCAAAGGTTACTTCAGCACCTGTAGATTTGCCAATCCAGTGTTTTTGCATCGCTTTAGTCTTCTCAGGCCAATCTAAGGTATCAAGCTTTTCAAGAAGTTCATCAGCATAATCTGTAATCTTAAGGAACCATTGAGTTAGATCCTTTTTAGTAACTTCAGTTTCACAACGTTCGCAGTGACCATCAACAACCTGCTCATTAGCAAGAACTGTGTTACAGCTAGGGCACCAATTTACAGGAGCTTTCTTTCTATAAGCAAGACCTTTTTCATAAAGCTTTAAAAATACCCATTGGGTCCATTTGTAGTAGTCTGGCGAGCAGGTAACCACCTCATTGTCCCAATTAAACATTGCTCCCATAGCCTTAAGTTGTTTTTCCATAGTATCAATATTTTTAAGAGTTGAATCCTTAGGATGTATTCCTGTTTTTATTGCATAGTTTTCAGCAGGAAGTCCAAAGGCATCAAAGCCCATTGGCTGGAACACATTATAACCTTGCATTCTCTTCATTCTAGCCCAGGAATCTACTGGGCCGTAGTTAAACCAGTGACCTGCGTGAAGATTAGCTCCGGATGGATAAGAGAACATTTCAAGCACATATAATTTTTTATCTAAATTCTTTTCATCAAATTTATAGAGCTCAGTTTCTTCCCATTTCTGCTGCCACTTTTTATCGATTTCTGTACCATAGTTAGCCATTTTATCTGCCTCCTTATAATTGTTAATATCAAGATAAAATAAAAAATCCTTCATCTCAAGAAAGAGACGAAAGATTTAGATTTCGCGGTACCACTCTAATTAGACCTAATCAGAAGTTGTAAAAATTTCTGATTAAGACTCAGCTCAATTAAGATAACGGATTATCCGTACTTGCTTTTCTGCAAGTATGCTCCCAGGCGAGTTCATATTATATCAAACACTGTTTCACACCAACCAACAGCTCTCTGAGCTTGAATTAAATACTACTGCTCCTGTTCAAAGCCTAACATTTTATAACATTATATGCTAAGTATCAACAAATGTCAATATATAAGAAAACACATATTTAAATGAATATGTGTTTTTGAAATTTAATATATAATTATAGGATTTTTGCAAAATACCTGTGTATATAAGAAATAAATAAGGTAACTGCATAATCAAATACTATGAATACAAATTGAAGCATTACTACGGCTGCATAAATAGGTATATTGACTCTAAGAAGTCCTACAAAAAATACCTTATATAAAATATATAATAATCCTGTCATAGAGTTAAAAAATACAAGTTTTAGTAAAATTTCTAAAGGTACTTTTCTAAGTTTTTCTATATAATACTTAGCAAAACCATAAAGACCAAAAAACAAAACATATGCAGCGACGCTTCCTTTAAAACCAATAAGCAGTACACTTAAAAGGCTAGTAGACAAATAAATAAAGAATGCATTTTTAACAGTTGTAGTAATTATTGATAAGGGTATAATACAGGAAGCTATACCTAGGATATATATTTTGCTTGTTGGTGAAATTGTGCTGAGATATATAAAAAGTACTCCCAAGGCTGTAAATAATCCGCCTCTAGCAATATTTATGGTTTTATTCATAGCTCACACTCCCAACACTAAAATATTTTAGCAACAGCTTATGATATCTCCTCCAAAGCATTCACAACAGGTATCAGCACACCAAAGTGTAGTACATACATCACAAAAATCACTGTCACTTCTGTGTGTATTTCTACCATAGTATGTTTGTCTGTAGCCAGCATTTCTGTTTTGAAGATTATTAAGCGTTTGCTTGTATTCAAAATTATTTGGATCAAGAGTGCAGGCATTTACAATATAATTATAGGCATTGTCATACCAGCCTTTTTTTAGATTTATAAGTCCCATAAGGTAGTTCCATTCCGCATCTCTAACAGTCATTCTGTTAAGCTTTTCCTCAGCTGCTCTAAGGTTTCCAGTCTCAATATCTCGTCTTATTTCGCTATAATTTCCATAGCCTGAATTATTACTGTCGTAATTCTTATAACTGTTTTCCTTATATTTTGGAGTACTACTAGTGTTATTCATAAGATAATCATAGGCTTCATTTGCTTCTCTAAGCTTTTCTTCAGCCAGGTCTCTTAACGGATTATTTCCATATTGATCAGGGTGGTACTTTTTAACTATCTCTTTATAAGCCTTTTTTATTTCTTCTTGAGATGCGCCTTCTCTAATTTCTAGTACTTCGTATGGATTCTTCATTATTTTCCTCCTTTATTTATATCCAAACATAAAACTTTGTCCATTTTTTCCATAAGCCCATATTGCAGTATGTTAACTAACAAATCAAAATTTTTTTTAATAGGAAGCTTAGTTAAATATTCCATACAGCTTTGGGCACAACTTGTTAGTGTAAAATCAACACGGGATTTAATGCTTTCAACAAGCTCTATATAAGACTTGTTATCTTTATTATGTATAGAATTCAAGGCATTAAACTTGTTTGCCTCAATATCTTTTTTTAAATCATCAAAAGCATCAATTATATAAATCCATTTTCCAAGGTTATATCCAAGCCAATAAAGCTTATCTGTATGGTTAGTTTCTCCATAATAAGCTGAAAGTATAAAACCAGTCAAATCAGCAAAAGGATGGCTTATTTCATCCAAGCTTTTGTCAAAAGGATTATTTTCTATATTGCTTAGCTCTTTCAGAGAGCAACCTATGCGCTCTGAATGCTTTTTATATTCCTCAGGAGATTTCTTCAGATAAATGTTTAAAACCGATGAATAAATTTTGCTCAACATCGAATTATCATCATTTACATTATCTAAGAGCTTGTGATAGGTAAGCAAGACATTACAAAAAGCTGAATATTCTAACGGAGAGCTTTCTACAAGAATAAGCCTTTTTTCCATAGGGTGAAAGCTGCAAAACTGCCTTTTTACCTTGATAGTATCATCGTTTAAAGAATCAAGTAAAATTGCTAAAAAAGCCATATCATAATTAAGCGCAAGTCTTGGAAGGTTGCCAAAGTTTTTCTTTATTGTTCGGCATAGACCGCAATAGTAGGCTTTAAATTTTTCAAAGTCTTTTATTTTTAATTCCATTTTACAAGGAGTAACATAACCGAACATTATAAGCCTTTAACTCCCTTATCAGCTAAAATTTCAAATATGGTTTTAGAAGTTGTATCCTCCATTTTATATCCTAAAAGACTTACTACTTCTTGAAGTTCATTCTCATAAGCTGTTTCGATTTCTATGTAAGGGAAGGGACAAAAGCTTTTATCATTAATATCTATTTCAACAAGAGTATTTTTATACTTATAGCTTTCTCTATATTTATTTATAGTCTGTACTAAGCTAAGCCCTAGTGATTTAAATATATTTTCGCCTTCCTCAAAGCTCTCTATTGCTGTTTCGTATTCTTCCATAACCTTATATTTTTCTTGACTTATCATTTTCTTTGTAGTCATATAATGAACTGTTTTATTGTTTAACATATCCTCAATAGTTCTAATTCTAGCATATCCTTTGTTGTTTAAAAGTCGTTTGTCTTCAAAGTCATATATTCTGTTTATTTGATTTTCTATCTTAACTTTTTTGGAGTTAAAACTTATCAATTTATTTCGAATAGCTTCTACATCTATATTTAGTATCCTGGTT
This sequence comes from Clostridium swellfunianum, assembly GCF_023656515.1. NCBI lineage: Bacteria > Bacillati > Bacillota > Clostridia > Eubacteriales > Clostridiaceae > Clostridium > Clostridium swellfunianum. The sequence continues at coordinate 45,508 of NZ_JAMOFV010000006.1, forward strand.
TCAAGTTCTTGCATTTATATGCCTCCTGTATTTAAGTGAAGCTTGTAATAATTTTTGTATCGGCAAGAGTAAGTGTATAATTAATAAAGAAAATTATACCATATGCATTACCGGTTTATAAGTACATTTTTAAAATTTAACAATCTGATAGTTACAATTAGAAGGTATATATATTTTATTTGAAAGATAATCTTCCATTATTTATCTAGTTTTTTGCAATCTGAGGTAAGTCCAGGAAGTATATCTTCAAGAAAATACTTTGCACTTATAAGATTGACCAACTTAAGCTGGCTTAGTATTGTATTATATTTATCTTCGAAAGGGACACAGTTCTCAAGGTTCAATTCATTTATACATTCTATTAAGGCATCTATATAATCAGCAGCACGTAGAATCTGGCCTTCTAAGGTTTCATCTTTGCCGTCAAACATTAAATTTTTGTAAATAGATCTATATGGTTCTTCCATATAGGACAGCAGATGTTCTTCAGCAACTTCTTCTTCTATTATATCTACCATCTTTTTCATTTCAGTTTTTCTGTGTTTAACAAAGCTTAGAATATCCCCTGTAAGAGCTTCAACTACGTCGTGGTTTATAAGCTTTTTAAAGAGACGCTCCCAGTTAACTTTATTTCCATGCTCTTCTTCGATAATAGCAAGCATTTGTCCTATTTGAGCAACTAAAAAGGAGTGCTCGCTTACTGTAGCTCTTTGGTGCATAAACTCTGGAGCCCATCTTCCCATATTGTTAAGCTTTCTCACTGTTTTTAAATATTTATCTAAACTCAAGTTATAGCCTCCTTTTGCATGTAGAGCTTTTGTGAAAGTTAACTAATTATACCATATTTATTATGTGTAGAGTCGAGAAAATAATTTATTGGGGAAAATATATTTTTTTATTTAGAGTTTGTATGCTATAATAACTTTAAAGAATTTCATACGAAAATTTAAGGAATTAATAATACTTTACAATCAAAAAAGGAATACAAAGGGCGTAAGAATAAAATATTCTTACGTACAAAAAAGGAATACAAAGGGGAAAGAATAATGGATAATTTTTATGAGCAGCTAATAACTACCTATAAAACATCAGCATATAAAATTGTCAATGCAGGTTTTTACGTGTTTGGATTTTTAGCCTTGATAACTTTAGGTGCATTGCCTATAGCAATAGTTTGCGCTATTCTGGCGGGAGCAGCTTTCTTTGGAAAGAAAAAACTTTACGTTGAATATGAGTATGTTTTTACAAATGGTGAGATTGATGTGGATAAAATTGTTGAAATGAAAAAAAGAAGCAGAGCGGTTGCTTTTAATATTAAGAATGTGGAAGTAATTGCATTAGAGGATAGCGACAGCATAAAAAGTTATTCAAATAAACCTTCAAAGGTATTAAATTTATATCCAAAGACTAATGACAAAAAGGTATATTCTGCTATGGTAACAGGAGGCAACGAAAGGCTGCAGGTTAACTTTGTTCCAGATGAAGAATTTTTAAATTTATGTTATAAGTATAATCCTAGAGCAGTTAAGAAGTACTAATCTGATTTATTTCAGATTAGTACTCTCTAAAATATTAAGATGGAGGAATTACAATGAAGAAAAGGTTTTTATCGTTATCACTTGTTGTTGTACTCATAAGTACATTATTTTTTGGCTGCAAAAGACAAACGATTGCGCAAGGTGACTTAAATCAAAAACAAGTCTATAATGGGCGAGTTTTCTATGAAATATTTGTAAGAGCTTTTAATGATAGCAATGGAGATGGAAAAGGTGACTTAAAAGGCGTTACTCAAAAACTTGATTATTTAAGCAAAGATTTAGGGGTTAGCGGGATTTGGCTTATGCCTATAAATGTATCACCAAGCTATCACGGATATGATGTTACAGATTACTATAACGTAAATTCAGATTATGGAACAATAGAGGATTTAAAGAACCTTTTAAATGAGGCTCACAAAAGAAACATAAAGGTAGTTATGGATTTAGTTATGAATCATACCAGCAAGGAGCATCCATGGTTTAAAGAAGCAGCTTCAGATAAGAACAACAAGCATAGAAATTACTATGTATGGGCTGATAAAAATACTGATGTTACAGAAGGTTCAGCTATAAGTCCTCAACCATGGGTACCTAGTGGACAAGAACATTACTATGCACTTTTTTGGGAAGGTATGCCTGACTTAAACTTTGATAACAAAGAAGTTAGAGATGAAATGAAAAAGGTAGCTAAATTTTACTTAGACTTAGGAATAGATGGCTTCAGATTAGATGCCGCTATGCACATATATAACGAAACAGATAAAAATATTCAATGGTGGAAGGAATTTAGTAATTTTGTAAAGAGTGAGAACAAAGACGTAGTATTAGTTGGTGAGGTATGGGATAAGACTCCTACAATAGCTCAGTACATGAATACTTTGGATTCTGCTTTTAACTTTCCGGCAGGAGAGGCTATTGTTAATATGGTTTCATCAGGAAGCGTTGGAAATGCAGATTTCACTATTGTTAACTCCTTTGAACAGTATGCGAAGCAGAATTTAAATTTTATAGACAGTCCATTTTTAACAAACCATGATCAAAACAGAGTAATGAGTATATTAAACGATGTGGAAAAGGCAAAAAAAGCTGCTTCTATACTATTAACGCTTCCAGGAACTCCATATATATATTATGGTGAAGAAACTGGTATGACTGGTGTAAAGCCGGATGAGAGAATCAGAGAACCTTTTATATGGGATGCGAAAGACACTTCTGAAAACACCTCCTGGATTGATTCCACTAACGAGTCTGAAAAAGTTGCTGTAAGCGTACAATTAAAGGATAAAAACTCTCTTATAAATCATTATAAAAATGTTATTGCAATCAGAAACAATAATGATGTTATTAAGTATGGAAATTTTGAACTTGTAGAAACAAACAGCAGTAATGTTTTTGCGTTTAAGAGAACTTTGGATAACAAGAGCGTATATGTTTATGTTAATTTAGGAAGCGAATCTTTAAAGGAAAAGATAGATATAAACAAGGCCAAAGTTTTATTTTCAAATAAAATCACAAGTAAAAATCTAAATTTTAAAGGTGAAGTAGAATTAAAAGGTGATGACACACTTATATTAGAAGCAAAATAACAGATACTGTTTTAAAAACAAAGAAATAATTAAAATGGTACAGGTGAAAAGTAAATTGAAATTCTAGGGGAATCGATTATAAAATTTGGTAATATATAAAAAACATGGGGTATTAACTAATGCTCCATGTTTTTTATTGACATATTGTCTTTTTATCATTAAATTAATATATGAATTAATTTGGCAGCAGGTGTAAGAATTAATAATCATTACGTACTTTCAGAGAAACACAGGAGGCGTGATGATTAATAATCATTACGTACTTTCAGAGAAACACAGGAGGGTTTAAAGTGGAATATATTAAAGAGATTCATATAAATGAAGCTATAATACATATATTAGATAATAGTTCAGAAGAACCGGTTATTAATGAACAGTATCTGGAACTAAATGAAGATACCTACAAATTTTTGCTTAGACATGTGGATAGGTGTTTGAAGGATGAGGAGCTTAAATATGCTGTTTTTAATCAGGAAAGAAACATAGTAAAGGATTTATCGCAGGAATATCTAGGAGGACAAAATAGTCTTTTAGAGATTTCTAAAGAACTAGCTAGACAAATGTTTATCCTTATGAAATCAAGAGGAAATATAGCTTCAGGAGATTTGCTTATTGTTTCCATTGCAACAGAATATGGACCAATGCTAGGGATTATGAAGATGGATTATATAAAGAACTATACTCATGCTATAGAGTTTGTTGATAACAAGATAGGAATAAATATTGTTCCTCAGTTTACAGGACTTCCAGCAAGCAGCCAAAAGATTCAAAAATGTGCATTTATTAAGCCGCTTCAAGAAGGACAGGATTTTAATCTTTTAGTTATAGATAAGAGTAATAATAAAGAAAAAGATGAGTATGGTTCAAATTATTTTATTTCCAATTATTTGGGCTGTACTATAATAAATAATAAAAGAGATATAACAAAAGCATTTTATAATGCTGCTGAAACATGGACCAGAAACAAGCTTAATGAAGATGCTTCAACTCAAGAAATTGTAAGGAGCACAATTCAAAAGAAACTTAAACAGGAAGATAGTATAGATGTAAAAGCTCTTTCTGAAGACCTTTTTAAAGATCAGTATGAAGCACAGCAGGATTTTGTGCAATTTGTTTCAGCTTCAGGCATAGATGAAACTATAGCTATAGATAAAGAATGGGTGGCTAAGAAGCTAAAAAGAGTTAGACTTAAAATAGACAGTGACATAGATCTGTATATTAATGAAGAAACCTATGATGATCCCAATCGTCTTGAATTTCAACGAAATGGTGACGGATCGATAAATATAATAATAAAGCATATTATAAACTATATACAAAAATAAAAGAGATAGGTGAGTTTTTCGCCTATCTCTTGTTTATTATAGAGAGTTATTTGAACCAAGCACTGCTGTGATTTTTTCTTCAACTAATGCCTGAAGTGCGCTTCTTGCTGCACCCATATACTTTCTTGGGTCGATTTCCTTTGGGTTTTCAGCAAAGAACTTTCTTAAGGTTGCTGTCATAGCAAGTCTTAGGTCTGTATCCATGTTAATCTTGCAAACAGCCATTGATGAAGCTTTTCTTAGCATTTCTGTTGGAACGCCTTTAGCTCCTGCTATGCTTCCACCAAACTCATTGCACATTTCAACATATCTAGGATCAACTGCTGATGCACCATGAAGAACTATTGGGAAACCAGGCAATCTCTTTTGGATGTCTTCTAGTATATCAAATCTTAATTTTGCTTCTCCTGTGAACTTAAAAGCACCATGGCTTGTTCCGATAGCTATAGCTAAGGAATCAATACCAGTTCTCTTTACAAAGTCTTCAGCTTGAGCTGGATTAGTATATACGCTCTTTTCAACTGATACTTCATCTTCTACTCCAGCCAATTGACCAAGCTCTGCTTCAACAACAACTCCTCTTGAATGAGCATAATCAACAACCTCTTTAGTTAATCTTACATTTTCTTCGTAGTCATAGTGAGAACCATCGAACATTACTGAAGTGAATCCAGCATCGATAGCTTCTGTACAAGCAGCTAGACTTGCACCGTGATCTAAGTGAAGAGCGATATCAATTCCTGTTTCTTCAACAGCAGCATCAACCATATGTTTTAAATATTTAGCTCCAGCATATTTCATAGCACTTGAAGAAACCTGAAGTATAACAGGTGATTTTTGAGCCTTTGCACCATTAACAACACCTTGAATGATTTCCATGTCATTGATGTTAAATGCTCCTATTGCATAGCCACCCTCGTAAGCTTTCTTAAACATTTCCTTAGTAGTAACTAAAGCCATTAAAAATTCCACCTTTCATCATATATTAGGGACTTATATTGTCCCAGTGGGTCTTAAACTATCTATCTCTATTATAATCTAATAAAGATAGATTTTCCATAGTTTAATTATAAAATATATTGGCTAATCTTAACAATAGATTTTATCAAAAATCTATTGTGACGCACATTGCTTAATTAGCATATACTATTTATATATTATTTGTCAAAAAATATTTTGCAGGTTTATCTTTTCTAATTTCGATATATGGCTTAGAAGAAACTTTAAAGCGTGAACACTTGCTAGGGCCTCATCCTTAGTTTTCTCCTTAACATATTGAGGAAGTTTCCAAAGCTCCATTTCAACATTATCTATTTCCTGATGGTTTACAAAGATTTTTATGATTTTTGAATGATATTCCCACCTATGGGTGTATTCCATTGCTGATTTATAAGCCTTATCCCACTGGTCATCAGAAATAAACTGCTCAAGTTCATCGTTTACCCTCTGAAGAGTAGAAGATACATTGTTGAGATAGCTTAAAGAGAATAACATTGCTATTATCATGACTAAAAAGATAACAACAGCTATCACTACGTTTCTCATTATCAATCTGTACCTCCTTCCTTAAGTTGATAAAAAAATTTGCCTTTAGAGTCTATTAAGGCTATAAAAACTTTATCTACTGAGGCAATATTATTTTGCTTAAGCTGACTACTAAGCCAGGAAGTATTTTTATCCACAACCTTTAAGTTATGATGATTAATTTTTCCATCAAGAACTAAAGTGACAGGGAGAAGATCCTGAGTAGTTTTTATTTTCATATCCTGTCTAGTAACTGGCTCTAGCTCAGTCTTTGGAATTACAGATAACTGACCGCTAGTTTCTAAAATGGCATATTGAATGTCCTCAATATTATAGTACCCTTGAAGCCTTAATTCTTCAAAGAGGTCATTTATATTAAATCTATCATACTTTAATTGCTTTATATCAATCGTGCCATCTTTTATTATGATGCTAGGCTTGCCGCTGAATATAGTTCTAGCAACTTCACTTTTTAATTCAGCCATAGATATTACTGCCTGCAAAAAAAGCAAGGTCACTATAGGGATAACTCCATGTACTAATGGAATTCTAGTGTCCTGCATTGGGAGAGAAGCTAATTCTGAAACCATAATAGCGATAACTAGTTCAAAAGGCTGCATTTCTCCTATTTGCCTTTTACCCATTATCCTCATGGTTATTACAACTATAAAATATAAAATTATCGTTCTTAACATAACAATAAACATTAACAATCACATCCTTTTTGTGTTACGTAAAGAATGAGCAAGTGCAGGTATATTTTTTGTTAAAAATCTAGAAATTATAAGTAGATTAAGTACATTTTTTCATAATAGGTATTATAATATTATTAATTTCTAAAATAAGTAATTACTCGTAAGAGAGGGGGCAGCAATATGGAAAAATTACAATTAAAGTTGAGCAACGGAAAAATTATTGAGGTTGAAAAAGGAAAGGTTTTATATGAAATATTTAATGAAAACTATGAGGAGCAGGCTTTACCTGTAGTATTGGCAAAAATAAATGACAACTATTATGAACTAACAAGAACCTTACAGGAAGGCAATACATTTGATGTTGTTGACATAAGGACTAATTTGGGCATGAGAACTTATGTGAGAACTCTTCAATTTGTGCTTATCAAGGCAGTTTTTGAGCTTTTTCCTGAGGCTCAGATTACTATTGAGCACGCTATTGGAAAAGGTTTGTTTGGAGAAATTCACAAAAACATTCCTCTCACTTGCCAAGACGTGGAAAATATAAAATCTAAAATGAAAGAAATAATAAATAAGGATTTACCAATTAAGAAGCTAGAAGTTAGCAGAGAGGAAGCAATAGATATTTTTGAAGACTATAAAATGGAGGATAAGCTTAGGCTTCTTAATAATATTTCAGTAGACAAAGTTAAGCTTTACGAATTGGATGGAAGATATGATTATTTCTATGGTTCTATGGCCTATTCCACTGGTGTGTTGAAATATTATGATTTAATGTGCTACGAGTCAGGCTTTATGTTAAGGTATCCAACAGAAGATAACCCAACTGTTATACCAAAGTTTGTCGAGTATGAGAAGCTGGCTAAAATTTTTTATGAAACAGAGCAATGGGGAAATATTTTAGGTGTTGGTGATGTTGGTTCATTAAATGAGAAAGTTGATAATGGAGACATAATAAACATTGTTCATGTGGCTGAAGCACTGCACGAGAAGAAAATAGCCTATATTGCTGATATGATTCATGAAAGGATGGATACAAAGCTTGTCCTTATAGCTGGACCTTCTTCTTCAGGTAAAACTACTTTTGCAAGGAGACTTGGTATTCAGCTTAGAGTAAATGGATGTCTCCCAGTGCCAATATCCCTTGATGATTATTTTGTTGATAGAGAGAAAACTCCAAGGGATGAATATGGAGAATATGATTTTGAATCCATATATGCGTTGGACTTAGAACTTTTTAATGAGCATTTGGAAGCATTGCTTAGGGGGGACGAGATAGAAATACCTAGCTTTAATTTTAAGAAAGGACAAAGAGAGTGGAATGGAGAAAGAATAAAGCTCCCTCAAAATGGTATATTGATTGTGGAAGGCATACATGGATTAAACGAAATGCTTACATCCAGCATTTCTAGAGAGAATAAATTTAAAATTTATATAAGTGCTTTAACTCAGCTAAATCTTGATAATCATAATAGAATTGCTACAACAGATGTTAGAATGATGAGGAGAATGGTTAGAGATTACTTATCAAGAGGTTACGGAGCAGAGCAAACTCTAAAAATGTGGCCTTCTATAAGAAGAGGAGAAGAGAGGAATATTTTTACATTTCAGGAGGAAGCAGACGTAATGTTCAACTCAACACTTGTTTATGAACTTTGCGTTCTTAAAAAATATGCATTAGAAGAACTTAAAAAAATTACCCAAGAAAGCCCTGTCTACTATGAAGCGTTGAGACTTAAAAGCTTTCTGAATTTCTTCAAAGAAGTGGATATGAAAGTTGTACCGGAAAATTCTATCTTAAGAGAATTTGTTGGTGGAAGCGTGTTCTATAAATATTAAAGAAGAAGCTTGAGTATTATATCCTAAATAATACTCAAGCTTCTTCTTTTGCTATTAAATTACCTTTGCAAATTTAGAAGGAATGATGTAAATTATACATAAGATAAGTTACATAAGTAGACCTAAAAAGACTTTTATTTTCAAAAGTCTACAAATAGAACAATAGGTGGTGTGAATATAGATGAGAAAATATAGTGCATTTGATATAATAGGACCTGCTATGATTGGTCCTTCCAGCTCACATACTGCAGGTGCAGCAAGGCTTGGAAAGGTAGCAAAGCTTGTAGCGGGAGGTAAGATTAATAAGGTAAAATTTTTACTTCATGGTTCTTTTGCAAAAACTTATAGAGGACATGGAACTGACAGGGCTTTAGTGGCCGGCATTCTTGGTATGGATCCATGGGATGAAAGGTTAAGAGATTCACTTAAAATTGCAGAGGATCAGGGGTTAGATATAAGGTTTTTAGAAGCTGATCTTGGAGATATGCATCCTAATACAGTGAAGTTTATTATTACTAAAGAAGATGAAACTACTGTTGAAGTTTTGGGCTCCTCAATTGGAGGAGGAAATATCTCAATAACTGAAATCGATGGAGAACCTCTGGAATTCACAGGTGTTTATCCAACTTTAATTATCAAGCATGTTGATGTGCCGGGAATGGTATCAAAAGTAACTGCGTTGATGTCTTGTGAAGGCATTAATATAGCTTTCATGAAAGTTTATAGAAGCAGTAAAGGAGAAACTGCAACAATGATTTTCGAAACCGATAATGTGGTTTCGGAAAAGGTTGTAGAGGAGATTTTGAGCTTGGAGCATATAAAAAACGTAAGAGTTATAAGCCCAATTTCCGAACAATAGAGAGGAGTGAAAATACATGTTTCCTAATCAAGGAACTGAACTTATACAACTTTGCAATAAACAGAGTATTCCAATATGGGAATACACCTTGATATATGAAGAAAAAGAAAGCGGTTTGGATAGACAGACCATTTTAAATAAAATGAAAAAGAACTTGAGTATTATGAAAGAAGCGGCAGAGTATGGTTTAAACCACAAGGTTACATCTGTAAGTGGACTTATAGGTGGGGATGCTTACAGGCTCCAGCAATACTTGCTTAAAGGAAACACCTTAACTGGAGAGTTCATGGTCAAAGCTATGGCCAGAGCAATTTCATGTTCGGAAGTAAATGCAGCTATGGGAAGGATTGTGGCAACTCCAACTGCGGGTTCTTGTGGTGTACTTCCAGCAACTTTAATAACAGCTGGAGAAAAGCTTGGTAAGAGTGATGATGATTTGATAAAGGCTTTATTTACTGCAGCTGGAGTTGGTATATTAATTGCTAAAAATGCAACTATTTCTGGTGCTGAGGGAGGGTGCCAAGCTGAAATTGGATCAGCGTCTGCTATGGCGTCAGCTGCAATTGTTGAAATGATGGGAGGAACTCCTGAGATGGCTCTTCATGCTGCAGCAATTGTTATAAAGAATATATTAGGCCTTGTTTGCGACCCTATTGCTGGTCTTGTAGAAGCACCTTGTGCTAAGAGAAATGCTTCAGGAGCAGTGAGTGCACTTACAGTAGCAGATATGGTAATGGGTGGAGTAAAAAGCATAATACCCTTTGATGATGTTGTACTTGCTATGTATAAAGTAGGAAAGCAGATGCCTTGCGAGCTTAGAGAAACAGCTTTAGGAGGATTAGCTGATACACCAGCAGGAATAGAGTTAAGGAAGAAAATCCTTGGAGAATAGGTTATAAAAATATTGCTTGATTAATATAAATAGTTATGTCATCAATATGATTAGGGTGGTTAATTGAGCGGTAGAAAACTTATAGAAACTTACTATTCTGATATAAATAATTTAACTGAATTATTAGGTAAGCTTGTAAATTCTTATAGATTGCTTATAGGTGGAGCAGATGAACTTAATAAAATAGCTTTATCTAAAAGAAAAGATGTAAAGGAAGCCTTAAAACGAGCTGATGAGCTAGGAGAAATTATAGATAGTATTATAGAAGTTCTAGAAGGAGCTTCTCATAATTATTTAGAATATTGTCTTCTTAAATCGGAATTTATGAAAGGAAAGATGGCTGCACATCATATTGAAACAGAGATAGATGAAGAATTAAAATTTAATGAAGTGAATAAAGATTAAAGGTGTGAGTAATCACACCTTTTTAAATCTAACTTTGCTTACCATTAAATAAGATAACAATACTACGAAAATAATTGATAAGGCAGGATTTGAGTTGTATTCAATAGTTATTAATGAATATAGAGCAAGAAAAGAACCTGCTACTGTTATTGGGATCCCCATAAAAATATTATTAAAGGGCATCGAATTATATCTTGCTAGTCTGTATGCACCAGATATTGGGAAAATCAAAACCAATACATAACCAATTATTCCAAGGTTCATATAATTGTATAAATGAAATACAAGAATAGAAGGTGCCACACCAAAAGAAACTAAATCCGCCAGTGAATCAAGCTCTTTACCTATATCGCTGGAAACCTGTAAAAACCTTGCAACTCTGCCGTCATATCTGTCAATAAGTCCTGCTATTATTATAAATAGACAAGCCCACTTATAATTCGCGTTAAAGGTCATAAGCAGCGATAATACGCCACAGGCTAAGTTAGCAAAAGTAAAGATGTTCGGAACTGCATTCATCTTTGCCATTAAAATCACTCCTAAAATAGTTATAAAGATATAAATACGGGTAAAATAAAATTGCTAGTTTTATTTATTTGCCGAAGTAAATTGGATATAAATTAATACAATACATTATAGCATACTTTTACTTAATATTTAATAGGATAATAATATTTTAAATTTATAGAAATTATTTTATAGAACAATGGTAGTGTAAATGCTATTATATATTATATAAACAATAAGGAGCTAATTTATGAATACTAAAACTAAGGATATTATAAAGGCTATTCTTATATTATGTATTTCCGTCTTTTTTATTTATATCTTAATTAAGTTTGGAACATTGTTAAGGCATATAAACATTAGAAGGTTGAGAAGATACATAGTAAGTTTTGGCCCCTTAGCAGCGCTGGTTTTTGTAGCTATATACTCTTTGAAGGCTATATTTGTCGTATTGCCTTCAGTAGTACTTACTGTGCTTGCAGGAAATATATTTGGTCCTATAAAAGGATTTTTATTAACAATGATAGGAATTTATTTTTCTTCTACATTGGCTTTTTATTTAGCTAAAAGCTTAGGAAAACCTTTCGTTGATAAGATAACCAAAGGGAAACTTTTAAAGCTTGATGAAAATATTGAAGTTCATGGTTTAAAGATAATACTTTTTATGAGATTATCAACATTGTTTCCATATGATCCTCTAAGCTATGCTGCTGGACTTACAAAAATAAAATATAATGATTTTATAATAGCTTCTATGATTGGCATATGTCCAGAGATGCTTGCTTATTCATACTTAGGACAAAGTATGAGACATCCTTTTTCTAAAAAAATTTTTATACCTATAATCATAATAATTTTACTAGCTTTTGGTGGCTCCCTTATATACAAATATCAGAATAGAAAGAAAAAGAATCCAGCGTAATTGTTTTATAACTGCATATGAAAAATCTTCATCTAATAAAACCTATCTTTTCTGCTAAAAATATAATGAAAGAAAATTTTCTTTTGAGTGTGTTTTAGAAGAGGAGGGAAACTATATGAAGGTGAAAGAAATAATGACTAAGGATGTTGCTACTTTAAATCCTGAGGATACAGTAGAAAGGGCTGCACAGCTTATGAACCAATATAATGTAGGTGTTATCCCTGTTTGCAGAGAAGAAGAGGTCGTTGGTGTTATAACTGATAGAGATATTGCTCTGAGATCTGTATCTCACGGTGAAAATAGCAGAAATCAGACAGTTAGGGAGATAATGACTTCAAATCCTGTGTTAGTAAATTCAGAAACTGAAATTCATGATGCAGCAAGAATTATGAGTGAAAGACAAATAAGAAGACTTCCAGTAGTTGAAAATAATAGCTTAGTTGGTATAGTATCCCTTGGTGATTTAGCAGTTGAATCAAGATTACAAGATGATGCAGAAAAGGCTTTGAGTAATATATCAGAGCCAGCTACTCCTTCAGTGTAATTTGAATAATTTGTAAAAATCCACAGGAAATCGCAAGGTTATCTTGTGGATTTTCTGTATTAATAATATAATAGTCTTTATGATAATGATATTAGAGGGTGATTTTGGTATGAATAAGGTTAAATTTATTTATAATCCTTTTTCAGGTGAAAATACTATAATAGCAGACATTGACAAAGTTATATCAGTACATCAAAAATATAATTATACTGTAGTACCGTTTAGAATTAGCCTTGACTACGACATATCAAAAGCTTTTGATGACATTGATAATACATATAAATACATATTAGTAGCTGGCGGCGATGGAACTGTTGATAATGTAGTAAATCATATGAAGCAATTAAATATCAATATTCCTATTGCAGTACTTCCAACAGGAACAGCAAATGACTTTGCAAAATTTCTAGGTATGCCTCATGAGGTGGAATTAGCCTGTGAACAGATTTTAAACAGCCAGGTTAAAAATGTTGATATAGGAAAAATTAATGATAAGTATTTTGTTAATGTTGCAAGTACTGGGCTTTTTACAGATATCTCTCAAAAGACCAGCGTAACCTTAAAAAATACTATGGGTAAGCTGGCTTATTATGTAAAGGGGATTGAACAGCTTCCAAACTTTAAGAAGCTTAAGATTAAAGTAACTTCAAAAGAAGTAGAGTATGATGGGGATATGTACCTCATGCTTATCTTTAACGGGCAAACAGCAGGAAACCTGAAGTTTGCATATAAGGCCGAAGTTGATGACGGATATTTGGATGTTATAATAATGAAAGCAGGCAATATTAAGGATATGGTTGCGCTCTTAATACAGATGCTTAAGGGAGAGCATTTAGATCATGCTCATAACTTGATTTACTTTAAAACTGATAAGGTTTATGTTGAATGCCACGAAGATTTGGTAACTGACATTGATGGTGAGAGAGGACCAGATTTTCCGCTTACTATAGAGTGCATAAAGGGTGGTCTTGAAATTTTAGGACTAAAGAATAATTAAGAGTCAAAATTAGAATAAAACATAATAAATTATAATAAATATAAGTAAAAACAATATGGGTGGAGTGGTTATGAATACATATTTCATTTACTTAGCAGTAATATTACTTATATTTTTGTTAATTTATTATGGTATAGTCTTTAGCTTAAAGTTTGCACCCCATAAAATAAGAATATTAAGTTTGTCAGCACTTATTGCTTCATGTTTTAGATATATAGGGTTGCTTGTTTTTCTAATTACGGGCAATATTAAGAATCTTTATTTGCTTAAGCCCGTAATGTTTTTGAATATATTGTGCATTCCAGTACTAGGAATAACATCATTGTATATTTGTTCTAGAAGTAATAAGATTAAATTTAATTACTGTATAGGTGCAGCAAGCATATTACTCCTTGCATATGCAGCTGCCATAAGCAAGCTTCCAATAAGTATAGATATATTTAATAGCCTTGGATACATAATGAGCTTTAATAACGAACTTTTAGTTTGTGGAATATACTTAATACTTAATACTATTTTCTTTTTCATAGCTGTAATATCTTTAGGAAGCAAGCTTTCTAACAGGCTTGGAACTTGGTTTATATTATTTTCAGCCTTTGCTGTAATGATTGAAGTTATAGCTAGGTTTATGGGAATAATTATATTCCCTGCATTAATAATTGGTGATGCAATATGGCTATTTACGACTGATTACGCTTTATACAAATTGAAAAAATAAGTTACTTACAACGTAAGAGAAGGCAGGGTTACTGTGAAGATACTTTTAGTGTCGGACGAGGAAAATCCATATATTTGGGATTTTTTTCAGCCTGAGAAATTTAAAGATATTGAGCTTATTATTTCCTGTGGGGATTTAAAAGCTGATTATCTTTCTTTTTTGGTTACTATGATAAAAGCACCTTTATTTTATGTACCAGGAAATCATGATACAAAATATTTGAATAATCCGCCTGAAGGCTGCGAATCCATAGATGGAAGGCTTATCAACTATAAAGGCTTAAGGATTTTAGGTCTAGGTGGAAGTCATAAATACAGCTTTGGACCTTTTCAGTATACTGAAAAGGAAATGAGCAAAAGGATATTCAAATTGAAGCCCAAGCTTTGGATTAATAAGGGCTTTGATATATTAGTAACTCATGCTCCAGCCTTTGGAATAGGAGATGATAATGATCCCTGCCATACAGGATTTAAATGTTTTAATAAATTAATGGACAAATATTCGCCTAGATACCTTTTTCATGGGCATGTTCATCTAAACTATGGAATGAAGTGTAGATATAATCAATATAAAGATATTAAGGTTATTAATGCCTTTCAATATCATATAATAGAAATTTAAAACGCTGCAGTTAATTCTGCAGCGTTTCTACATTTTCAACAAACCAATCCATAGAAAGAATTTGCTCATAAGTGGCAGTTTCATCATTATTTACTTTTAAAGTACCATCCTTATCATATATAGGACCAGTGAAAGGGGTATAGGCATTATTCATTACCATCTTTTTCATTAGGTTGACTAATTTTTGAGTCTCAGGAGGAATAAGTTCCTTAGAGTAAAATATATCAACAACTCCAGTGTCGATACCCCACCAAAAATTAATAAGCTTGCTGCTGGTACTGAACATATCTATAACTGTTTTGAAAGTTTCATTAAGTATATTCTTAACTATCTTTTCGTAGAAGACTCCCCAATTCCAAATCGGAGTAGCTAGATATTTATCCGGAACCCCTCGTTGGCTATCTATCGTGCAAAGCATTGAATATACTCCGTAATCGTGAGAAACGGTATGAGGAACATCCAAAGTACGATTGCAGATAATATCAGCACCTTCCTTTATGAGTTTTCCCCCAGCATCCGTAAATTTGACTCTGCTGTTCCACTCGTTTGTCCAAGCTACTTTTACAACTGCATAAGGGTTAACCATCTTAGCACCTAAAGCAAAAGCATTTATAGAACTTATAACTTCAGGAGTAGGGCTAGTAGCAACATAGCCTATTATATTGTTTTTGGTCATAGAACCAGCAATGATTCCGGTTAAAAACCTAGGCTCATAGGTTCTACCGTAATAGTTGCCCACATGTTTATAAGGATGCGCCTCTGAGCAGTTAAAGAATTTTATTTGAGGAAATTCTAAGGCACACTTTAAAGTAGAGTTTAGATAAATGGGACTTGTTGTAAATATAATATCATTACCGTCATTTGCAAGTTCCTTAAATACAGTATAAGCGTTCTTATCTTCTGGAACATTTTCAATATAAGAGGTAGTAATTTGATCTCCAAGTACTGTTTCAAGATGAAGTCTGCCAAGCTCATGCGCATAGGTCCAGCCTGAATTTTCTATAGTTCTAGCATAGGCGAAGGCTATCTTTAACTTTTTTCTAGGAATAACCAAAGAGGTTAAGGTGTTTATCACCTTACTTTGGCTGCTTTCTAGAGGAGTCGTTGAAAGATCAATGCTGTCGCTATTGCTTAGCACCTCAAGTTCCTTTAGAAATTCCTTCATCCTGCTTGTAAGCTTATCTTCATTTATAGTTTTGGGAACACCATAAATTTTAATATACTCAAGCAATGCATCCCCGGTAGTTATAGAAAGTTTATTACCTCCAGAGGAAAGATATATTTTTCTAAAGGTATTATAAATATAAACTTCAAAGTATTTATATTTATTATCAAAGAAGGAACTACCGGGATTAAACTTTTTAAGGTATCCTAGCAGCTTTTCATAGCTTCCTTCCTTACTGAGCCATATAGAATGTACTCCTGTTATTTTATTAAATTTAAGAAACTCATAGTATAAACGTATGGCTTTATTATTCTCATCAAGCTTTGGTATAAGTCTTGTAACATTAGCGGAAACAGAGTATGCATCAAAATATTTTAGAACGCTTACTCTTTTATTGCCTTCCACTACATAAAACCAATTTAAATATTCATAAACCTTAATTGAATCTCTAATACCATCCTTAAGGTGGGCATCACAAAGTGAAGACCATTTTACCCTAAATTCTGTATCAATTAAAGGCATAAAATTCTTGGCGAAGGATAAGCTCCTAAGGTGAGTATAGGTACCTATAATTTTCTTTAAGGGTATTTCGATTAACCCTAAATCCACCTGAGCAACTATTTCAGTATCCTTAAGGATACCTTCCAAGGATGGCAAATAGCCTATTTGACCATTGGAAACACTTTTGTTATATTCTCTTATCGCAAGTTTTCTGGCATCTTCAAAGTGTTCACGTCCAGCCCTCTCCATAATTTTCGTCTCCTTTTGAATCATTAATAGCTATAGTATATCACAGGCAGTATGGAAGTTCATGTAAAATTTTAGAAATCATAACTTTTATCTGTAGTTGTCTTTTTAGCTTTAGTTTTTGGAGGTCTAGGAGGAATAAGGCACTTTTTATCATACCCTATTAAATCTTCTCTGTTAGCTTTTATTAGGGCTTCTTTTACCAAATTGTAGTTATGTGGAAGATTATACTGCATTAAAGCTCTCTGCATATTTTTTTCTCTCTGCTGCTTTGGAACATAAACTTCTTCCTTGGTAAATGGATTTATGCCTGTATAATATATTGTTGTTGAAAGGCTGCCAGGAGTTGGATAAAAGTCTTGAACCTGTTCAGGAGTATATCCCATCTCTTTAATATAGAGTGCAAGCTCTATAGCTGCATTTAAATCGCTTCCAGGGTGGCTAGACATCAAATACGGAACTAGAAATTGCTTCTTGCCAAGCTTTTTATTTGTGTCATGATATTTCTTGACAAACCTCTCATATACTTCTCGAGTTGGCTTACCCATCTGTGATAAGACTCTTGTACTTATATGCTCAGGAGCAACCTTTAACTGCCCGCTGATATGATGCTCACAAAGCTCATTAAAGAACTGATCATTTTTATCGTATATTAAATAATCGTATCGTATTCCAGAACGGATAAACACTTTTTTTACGCCAGGCATTCTTCTCAGCTTTCTTAAAAGACTTAAATATTCGCTGTGGTCAACAATTAAGTTTTTGCAAGGAGAAGGATGCATGCACTGCTTTGTTTTGCAAACTCCATGCTCTTCCTGAAGCTTGCAGGATTTGTGTCTGAAGTTTGCTGTAGGACCTCCGACGTCATGGATATAGCCCTTAAAGTCATTTTCCTTAACCATCTGCTCAGCTTCCTTTAATATGGACTCCTGACTTCTATTTTGGATAGTTCTACCTTGGTGAAAAGTTAACGCACAGAAGGAGCAGCTCCCAAAACAGCCACGGTGGCTAATTATAGAAAATTTAACTTCATTTATAGCAGGTATGCCGCCTTGAGCTTTGTATATCGGATGATAATCTCTTGCAAAAGGAAGATTGTAAACTCTGTCCATTTCAGCTTGAGCCATAGGCAGCTGAGGAGCATTCTGAATCACATATCTGTCACCATGCTTTTGAACTAAAGTTTTTCCTCTAATGCCATCCTGCTCATAAGATTCTAGTTTAAAGCTTTCTGCATAAGCTAGTTTGTCCGTAGAGACTTCTTCAAAGGAAGGAAGCTCAACATAATTTTTCACATTGTCTAGAGTCTTGGAAGCGTAGGTAGTGCCCCTTAAATTAGTCATTTTATCTATAGACATACCGTATTTTAAGAGATTTGCTATTTCTATAATTGTCTTTTCACCCATTCCAAAAACAATTATATCAGCTTTAGAATCAAGGAGTATGCTTCGTCTTACTTTGTCCTCCCAATAATCATAATGAGCAAATCTTCTAAGACTAGCTTCTATGCCTCCTAGTATTACTGGAACATCCTTATAAGCTTCACGTGCTCTGTTTGCATAAACTATAGCTGCTCTATCAGGTCTGAAGCCTGATTTTCCACCAGGAGAATATAGATCATCGCTTCTCTTCTTTTTAGCAGCAGTATACGCATTGACCATAGAATCAATATTGCCCGAATTGATAAGAAAACCTAATTTTGGTTTTCCTAATCTTCTAAAATCCTCTGCACTGCTCCAATCAGGCTGTGCTATTATGCCCACAGTAAAGCCTTCATCCTCTAAAATACGTGCAATAACTGCAGTACCAAAGGAAGGATGATCAACATAGGCATCGCCGCTTATAAACACGAAATCTAACTGGTCTATACTTCTATCTATTAAATCTTGCTTGCTTATTGGAAGAAATTTATTTATGTTAATATCAGTTTGTTTTTTCATTAGAGTCTCCTTTAAATACTAATTTAAAATCCATTATATATTATCACAATCAAAGCTTTTATTAAATAAATATATAATAGCAATTTATTTAATTACAACCAATCATATATTTGAAAACTAGACAAAACGAGAGCAATATAATTGAAAACAGTAACAAAACAAACCTAGTATAAAAAAATAACGAAATTTAAATAAATTTTGCTTAATACAGTTGCATTTAAAGATTTTTGTAATATAATTTATAGTATAAAGAGAATATGTTTGTTAGGTGAGGCTCCTATACGGACACACGCTACTGCCCGGAAACATCGAGAGATGCCAATGGGTCAACAGGTACTACCGAATTAAGGTTTTATCTAATGTAGCTAGACTTAGGTCATACGCTGTATAGTGCTAAAACTCAACGAAAACCATTGTTGAATTTTAGAGGAGCTTCTGCGCTCTTTTTTTATTATTTTAAAACCAGGTGGTGAGATGAATGGACGGTGCCCCTCGATGCGAGAGGACAAATTTTATGCAAAAACTAAATATAGGCAGAGGGACGCTTATCCATTTTTATTAACGTTCCTCTGTAAACAGAAAGGGGAATAGTTATGAAAAAACTTACTAATTTTTTTCTAAGCAGCTTTCTTTACAAAAAGGTTATTGACGAGTATGGCGATTCTCTTGGAAAGCTTTGGGATGTTTATGTAACAACTGAGGATGGTTACCCAAGAGCTATTGGCTATAAGATTAAGAAAAATGGTGAGATGTTTAACTATGAATTTAGAAACATTGATTTTTGCGAAAGCGACAAGGGTTATGTTGTAAAGGTGAGAGATGCTAAGGAAATTATACCCAGAAGCTTTTCTTATCTATTGTCTAAGCACCTTCTTGACAAACAAATTGTTGATATCAATGGCAAAAAGGTGGTTAGAGTTAACGATTTAAGAATGGGAGAAATTGCAGGAGAGCTTAGAGTACTTGCTGTTGATACCGGTGCATTGGCGCTTGGAAGAAGAGCTGGAATGGAGTCCTTAGTAAAAGGTTTCTTTAGAATTATAAACAAGGAAATTAATGATAGTCTTATTATGTGGGAAAGTGTTGAATCCCTTGAGATGGTTAATGATAATTTAAAGCTTTCAGTACCATATCAAAAACTTTCGAAGCTTCACCCAGCTGATTTGGCTGATATTCTTGAAGAGATGGATATAAACTATAGAACAAAAGTATTTGAGAGCTTGGATGAAAACCTTGCTGCAGATACCTTGGAGGAAATAGAACCAGAGATTCAAAAAGACTTGCTTGAAAGCATTAGCGAGACAAAGGCTGCAGAGCTTTTTGACAGTATGCCTAACGATGAAATTGCTGATATTTTAGATGAGATAGATGAAGAAACTGCAGAAAAGCTTCTTATGGGAATGGAAGAAGAAGATGCTGAAGAGATAAGAGAGCTTATGAAATATGAGGATGAAACTGTTGGGAGTATTATGAATACAGATTTCATTTCCTTTAATATAAATATAGCTGCTCAGGAAACAATTGAGCTTTTAAGAGAGCTTAAGCCAGATAATGAGGTTGCCTATTATATCTATATTGTTGATGAAGATGAGAAGCTTCAAGGAGTTGTTTCACTTCGAGATTTAGTAGTTTCTTCACCTGAAAGCAAGCTTAGAGATATTATGGATACTAATGTTGTAAAAATGAAAGACAGTGAGAGTATAGATGAATCAATTGAGATTGCAGTAAAATATGATCTTATTTCACTGCCTGTGGTGGATAGTGATGATAAGCTTTGCGGTATAGTTATAATGACAGATATCATAGATGAAGTACTTCTTCCGACATGGAGGCGAAAGACTAAAAAGATCAGTTAATTTAGCCTGTATGGAAGAAGGTGTGACTCATGAAGAAAAAATGGAGCAGAGTATTATTTGTTTTTAGTATTTTAGGACCAGGGCTAATAACTGCAAATGCAGGCAATGATGCAGGGGGGATTACTACCTATTCTGTAATTGGAGCACAATATGGTTATTCAATGCTTTGGGGCCTTTTTGCAATAGGTATAGGACTTGCAGTTGTTCAAGAGATGAATGCTCGAATGGCTGTAGTTACTGGTAAGGGATTATCAGATTTGATTCGAGAAAGATTTGGAGTTAAATGGGCATTATTTGCAATGAGTGTCCTGTTAATTGCAAATCTTGGCGTTTGCATAGGTGATTTTGCAGGAATTGCAGCTAGCTTGGAACTTTTTCATATAAGTAAATATATTTCAATTCCTGCAATAATTATTTTAATTCCATTTATATTGCTCAGGAGAGATTACTCTACTGCAGAAAAAATATTTTTAGGCTTAACTTTTACTTTTTTTAGTTACATTGTAACTGCTTTCTTACTAAAGCCGCATTGGTATGGCATTTTAACTAGTGCTGTTAAGCCTAATGCAGTGTTTACGAGAAATTACTCCTTAGTTCTTATTGGAATGGTAGGTACAACAATAACACCTTATATGCAGTTTTATCTTCAATCTTCAATAGTGGATAAAGGTATTTCTCTAAAGGATTATAAGTACGAAAAATTAGATGTATACTTAGGAACCTTTTGGGGAGTGCTTACAGCATTGTTTATAACAGTGTGTACAGCTGAAACACTTTTTAAATTTGGAATAGGTATTGAAACTGCCCAGGATGCTGCAATTGCTCTGAAGCCCTTAGCAGGAAATTATTCCTTCATATTGTTTGCAATTGGACTGTTAGGAGCATCCCTTTTGGCATGTTTTGTAATACCTCTTTCAACTTCATATGCAGTTTGTGAGGCTTTTGGTTTTGAGAGCGGTCTAAATAATAAGGTAAAAGAAGCACCGGTATTTTTTGGTTTAATTTTGTTTATTATTGGTGTTAGCGGAGCTGCGATACTTGTACCAGGAATTTCATTGATAAAGATAATATTAATTACTCAGCAGTTAGCAGGTGTTTTATGCCCCATAGTTCTTATATTTATGTTAAAACTAATAAATGACAAAGAAGTTATGGGGAGCTATGTTAACAATAAATTTCAAAATTTTATAGCTAAAGCTACTGTAGTTTTAATAATTCTTTTAACAATAGTTGCTTTTGTAGGAAGTTTTATATAACCCTGATAGTGCAAACTGTCAGGGTTTGTATTTGTATTAATGTATTATTTTTTTCTATTGGCACAAACTACATTTGTATATTATTTTGTTGAAAAGGAGGGAATCTATGTTTAAGAAGGTATTTAGCTTCAAAAAAATAGCTCTCTATTTGGCTGTTATAATGATTACATATGTAGCAAGTTCTATTTATGTGTCTCCATTTAGAAATCCAGTTGGAGCTGTAGCATATAGATGGGGATCAAGAGGCGTTATAGTAACTGAAATACAAAGAAGGCTTAAATCCTGGGGATACTATAAAGGGAGTCTTGATGGAGCTTATGGCTATGGAACCTACTTGGCAGTGAGAAATTTTCAATCTAAGAACGGACTCAAGGCAGATGGTATCGCAGGAGATAGAACCTTAACAGCTTTAGGAATAAATGCAGGACAATATGCTGGAGGCAGTACACCTGCAGCAGGAACAACAACTGCATCAAAAACAAACAATACAAGCGACAGGGATGTACAGCTTCTTGCAAGATGTATTAATGGCGAGGCCAGAGGGGAGCCCTATGAAGGTCAGGTTGCAGTTGGTGCTGTTATAGTGAATAGAACTAGAGACGCTAGATTTCCAAATACAATAGCAGGAGTAATTTATCAGCCAGGAGCTTTTACTGCGATAGTAGATGGACAAATTCATGCACAAATGTATCCTTCATCAATAAGAGCTGCAAGAGATGCATTAAATGGATGGGATCCATCAGGAGGAGCTGTATTCTATTACAATCCAGCAAAAACAACAAATAAATGGATATGGTCAAGACCAGTTATTAAAATAATTGGAAAACACAAATTTTGCAGGTAAGTTTTTATAATTTATTTTAATAAAGTGTTGACAAATCCTGAGAAAAGAATATAATGAAAATATATAAATCATACTAATTTACTCGGAAATACTGTGAAGAAAGAAAGTAATATGAATGGACCATACAGAGAGGATTCCCAAAGCTGAGAGGGTTTCTATGAAGAAGTTTATATGAAGTGCCTTTCGGAGTTATGCGCCGAACTTTAGATAATTGTTATCTTTTAAGTAGGAAGCATCGGGTTCGCCCGTTATAGTGATAGAGCATAGTACTGTGCTTGATTGAGCTGGGATTTTTTGTCCAATTAGAGTGGAACCGCGGAGTTATACTTCGTCTCTTAATAATATTTTAAGAGGCGGAGTTTTTATTTTTTTAAAAGTGCGCACATTAATCTTATAAGTACTTTGCTTCTTTAAAAGTTTGTTAATAATAGTTTAAGGAGGATTTTTATTATGATATTTAACAATGCATTAGAAATGGTAGGAAATACACCTTTGTTAAAATTAAACAATTTAATTGACGATAATATGGCTGAGGTTTATTTAAAACTTGAGAAATATAATCCAGGTGGAAGTGTTAAAGATAGAGCTGCTCTTGGAATGATTGAGAGGGCAGAGGAACTTGGACTTATAAAAGAAGGAGATACAATTGTTGAGCCAACAAGTGGAAACACTGGAATAGCACTTGCTATGATTGGAAAATTAAAGGGCTATAGAGTAATAATAGTTATGCCTGAGACTATGAGCGTAGAAAGAAGAAGCTTAATTAGAGCTTACGGAGCGGAATTAATTTTAACAGAAGGTGCTAAGGGGATGAAGGGGGCTATTGCAAAGGCACAGGAAATAGCCGAAAAGGAAAATGGATTTTATATCCCTCAGCAATTTATGAATGAGGCAAATCCAAACAAGCACTATGCTACTACAGCAGAAGAAATAGTAAAAGACGTTAAGGATTTAGATTTGTTTGTAGCAGGAGTTGGAACAGGTGGAACAATATCTGGAGTTGGGAAGAGACTTAAAGAAATTAATCCAGACATTAAAGTTGTAGCAGTGGAACCAGAAAAGTCTCCAGTTATTTCAGGAGGTCAGCCTGGACCACATAAAATACAAGGTATAGGTGCTGGATTTATACCTGATATATATGTTAAGGAAGTTGTTGATAAGATAATTACTGCTTCGGAAGAGGAAGCTTTTGAAGCTGCAAGGCTAGTAGCAAGAAAGGAAGGAATATTAATAGGAATATCCTCTGGAGCCAATGTGGCAATTGCGTTAAAGCTTGCTAAGGAACTTGGAAAAGGTAAAAAGATAGTAACTCTAGCTCCTGATGGAGGGGAAAAATATATATCAATGGGGCTTTATGAATAGAGTAAATTAATGATAAGACCAATTAGATAAGAAGATAAGAAGATATCATGATATCTTCTTATCTAGATATCGTGATATCTAGTTGGATATGAATAAATTATTTTAAGCAGTAGATTTGAACAACAAAGGGGGGATATAGAATGTTTGAAAGTTTAAAATATGACGTCAATAATATAATTGAGAATGATCCATCAGCGAGGAGTTTCATTGAGGTTTTATTTTTATATCCATCGATGCAGGCAATTATGATGCATAGAATTGCACACGGATTATATAATAGAAAGCTGTACTTTTTATCAAGATTAATTTCGCAGATAAACAGATTCATAACGGGTATTGAAATACATCCTGGGGCTAAGATTGGAAAAGGATTGTTTATAGATCATGGCATGGGTGTAGTTATAGGTGAGACTGCTGAGATTGGAAATAATGTAACTATTTATCACGGTGTTACTCTTGGAGGTACAGGAAAGGATAAAGGAAAGAGACATCCTACTATAGGAGATAATGTCATTATAGGCGCTGGAGCAAAGGTGCTTGGTCCAATTTATGTAGGAAAAGCTGCTAAGGTAGGAGCTAATGCAGTGGTTTTAAAGGATGTTCCCTGCAGCGCAACAGCGGTAGGAATACCAGCCAAAATAATAGACGCTTTACCTAGTACAATAATTGAAATTAAGGACTATAAGGGAAGAAAACAAAGAATATATAACGAGATGGTTATATAGTTTAATCTTATGAGAAAAGCTGATATACTAAAGAAAAATACAATTTGCATAAGGAAGAAAATCAATGAATTACAAACAAAACATAATGGATTTTTGCAAGGGTTTGGGCCTAGATACGATAGGTTTTTGTAAGTGCAGAAGATTTGACGAATTAAAATGCTTCTTTGAAGAAAGAAAGCATAAAGCTCTTGAGAATGAATTTGAGGAAAAAGATGTTGAAAAGAGAATAAACCCTTTCATTCATATGGAACAAGGTAGGACAATTATATCCTTTGCTTTTCCGTATTTACATGATGTAGAAAAAAGCTCTGACTTTTATTTTTCCAAATATACAAGAGGAAGAGATTATCATATAGTTGTTTCAAATTATTTGAAGATGGTGTGTAATCATATAGAAACCATGGGAGGAAAAGCTATATATTTTGTTGACAGTAATCCTCTGCCAGAAAGATATATAGCTTATTTATGCGGTATAGGATTTATTGGAAAAAATAATATGCTTATAACAGAAAAGTATGGTTCCTATGTGTTTTTAGGTGAAATTATAACGGACCTAGAAATAGAAATTGACAAGCCTATTGAACAAAAATGTGGAGAGTGCAGTTTGTGCTTAAAGGAATGCCCTACAAAAGCAATAAATAAGGGCGGAAGTTGTCCTAATGTATGCCTGTCTTATATAACTCAAAGAAAACATATTGAAGATGTTTGGTTTGATAAGCTTGGAGGAAGAATATTTGGATGTGACAGCTGTCAGGATACATGCCCGTTTAACATGAGAGTAAAACTTTCAAATATAGAAGAGTTTATACCTTATGAGCATATGAAGGATGTGAACTCAAAGGAGCTTTTAAATATAGACAATAATATATTTAAAGAGAAATACTCAGTAACCTCTTGTGGATGGAGAGGAAAGAATATACTTCAAAGAAATATTCTTATTAATGAAGCTTTGCTGAATAAGACGCTGGATATTGACGAAAAAACTATTAACTCGCCTTATGTAAAGGATTATTACCATAGACTTTTAAAAGCTTTGCAATTATAATATATTTTAGATTTAAATATGAAAGGTGGAGCCAAAGTGATTTCTCCTAAAATTGCAAAGCTTATTCAATACCTTCCAGACACATTTGTGGATTTTATTGCAAGAAAAGTTGTGGACCATATAATAAAAAAATATGTTGATTTAGATATTAAAGGGCAAGAAAATATAATAGGGCTTAAAAAGCCTGTGATTTTTATTTGCAATCATTTAAGCAATTCAGACGGGCTTATTTTAGACAGGCTATTGAGAGAGCAAGATGTAACTTATGTTGCCGGAATAAAGCTTACCCAGAATGCTACAACTAATTTTGGTGTGAGGCTTCTTAAAACTACAGTAGTTAAACCTAACACTGCTGATAAGGAAGGTCTAACCAAGGTTATTAATATACTTAAAGGCGGAAATAACATTTTGATATTTCCAGAAGGCACCCGCAGCAGAACAGGAAGTATGATAGAAGCTAAGAAGGGCATCCTTCTTATAGCAAAGCTAACTAAGGCCACTATAGTTCCTTTAGGTATTTGGGGAACAGAAAAATTCATGCCCATTAGTAAAGAAGGGGATATGGCTGCAGAAACTTTTTATCATGCAAAGGTTGGCTTAAGGGTTGGAAAGCCAATGGAACTTCCAATCAAAGAAAATGGAGAAGATAGGCATGCTTATGATGAAAGAGCTATAATTACTTTGATGAAGGCTATTGCGGAACTTATACCTGAAGAGTACAGAGGTATATATAGATAATATATAAATATAATGCAGCGTACATAGTTATGCTTTACAAAAACTATATACGCTCACTAAGGAAGGCATATTGTCGTAGTGGATAATATGCTTTTTTTATACGCATATTTTTAAAAGAAATCATAACTTTTTTCTATATTTCCCGGGAGTTATTCCTTCAGATTTTTTGAATGCTTTTAAAAAGTAAAAGTAGTCATTAAAGCCTGTTTGTTCGCTAATTTCACTAATAGAAAGCATTGTGTTATCCATTAATTCTTTAGCCTTATCTATTCGTAGTCTCATTAGGTATTTAGTATAGGTAGTACCAGTTTCCTTTTTGAAAAGCTGACTTATATAGTTTGGACTAAGATTAAGCATATCTGCTACATTTTTGATAGATATATCATCAGTATAGTTGTTGTTGATATACTTTATAATTTTTAGAAAGTTAGAGCTTGCTTGATAGCATTGGCTAACATCTAACGTCCTACTTTCCGTTAAAAACTCCATGGATTTTATGAGCATATTATTAAAGTTTCCATATTCTTGAACAAGCTGATCAAAGGTATATATATATTTATCGTCCTCAGTGGTAAGCGAAGAATATATAGAATTACACAGCTTTAAAGCATCTTGAATCTGAAATAATTTTCTATAAGTTGAGTGTTGTATATCCTGTAAAACACCTATAACTTCATGGTAGTTATTTGAAGCCAAGAAGAGGCGTATGCTATTCATTTTTTCTGACGCAAAGTCAGAAGAATACCTTTCGCTGCAGGCACAGCTTTGCCCTTCAATAAAAAATTGATATGATAGATTTATGCAATGTTGAATGTCACTTTTGAGATCTTTTAGATTGCTTGCTTTTTTACAGTAACCTATTCCTAATATTTTAGGATTTTGCAGTGCCTTTTTAATAAATATCATTTGTTCTTGTGGATTTTCAAAAAGATAAGCATATTTCCCTACACCTAGTTTTAGACATATACAATTATTACGCAGTTTGTAATCAACCATTATATCATTGCCTAAGGCTATAGCAGTATAAAGATTATCTTGAGCTATCCCATTAAGTTTAAGACCTTTTCTAATCTGTTCTAAATTTTCACTTTCAATACTATCTAGTAAATTGACTGGATTATTTCTATATTTTTCATTTAATTTGTTTACAGCAATATTTAAAAAGTATTGTAGTTCTTCATATTCAATGGGCTTGAGACAATAACTAATACATCCAAATCTCATTGCCTTTTGAGCATAGGCAAAATCAGCATAGCCGCTTATTATAATTATTTTTATATTCTTATTTTTTTGGTTTAACTGTTTACATAGATCTAGCCCGCTAATTCCTGGCATTCTAACATCAGTAATTACAATATCTACTGGGGAGGTATCTATATATTCAAGAGCCTCGACTCCGTTATTTGCTATGTGAACAAGCTCTAAACCAAGTTCTTCCCAAGGGATAGTGCTTGCAATTGATTTAGTTACATAACTTTCATCGTCAGCTAATAAAACTTTATACATTTCATATCTCTCCTTTCTGATTCTTTAGTGGTGGCAAGGTCACTAAAAGTTTAGTCCCAGTGTTTTCTGAGCTTTCATAATATAAACCGTATTGCTCTCCATAGGCAAGTTTAATTCTATTGCTGGTATTTATAATACCTGTATGTTCACGTGTAAAATCATCTTGAACCTTTGTTATTGCTTTTAAATGGCAATTTATATTATATAATTCTTCTTTAGACATTCCAAATCCGTCATCTTGAATGGTGAGTATCAAATTACCGTTAGAAACTTGTCCGCCTAAGTAAAGCAAGCCGTGGTCTGTCTTTTTTTCAAGACCATGAAAAACTGCATTTTCAGCTAAGGGTTGCAATATCATTTTTAAAACCTGAAAATCTAATATATCTTTATCAAAGTTATAAATTATATCAAAACTATCATTAAAACGAGCCTTTTGGATAGTCAAATATGCTTTTACAATTTCGATTTCTTCTTTAAGAGTAACTGTAGGACTACCCTTGATGCTGTAGCGATACATCTTACCCATAGCAGTTGTTATTTGAGGGATTTGGGGAACATTATTTTCTATAGCAATTCCCTTTATAGTTTCAAGGGTATTATACAAAAAATGAGGATTTATCTGGCTCCGCAAATACGCTATTTCTGCCTTGTTTTTTTCCATTTCTGCTTCATACAACTTGCTCATAGTTTCAAGAAGATCATTAGTAAGACGATCGATTTCCTTCATCATTGAGTTAAATTCTTGAACAAAAGTCATTATTTCTTTATTTCCTTCAATTTTTATAGAACCCTTTAAAAAATCTACCCCTTGCTGCCAGCCTTCTGAAATGTGTTGATAAAACTTGTTAAGGGGTTTTATAACTCCTAAAGATATAATTTTATATGTTATAAATAAAGTTACAATGGAAAATAAGGAAATTAGTATAATAGGTATACTAGTGGTTGCCAAATCTTTAATTAACATATGCCTTGAGATAGAAGTTATTAGATATGTATCTAAAGGCTTCACATAATCTATATAGTACATCTCATTCCTGTTATTAACGTTTACAGAATCAATACTATTGTTTATATATTTATTTAATTGATCTTTATTGATGCTTATCTGATCCTGAGATTCAAGAACATTAATAGGATATATCTGATTTCTATCAAAGAGATAAAAAGATAAATCACCTTGTTCCTTGTAAAAAGATTTAGAATAAAAATCATCTATTTTATATCCAATTATTATACTTCCTAAAACATCTTGTTCATCTACATTATTTTTTGTATAGTCATAAACATTAACACCAAATAAAAGCAATAGTTTCTTTTGAGAAGTATAATCTGGGTCAGGATTATAATTTTGGGCTCCAAGATAACTTATCCCAAAAGGAGAGATTTTGCTTTGTAGTTCTCTCAGAATTTTAGGATTTAAAAGCAGAGAATTAGAGCTCTTTTTAGTTACAAGTGCCAATTCAACAATCTTGGAATTACTTGAATAAAATAAACTGGCTTTTTTATTAATAACAGATAATATATTCATGTAGTTGCTATCATGTTCTGCAGACAGATATGTAATAACATCGCTATCATATTGAAGATTTTGAAATATCCCCTCTACTTCTTTATTAACACTATTAATTTTATTATTAAAATCTGTAACAGCAGTATTAATATATAGGTTTTGTTTTGTTTTTGTAAGATGAATTATATTCACTGACATTATGGAAATAATAGAGAAAAAAACTACGCCCCAAACAATAATGATAGATGTAAATTGAAATTTTACGCTTTTTTTCAGAAACTTTTTCATTTTGAAGCTCCTTAATGGTGTTAAATTATGTTGCTAAATAAAATTATATAAGAATTTTATATGATTACAAATGTAAAATTATTAGAATTAGCCTTATTTATATAATAATTAGACATAAACAATAAAAACATTAAAACAATATGTTTAAAATGTAGATATAAATAAGTTTTAATTACATTGTTTAATAGAATAGATGTTATAGAATAAATACAGGGGGTGACGCAGATGATACAACAAACTAAAAGCGAAAATAGACTTCAGATTAAACAAAGAGATGTAAACGTTAAAAAATCTAATTTGAAAAAGAGTATTAAAAATTACTGGTTATTATACTTATTGCTTATTCCTGTATTATTGTGGTATTTAATATTTTCCTATCTGCCAATGGGTGGGTTAATATTATCCTTCAAGGAATTTGACTATAATAGCATTTGGACAAGTGAATTTGTTGGACTAGCAAACTTTAAAGTTATGTTTAAAGATGTGGACTTTTGGAGAGCTTTTAAAAATACTATTATATTCAGCTTTGGTAAATTAGCTTTTCATTTTCCTTCTGCTATAATACTTGCTATGATTCTAAATGAAGTTAGAAAAGAAAGAGCTAAAAAGTTTTTCCAGACAGTACTTACATTTCCGCATTTTATATCCTGGGTAGTGCTTTCAGGAGTAGTTATTACTATGTTTGGAAACAGTGGTTCTGTTAATCAGCTTATGAGAGCAGTAGGTGCTGATCCTATATCTCCATTAACCAGTTTGTCAGGATTTAGACCTTTTATTTGGTTATCAAATATATGGAAGGAAGTAGGATGGGACACAATTATTTATCTAGCAGCCTTTGCAGGAATAGATCCTGTATTATATGAGGCAGCTAGTATTGATGGTGCTAACAGATGGCATAAATTAATACATGTATCATGGCCAGGAATAAGAAGTACAGTTGCTATAATGCTTATTTTAGCTGTTGGACAACTTATGACAAATGGTGCTAACTTTGATCAAATATTTAATTTATACTCTTCCCCGGTTTATGCTGTTGCAGATACTATAGATACTTATACTTATCGTATGGCCTTCTCTGTAGGTACGGATTTTGGTTATACTACAGCAGTAGGACTATTCAAATCAATAATAAACTTAGTTTTAATATTAACCGCAAATACTATAGTTAAGAAAAGCGGGGAAAACAGTATTTTCTAGAAAGGAGTGAAGTATATGAAGCATAAAAGGAAAAGGGCTTACAGTCTTGAAAAATTTAATTATGTTGATATATTAATTTATGTATTTCTTATTTTTCTTGCTATACTAACTATTTATCCCTTCTACAATGTTATTATTTTATCTTTCTCAAATGCCAAATCTGTAGCGGAGCATAATCCGTATTTTTGGTTTCATGCTTTGGATTTGACTGGATATAAAACAGTTTTTAATGATGGAGCTTTTTTAAAATCTCTGATGAATTCTTTTTTCATAACTATTGTAGGGGTTTCCTTAAATATGTTTTTATCAGTTACTGGTGCATATGCTCTTTCAAAAAAAGACTTGCCAGGCAGAAATGTTTTTTTAGTTTTTATTATGATTACAATGCTTTTTAATGGAGGATTAATACCATATTACCTTGTAGTATCTGATTTGAACCTGACAAATACTATATGGGCGATGATATTTCCAACTGCAATAAACACCTTTTATTTAATTATAATGAAAAACTATTTTTTAACTATTCCGCCTAGTCTAATAGAGGCAGCAAAAATAGATGGAGCGAATGAACTAACAGTATTATTTAAAGTAATTCTACCAACAGCAATTCCTTTTATTTCAGCTTTTGCACTTTTTTACTCAGTTGAAAGGTGGAATGAGTGGTGGAATGCTTATATATTTATTAATGAAAAATCCTTATATCCACTTCAAATATATTTAAGAGAAGTTTTAATCAATTATAGTTCACAAATTTCAACACAGGCTCAAGCTATTTTAGGAAATTCAAAGGTATATATGCAATCGGTGCAGATGGCTACTATAATGGTTTCTGCAATACCTATAATTTGTGTATACCCGTTTGTACAAAAACACTTTGTAAAAGGTGTTATGGTGGGTTCAATAAAAGAGTAAATAAGATAGCATTAGCTATTTATTTAAATAATTCAATTTATAAGGGGGAAAAGTTTTATGAAAAAAGTACTTACTTTAGTACTTACTAGCTTGATGCTAGTTTCTACTTTGGCAGGTTGCACAAGCAAACCAGCTCAAAATCAGAAAGTAGAAACTGGAAAAGATTCATCAAAGGAACATATGGAGATATCAATTGCTCACTGGGAAATTGAAAAAGCTCTTGCTGGCAGGGACTCTGATAAGGTCCTTCAAAAGTTAGAAAAAGATCTTAATATCACAATTAAGCCGGTTAATACAACCTGGGATGACTATTCTCAAAAAATTCAATTATGGTCAACTTCAAAACAATTGCCTGATCTTTTCTCAATAGATGCAATTGGTACTTCAAACTATCATAATTGGATAAAAAAGGGGATAGTAAAAGCGTTACCTACAGATTTATCAAAATATCCTAAGTTAAAGGAATATTTAAATGTTAGTGATATTGAAGCTCTAAAAGAAGATGGAAAATTATATAATATACCTAGAAAAACATGGGACAGCCCAGAGTATAATGCTCTTGACCGTTTAGTAGTATATCGTTGGGATTTAGCTCAAGCAGCAGGAATCACAAAGGAACCAACAACTTGGGAAGAGTTCCAAGCTATGCTTAAAGCAATTAAAGAAAAAGACCCAGAAAAGAAAAATATAGCTGGTCTATCAGTTATAAATCCAACTTTATTTGATGGACTATTCTTTACCTACAGCTTACCTGCTGCTATGTCAGACGGAAGCGGAAGTGATTATAAGTGGATTGAAAAGGACGGCAAGTATGTACCAACATATTTTGCAAATGATCCTCTTCCAACCTTTAAGCTAGCTCGTGACATGTATACTAAAGGTTTGATTGACCCAGACGTTGCAAACGCTAAAACAAATATATCCTATGATAAGTTCCGTCAAGGACAAATAAGCGCTTTAGTTATGTCTGGAAGTATATCAAAAATTAACGGTGAATTAGCTTCTAAGTGGAAAGATCTTTATCCGAACAAGAAGTTTGAAGACTCTGTTAAGATTCTAGCTCCTCTTCCTGCTGTTGATGGAAACAAGTATTATTCAATGTTTAAAACATATTGGTCTGAGCTATATATCAATGGAAGTGTAAGCGATGCAAAAAGAGACAGAATAATGCAGATGATAGAATACTTCTTATCAGATGAGTATACTACTATGCTTAGATTTGGTATTGAAGGAGAAGACTATACTAAAGAAAATGGCCAAATTGTAAGAAAACCTGATGTTAATCTTGGTAAAAAATATCCTTTTACAGGAGTAAATGGGTTCATTGAGTGGGATCAAGGTACAACAGAATTTAAACAACCAACTATTTACCCAGCAACTAAAAAGATGGGTGAAGACTATATGAAAATAATTAAGACTGAATGTAAAGCTCCAAAGGTTGATATGAGACTTACTTATATGTCTACGCCACTAAAGGACAAGTTTGTTATCAAACCAGCAGATGATCTACTACAAATTATGATGGGTAAAGATCCTGTAGAGAAAATGTGGGGAGATATTTATAACAAGTATAAATCAAATGGCTTAGATAAAATGGTTGACGAAGTTAATGCCGAAGCGAAGAAACTTGGTTATATAAAATAAAATAATAAAAAATAGGAAAGATATAGTGTCTTTCCTATTTTTATAGGTTACAAAGGATCATATGGAAGGAGAAATAATAATATGATTTCGAAATTAGAAAATGGGGCCGTTTGGTACGATACAAACGGTAATATAATTCACGCTCATGGCGGGCATATGCTATTCAAAGATGGATTTTACTACTGGTATGGGGAAAATAGAACAAAAGATAATTATGTAAGCTGTTATCGTTCAAAAGATTTAATGAACTGGGAGTTTAGAAATAATATTTTAACAACTGATTCAAAGACTGAAGCTATCCGAATTAGAACAGATTTAAGATTGCTCAATGAATTAGGGGGAAAGGTTAATTTAGAGCGCCCTAAAGTGCTTTACAATGAATTAACTCAAAAGTATGTACTTTGGGTTCATTATGAGAATGGAATAGATTATAGCTGTGCTGCTTGTGCAATTGCAACTAGTGACAGTCCAGATGGAGATTTTGTCTATCATGGCAGCTTTAATCCCTATGGCTATATGTCAAGAGATTGTACCTTATATAAGGATGAAGATGGAACAGCATATTTTATTTCTGCGTCAAGAGATAATGCTGATTTACATGTTTATAAGCTTACAGAAGATTATATGAATGTAGAGAGTTTAGTTCATAAGCTATGGCAGGGAGAATATAGGGAAGCTCCAGCCCTTGTAAAGAAGGGTCAAGTATACTATATGATTTCATCCTTTTGTACCGGTTGGGAGCCAAATCAATGTAAATATGCATTTGCAAATTCAATAGATGGAAGGTGGAGTTTACTGAAAAATATAGGAGACGAAACTACTTATTGTACTCAGCCTGCGTTTATTCTACCAATTGAAGGTGATGAACAAATAACTTATATTTATGTTTCAGATAGATGGGATGGAGAAAATTATCATAATTCTAGGTATGTATTTCTGCCTATTGACTTTAACAAAGATGGCAGTATTTCTATAAATTATTGCCATGAATTTGAGATTAATATAAATGATGGTAAATTCATAGCAAAAGATAAATAAATGAAGGTATTAAGTAGCTTAATAATATATTACTCGCCTATCTTTTAATTAAACAGTGTATATTAATATAAAGGTATTAAACATAGAGGTGAAAATTAATGAATCATGTGAATAGATATAATAAGCCAAACATAGTGTTTATATTAATTGATGATATGGGGTGGAAGGATTTAAGCTGCTATGGTAGTGATTTTTATGAAACTCCTAATATAGACAAGCTTGCAGAGGACGGAATGCTTTTTACTGATGCTTATGCAGCTTGTCCTGTTTGTTCTCCGACAAGAGCAAGCATAATGAGCGGGAAGTATCCGGCTAGAGTAGGGGTCACCGACTGGATTGGAGCTCATACAAGAGGAAAACTTATTGATGCACCATATGTGAAGTATCTTCCTCTTGAAGAAAAAAGCTTAGCTCAAGCTTTAAAAGAAGGAGGATACAATACCTGGCATGTTGGAAAGTGGCATCTGGGAACAGAAGAGTACTATCCTGACAAACATGGTTTTGATGTAAATATCGGAGGCTGCCATTTAGGCCATCCAGCTAAAGGATACTTTAGTCCTTATGACATTGAAAATCTTAGTGATGGTATAGATGGAGAATACCTAACAGATAGAATTACGAATGAGGCAATTAGATTAATTAATAATAATGATGGAAAACCATTTTTCTTAAACCTATGGCATTATACAGTACATACTCCAATAGAAGCCAAATATGAGGATATAAAGCGATTTGAAGAAAAGGCAAAAAAATTAGGAATTAATAAGGTAAAGTGTATTGAAGAAGGAGAGTTTTTCCCTTGTAATTATAAAAAACATTTAAAAGTCCAAAGGAGAATTATGCAATCAGATTCGGTATATGCTGCTATGATTTACAACTTAGATTGGAATATAGGCAGATTAATGAAGGTGCTAGAAGAAAAAGAACAACTCGAAAATACTGTAGTTATATTTACATCCGATAATGGAGGGTTGGCAACAGCTGAAGGGTCTCCAACTTGTAATGCTCCTTTAAGTGAAGGAAAGGGGTGGATGTATGAAGGAGGTGTTCGGGAGCCTCTAATTGTAAGATGGCCAGATGTAGTAGCACCAGGAAGTATTTGTTATGAGCCTGTTACATCTCCAGATTTTTACCCTACAATACTTAAGATAGCAGGTCTTCCATTAATTCCTGAGCAGCATATGGATGGAAAAAGTTTTGAGGCTCTATTAAGAGGTAGTGATAGTTTTCAAAGAGGACCAATCTTTTGGCATTATCCTCATTATGGAAATCAAGGGGGAACCCCTGGATGTGCTATTAGAGTTGGCGATTATAAACTAATTGAGTTTTCTGAGGATAATAGGCTAGAACTTTATAACTTAAGAGAAGACATTAGTGAAGAAAAAAATTTGGCTGACAAGTTACCTGAATTAGCTTTAGAAATGCATGAAAGGTTAATTGTATGGAGGAACAGCATAGAGGCGAAAATTCCAGCACCTAATCCGGAATATTGTCCTTTAAGATAAACTCGAAGCCTAAAAAATATATTATGTGTAGTCTTTGTTAAATAAACAAAATCATTTTTATATAAATAGATTTTAAGGAAAGAGATGAATGCTAGGAATGGCTGAATATTTATTTAATATTTATGAATCCTTAGAAATACCATATGACTTAAAGATTTTTAATGATAATATTCCTGGAACATCAGAACCAGCAATCCGTATAGATGCACCTGAAAAAGGTGGGAAAATCTTCTTCAGCGGTAATGAAGGAACAGTTGGTAATGTTCCCTGGAATAAAGACAGATATTTAGTAGTGCCTGTATATTTTAAAGAGGAGCATTCACTATATTTTCATATGTGCTTTTGGGAAGCAGGAAGCGATAAAGATAGATTTTCAGATATAGCAATGGGGGTTCTTCCGGGTTTCAAAGTAGATGTATGTTTAAAATTAGAAAGTTTAGATTTGAATACTTTATTTTTACCTCGTACCCCCGGTAGATTAAAAAATGTATCTGTTGGAACACCAGTTAAGGCAGAGAAGGTCAATAGATTTAGTGTTGAGATTCCTGCGTCATCCAATCCTCAAACAGTTTGGATAGGTGTGCCGAGACTGATGGATGAAGAGCCAGTTTATAAAATTCCAAATAAACCTATGGTAGATGAACTTGGCCAACTAATTGAAAAACAATGGACAGGTAAGACAGAAAGTGTTGAAGCTATGGCAGCTGGGCTAAAGAATTGGATAAAAGAAGTTCATGAACCGCTCAAAGGTGAGTTTGATACTGTAGGAGGATGGACAAAATATAAAACAGCTTCAACAGGCTTTTTTAGAACGGAGAAGTTTAAAGACAGATGGTGGCTTGTAGATCCGGAAGGACATCTTTTTTTCAGCGTAGGACCGGATTGTGTTGGGCCTTATTCAGAGGTACCAGTAAATGGAATAGAGGGTTTATTCAGTTGTCTTCCGCTAAAAGAAGGCATCTTCAGTGAGGCTTGGAGGCATAATGGTACGGGAATAGATTCTGTAAGTTTTATAACAGCTAATTTAATCAGAGTATTTGGAGAACAATGGAGAGAATCATGGAAGGATATAGTAAGAAAGCAGTTGAGGGAATATGGGTTTAATACTATAGCTAATTGGTCTGTTTCAAATTTAGGAACAGAATTAAAGATGCCATATGTTACTGAAATAGGTTTCCCTGATACAGAAAGAAAAATTTTCAGAGATTTTCCTGATGTGTTCAGTGAAGAGTATGTTGAAAGTGCCCATTGCTGTTATAAAAGACTTAAAAATAAAGCAGAAGATTGTTATATGATTGGCTACTTCCTTAGAAATGAGCCTAATTGGGCTTTTGGAGATTACAATATTGCTGAGTTTTTAATTGCAAATCCCGAAAGTTTTGTTTCAAAGGATGAAATGATTAAATATTTGTCCAATAAATACAAAAAAGATATACTCAAGTTTTCAGAAGCTTGGAATCTAAAACTTACAAGTTTTAATCAGCTTAAAAATCCCATAGAGAAAGCATCAAAGCTTTCTCAACAGGCAGAAAGAGATTTAAGAGAGTTCAATCGTATTCTTATAGAGCAATACATAAAGGTACCTGCACAAGTAGCGAAGATATATGATCCTAACCACTTGAATTTAGGCTTGAGATGGGCATGGGTTGTATCTGATGATTTCTATGCCGGAAGCAAATACTGCGATGTATTTTCAATAAATTGCTATAAATTAAATCCAGATGCAGAGGAAATTAAAAAGGCATCAGAGATTACAGGATTACCGGTTATCATAGGGGAATTTCATGCTGGTGCATTGGATGTGGGATTATTGTCAAATGGACTAAGGGGGATGAAAAATCAGAAAGAAAGAGGAAAATTCTATAGTTGGTATGTGGAAAAGGCAGCGGCCATACCGCAATTAGTAGGAGTACATTATTTTCAATGGAACGACCAGGCAGTTCTAGGAAGATTCGATGGAGAGAACTGTAATATTGGACTTATAGACGTATGCGGAAAACCATATGAAGAAATGATGGAGTATGTTAAAAACACCCACAAAAGGATATATGAAATTTGTGCGGGAGAGGTAAAACCTACAGAAGAAAAACCTGAAGAAGTGGTACGGGAAGGTTTTTAATAAGGAGATAAAGATGAAACCAAATGTAATTCTAATTGAAGTAGATCAAATGAGAGGAGACTGTCTTGGGATTTTAGGACATCCTGTAGTTGAAACCCCATATCTGGATACAATGGCTAGTCATGGGTATTTATTTGATAGTGCCTATTCAGCGACACCTACTTGTGTTCCAGCAAGAGCTTCCATACTTACTGGCATGTCCCAGAAATCACATGGAAGAGTGGGATATATGGATAAAGTTGACTGGAATTATGAACATACAATTGCTTCAGAATTTGCAAATGCAGGCTACCATACACAGGCTATAGGAAAGATGCACGTATATCCTACAAGAAATCTCTGTGGATTTCATAATGTTGTTCTGCACGATGGCTATTTTCACTATTGCAGAAACTCTAACGTTCCAATGAGTGAGCATTTTGATCAATGCGATGATTACTTAAATTGGCTAAAAGAAAAAAATGTTAATATTGATTTAATTGATTCTGGATTAGAGTGTAATTCCTGGATATCAAGACCGTGGATGCATAGTGAAGAGTTTCATCCAACAAATTGGGTAACAGCACAATCTATAGATTTTTTGAGAAGACGAGATCCAAGAAAGCCATTTTTCCTAAAGATGTCCTATGTAAGACCACATTCACCATTAGATCCTCCTGAGGTTTATTATAATCAGTACATAAACGAAGATATAGAAGATTCCCCAATTGGAGATTGGGCTGATACAGAAGATAAAGAAGCATCAGGAAAAATCTTTAACTGTACAAAGGGAATAGTTAATAAAAAAGCATTGAAGAGAGCAAAAGCTTCTTATTACGGGCTGATAACTCATATCGACCACCAGATAGGAAGATTTCTTCAAGTTCTATCAGAGTATAACTGTTTAAATAATTCTATAATACTATTTACGTCAGACCATGGAGATTTATTAGGAGATCATAATCTATTTAGAAAGACCTATCCATACCAAGGTAGTATATCTGTACCATTTATAATATATGATCCAGGCAAGTTATTGGGAGAAAATAGAGGACAGACTATTTCCAAGGTTGTTGAACTAAGGGATATAATGCCTACATTATTAGATATAGCAGGTGTAGATATTCCAGATACTGTAGATGGGAAAAGCATCAGAATATTAATAGAAGGAAATTTAAATGGGAATTGGAGAGAATACATACATGGGGAACACAGCGGAGGTGCTGTTTCCAATCACTATATAGTTACAGAAAAAGATAAGTATATATGGTATTCTCAAACTGGCCAAGAGCAATATTTTAATTTAAAAACTGATCCCAAAGAACTTCACGACCTTATTGGAGATGATAAATATTCTTCAAGAATCCAGGATTTAAGAAGCAAGCTAATTAAGGAACTGGAGGGAAGAGAAGAGGGGTACACAGATGGAAATAAACTAATAGTTGGAAGAGCCCCTAAGGAATGTTTAAAACATATACTATAGGATAGTAATCTTTCAGTAGATAAGCTGGGAAAAGGCAGGGAGGTATATATAACAGGATTGCCATATACACCAGAGAATGTTAGAATGCTGTTAAGAGCTATACATTAGTCAGCCTCTAAAGAGGAAAAAATATACAGCTGGTATATAAAAATAAACATGAGGAATTTATTTTAGTTAAAACCTTATGGAATTAAACGGGTTTCTGTTAAATAAGGTAGGATTATTTAAATTATAAAGAAAGCTCTGTCAGATAATGATGGAGCTTTCTTTCGATATAAAATTTAATGGGGAGTGAGCTATGAAAAATTATAGTATAAAGAAAATAAGGCAAGAAAAAATGAATATGCAACTATGGAATGACATTCCATCACTATCTATAGAATGTTACCCGTGGGATGAGAATAATTATAGACCTTTAACTGAGGTTAAACTTGTTTATAATAATTCAAAGCTTATGGTAAAGTTTATATGCGTAGAAAAAAATCCTATTGCTAAATATCTTGATTTTAATGGACCTGTATACAAAGACAGCTGTGTAGAATTCTTTTTTAATCCTTTACCAAGTGAATCTTCACAATACATAAACTTAGAAATTAACTCTAAGGGTAATTTCCTATTACAAATCGGTAAAGATAAGGAGAGTAGGAAATTTATAGATGATGTTGATAAAAATATATTTAATGTTATAAGCTATACTGGACCCGATTTTTGGTCTGTAGAATTTGAGGTACCATTTTGTTTTGTAGAAAAATATTATGGAAAGATAGAATTTAAATCAGAGTATAAAATTAAGGGGAATTTTTATAAGTGTGGAGATGAAACAGTATATCCTCAT
The DNA here is from genome assembly GCF_023656515.1 of Clostridium swellfunianum. NCBI lineage: Bacteria > Bacillati > Bacillota > Clostridia > Eubacteriales > Clostridiaceae > Clostridium > Clostridium swellfunianum. The sequence goes on from NZ_JAMOFV010000006.1 coordinate 86,174, forward strand.
TATGGCTGTTGGAATGAAATAACTAATGGTACCCCTAATTTTCATCTTCCACAGTATTTTGGTGAATTAATTTTAGAATAGATACAAGTTGTGCTGCCAAATTAAAGGAGAGCTTCGATGAATTTTACAAGAACAGTTTTAAATGATGAATTTCAGATAGATAGTATAATAACTGTGCATTATTTTGAGTTTGCTTGCGACTATATTTTTGAAGGAGAAACTCATAATTTTTGGGAGCTTGTGTATGTAGACAAAGGTGAGTTGGAAATTATGGCAGATGATAAAGGTTTCAAGCTTAAGCAGGGAGAGATGATCTTTCACAAGCCTAATGAGTTTCATAATTTGTGGGCTAACGGAAAAATTGCGCCTAATATTATTGTGATATCCTTTGAATGTAGATCCAAAGCTATGAAATTTTTTGAAAATAAAATTGTTTCCACAGGAGATGTAGTTAAAAATTTATTAGCACAAATAATTAAAGAAGCTTTAGAAGCATTTTCCACTCCGTTAAATGTTTCTAGCACAACTAGTCTGGAAAAAAAGACAGAGTCACTTTTTGGTTCAGAACAATTAATAAAAATTTATTTGCAACAGCTTTTAATATACCTAGTAAGAAGGAGTACAAATATTTTACCACATGATAGGCTTTCTTCTTCTGTTAGAGAAAGAACTCATAATGATATGACCAATAAAATAATAAGCTATCTGGAGGATAATTTACGACACAACATTACATTTAATGATGTATGCCAATATTCCAGTCTATCTCCTACCACTCTAAAAGCAATGTTCAAGGAGCTGACTGGCACTGGTGTTATGGAGTATTATAAATCTCTTAAGGTAGAGGAAGCTAAAAAACTTATAAGGGAAGGCAAATTTAACTTTACTGAAATTGCAGAGATACTAGGGTACTCATCTATTCATTATCTTTCCAGACAATTTAAAAATGCTACTGGTATGTCGCCTTCAGAATACGCTTCCTCAGTTAAAGCAAAGATATAGAAAAAGCTAGGACAATAGCAAAAAATGCTATTGTCCTAAATTGTTATGTTTGTCTAAAAGTGCAAATAATTAGACCTTATTGCTAAAGAATAATTGATTAAAAAATAATATTATAAAATCAAGGATAATTTATAGAGTATGTTAACTATATTTAGGAAGTTTATATAATAAAATCTTATGAATGATGAAAAGGTGGAAGAAAATAAATGAAAAATGTTGTTTGTTTTGATGTAGGTGGTACGTTTATAAAATATGCAATAATTAATTCAGATGGAAAGATATTGCTTAAAGATAAGTTCCCTACACCTAGATATAATTGTAAAGTAAGCATACCTGAAGAAATGATGAAAATAATAGAAAATCTACGAGGACAATTTAGCATTGATTCTGTTGGAATTTGTACTGCTGGATTGGTAGATAGTAAAAATGGTGTAGTAACGGTTGCGTATAATTTCCATGAATATTCAGGGGCTAGATTGGCAGAGACAATTGAACAGAAGACTGGATTAAGGACTTTTGTTGAAAATGATGTAAACGCTGCTGCATTAGGTGAGATGTGGATTGGTGCTGCAAAAGGAGAAAGTACTTTTGTATGTATTGCACTTGGCACAGGAGTTGGAGGAGCAATTGTAATTAACGGAAACGTATTTGGTGGAGTAAGCGGAGCAGCTGGAGAAATAGGGCATATAATTGTAAATCAGCAAGGGGAACAGTGCTCATGTGGGAGCAAAGGCTGCTATGAAAGATACTCTTCTACTTCAGCTTTTATAAGAGACTATGTAAATAGCGCTGCAAAACTTGGTATAAAAGTTGATGAAGCAGAAATCAATGGTGAAAAAATTATGATGCTTGTTAAGTCTGGAGACAGTTTAGCAGTTGAAGTATATAAAAGATTTGTTGACAATATAGCAACTGGCATTGTAAGTATAACTCACCTTTTAGATCCAGGGCTAATAGTTGTAGGAGGAGGAATATCCGCTCAAGGTAAGACCTTTTTCGAAGATTTAAATTCAAGTTTTAGAGAGAGAGTAATCAGTAGTTATGCAAGTCATACAAAGATTGTGCAAGCTCAGCTTGGAAATGATGCTGGAATATATGGAGCATGCTATATTGCACTATAGGCGCAAGAAAAGGTCACTAAGCTATAACTGCTTAGTTACTTTATAAACATGAGAAACAAATACATTATAAAGTTGAGGAAATGGAGGAATTAGAATGGAAGTATTAGTAACAGGTGGTGCAGGATACATTGGAAGTCATGCTTGCGTTGAACTGCTGCAGGCAGGCTACCAGGTAGTTGTAGTAGATAATCTTTGCAATAGCAGCGAAGAAGCTATAAAAAGAGTTGAAGAAATAACTGGTAAGAAACTGAAATTTTATAAAGAAGATTTATGTAATCAAAATGGATTAGAGGAAATTTTCAAAGATAACAATATTGAGGCGGTTATGCATTTTGCTGGTTTAAAAGCTGTTGGAGAATCAGTTGCTATTCCACTTAAATATTATACCAACAATATTTTCAGCACATTAACTTTGTGTGAGGTAATGAAAAAATTTAATGTTAAAAATTTAGTGTTTAGCTCATCTGCTACAGTATATGGAAATCCAATAAGCTTTCCTATAAAAGAAGATTTTGCACTTAGCGCTACAAATCCATATGGGCGTACTAAGCTTATGATTGAAGAAATTCTAAGAGATCTATATGCAGCAGATAAGAGCTTAAATATAGCAATACTTCGTTATTTTAACCCTGTGGGAGCTCACCACAGCGGGCTTATTGGTGAAGATCCTAATGGAATACCAAATAACTTGGTTCCATTTATAACCCAGGTTGCAGTTGGAAAGCTTAAGAAGCTGAATGTTTATGGAAATGACTATGATACACCTGATGGAACAGGAGTAAGAGACTATATACATGTAGTTGACCTTGTTATAGGGCACTTAAAAGCGCTGGAAAAGTTAATGACTAATCCTGGGCTTGTGACTTATAATCTTGGAACTGGAAAAGGCTACAGCGTCCTTGAAATGATAGAAGCCTTTAGAAAGATTTCTGAAAGAGAGATTGCATACGAAATTGTTGATAGAAGACCAGGAGATATTGCAGTTTGCTATGCTGATACTTCACTGGCACAAGAGCAATTGGGTTTTCATGCGGCAAAAGGTCTTTTAGAAATGTGCGAGGATTCCTGGAGATGGCAGGTAAATAACCCAAACGGGTATAAAAAATAATGCATTAATATGTTGAAAGGAGCATTAAGAATATGGTTAAGACAACTCTTGTCGTTATGGCAGCTGGAATGGGAAGCAGATATGGTGGATTAAAGCAGATAGATCCTATAGGACCTAATGGAGAAATTATTATAGATTATTCTATCTATGATGCTATAAAGGCTGGTTTTCAAAAGGTTGTATTTATTATTAAAGAAGATAAAAAAGAAGATTTTCATAATATAATTGGTGCTAAAATAGAAAAATTAGTTGAAGTAGAATATGTATTTCAAAAGGTTGAAGATTTGCCAGAAGGTTTTGAGGTTCCAGAGGGCAGAGTAAAACCATGGGGTACAGGTCATGCTGTTTTATGTTGTCGCGATGTTGTGGATACTCCTTTTGCTGTAATTAATGCAGATGATTTTTATGGTGCCTCTACCTTTAAAATAATTCATGATTTTCTTGTGAATGCTAAAGACAGCAAGGGATGTTATGATTATTCAATGGTTGGATTTCTGCTGGAAAATACTCTTACAGATCATGGACATGTTGCTCGTGGAGTATGCAGCGTTGATGACGAAGACTATTTAAAGGAAATTAATGAAAGAACTCATATTGAAAAGTTTGATGATGGTGCAAAATACACTGAGGATAATGAAACTTGGATTGATATTCCTAAAGGCAGTACTGTTTCTATGAATATTTGGGGCTTTACACCTAGCATCTTTACAGAATTAAAGAGTAATTTTCCAAAGTTTTTAGAAGAGAGTAAAGGCAATATATTAAAAGCTGAGTATTTCTTGCCAACTGTTGTTGACAAATTGATATCTCAAGGCAAGGCAAAAGTAAAAGTACTAAGATGTAATGAAAAATGGTATGGTGTTACTTACAAGGAAGATAAGCCTCAAGTAAAAGAAGCGATAAGAAAATTAATAGAAAATAGAGTTTATCCAGAAAATTTATGGGGGATTAACGATGGAAAATAAGTGGAATTTTAAAGAGCTTGTTAAGAATTTTGATTTCGAAGGTGAATTTATAGAGGCAAATAGGTATGGACATGGGCATATAAATGATACCTTTGAAGCTCGCTTTAAAAAAGAAGATGGAACTATAAGAAGATATATAATGCAGAGAATAAATACTTCAATATTCAAAACTCCTGAAAATTTAATGGAGAATATTGAAAATATAACAGAGCATTTAAAGAAAAAAATTATACAAGCAGGAGGCAATCCGGAAAGAGAAACTTTAAACTTAATTAAAAGCTTAGATGGAAAAGGTTTTTACAAAAGTGAAGAGGGAGATTACTGGAGAAGCTATATTTTCATAGAGGGAGCAAAAACTTATCAAGTTGTTGAAAACTTAAACCATTTCTACAACTCTGGTAAGGCGTTAGGAAAGTTTCAGCAGCTGCTTTCTGATTTCCCAGCAAGCAAGCTTCATGAAACCATACCTAATTTTCACAACACAGAAAAAAGATATCAAGATTTTATGGAGGCTGTAAAATTAAATGCTGCAGGAAGATTAAATGAAGTCTCTGCTGAAGTAGAATTCGTAATGGAGCGTGCTAGCGAAGCTAACGTATTAGTTAACCTTATCAAAGAAGGAAAGCTTCCAATTAGAGTTAGCCATAACGATACAAAATTCAATAATGTAATGATAGATGACGTAACTAATGAAGGAATATGCGTAATTGACCTTGATACAGTAATGCCAGGATTATCCCTTTACGATTTTGGAGATTCAATTCGTTCAGGTGCTAATCCAGCAGAGGAAGATGAAATAGATTTATCAAAAGTATGTATGGATTTAGAACTTTTCGAAACCTATACAAAAGGTTACTTGGAAATGGCTGGAGAGTCTCTAACAGAAACTGAAATTGAATACCTGCCTTTCTCCGCTAAATTGATGACTTTTGAGTGCGGTATGAGATTTTTAGGGGATTTCCTTAATGGAGATACTTATTTTAAAATCCATAGAGAAAAGCATAATCTTGACAGAGCTAGAACACAATTTAAGATGGTAGCTGACATGGAAAATAAACTTGAAGAAATGAAAGCTATTGTTAGAAAATATATAATTAAATAATTTTGCATAAAGATTGAGCTGAGAATAAATATCAAGATGGAACCATCCACTTTGATATTTATTTTCTTTTAAGTTTTTGATTTAATGAAATTAAAATATCATAGATTATTTTTATTGCAAATTTACATTCATTTTTATATACTATAATTGTGGGCTAAAAAATAAATTTTTACATACAATACATATAAATTGTTTAAATGTAGGGAGGCAGTTGCATGGGAAGTAAAGCTTTACAAAAATTTTTAACTGAGAACTTGGAAGATTTAAGATCAAAAGGACTTTACAATGTAATTAATTCACTTCAGGGGGGAAACGGGCCAGTTATTAACATAAACGGAAAAAGACTTATAAACCTATCCTCTAATAACTATTTAGGACTTGCTAATCACCCAAGACTAATTGAGGCTTCAATAAAAGCAACTGAAAAGTACGGTGTAGGCGCAGGCGCTGTAAGAACAATCAATGGTACTTTAGATATACATGATGAGCTAGAAGAAAAGTTAGCTAAGTTTAAACATTCAGAAGCTGTTATAGTATTTCAATCAGGTTTCAACTGCAATATGGGAGCTATTTCAGCAGTTATGAATAAGAAGGATGCTATACTGTCTGATTCTTTAAATCATGCTTCAATTATAGATGGCTGCAGACTTTCTGGAGCAAAAATCATAAGATTTGAGCATGCTGACATGGAGGATTTGAGAGCGAAGGCTAAGGAAGCTAGAGAGTCTGGTCTTTATGAAAAGCTTATGGTTATAACAGATGGTGTATTTTCAATGGATGGAGATATAGCTCTACTTTCTGAAATAGTTAAGATAGCAGAAGAATTCGATTTAATAACTTATGTTGATGATGCTCATGCTTCAGGGGTTTTAGGAGAACATGGAAGCGGTTCAGCAACTCATCACAATTTAGTAGGGAAAATAGATTTCCAAATAGGAACTCTTTCAAAGGCAATAGGGGTTGTAGGAGGATATGTTGCTGGTTCAAAGGATTTAATTGACTGGCTAAAGGTTAGAGCAAGACCATTTCTATTCTCTACTGCAAATACACCTGGTGATGCAGCAGCTTGTATAGAAGCTATAAATATTCTAACTGAAAGCGATGAGTTAGTTAAAAAAGTTTGGGAAAACGGAAATTATTTGAAGAAGGGCTTAAAGGAATTAGGCTTTGATATTGGACACAGCGAGACTCCAATAACTCCATGCATAATTGGTGATGCTGAGAAAGCACAGCAATTCAGCAAAGAGCTTTTTGAAAATGGAGTTTATGCAAAGTCTATAGTATTCCCAACAGTACCACTTGGAACAGCTAGAGTTAGAAATATGCCAACAGCTGCTCATACAAAAGAAATGCTTGATGAAGCAATTGCTGTATACGAAAAAGTAGGAAAGAAGCTTGGAATTATATAATCCAAATTAACGGAGGGTTCATTATGAAAAAAATATTAGTTACAGGTGCACTAGGACAAATTGGTTCAGAGCTGACAATGCACATGAGAAGTATCTATGGAAATGATAATGTTGTTGCAACTGACATAAGAAAAATTGAAGGAAACCCTACAGTTGAAAGTGGTCCATTTGAAGTGTTGGATGTTACTAATGCTAAGCAGATGGCTGACATAGCTAAGAAATATAATGTTGATTCAATTATACATCTTGCAGCGCTTTTATCAGCTGTAGCAGAAGCTAAGCCAGCTTTAGCATGGGAAATCAACATGGGAGGACTTTTCAATGCTCTTGAGGTTGCAAGAGAGTGCAACTGTGCTTTCTTTACACCAAGTTCCATAGCAGCTTTTGGACCAAGTTCACCAAGAATTTTAACACCACAGGATACAATTCAAAGACCAGGAACTATGTATGGAGTAACTAAGGTTTCAGGAGAACTTCTTTGTGATTATTACTTCAAAAAATATGGAGTAGATACAAGAGGTGTTAGATTCCCAGGACTTATATCCTATGTAACACCTCCAGGAGGCGGAACTACTGACTACGCAGTTGATATATATTATGAAGCGTTAAAGAGTGGAAAGTACAGCTCATTTATAGCTGAAGGAACATACATGGATATGATGTATATGCCAGATGCTTTAAATGCTATAGTTAAGCTTATGGAAGCTGATCCTTCAAAGCTTGTTCATAGAAATGCTTTTAATATTACAGCTATGAGCTTCGAACCAGGACAAATTGCTGCTGAAATTAAAAAGCATATACCAAGCTTTGAAATGAGCTACAATGTTGACCCGATAAGACAAGCAATTGCTGATTCATGGCCAGATTCAATAGATGACAGCGCAGCAAAAGAAGAGTGGGGCTTTGAAACTAAGTATGATTTAGCTTCTATGACTACTGATATGCTTGCTAAGCTTAAAGAAAAACTAAATGTAAAGTAGTACTTGAAATTACACATTTAATAATAAAATTAATATAAGTGTTGTGACACGGAAGTAGCTTAATCAAAGCCTTCCGTGTTTTATTTTTGCTGCATCCTTAAACATTAAAAATTGTTGTTTTACAGAAAAATTAAGATTAATTATTAATCAGTTGAGCTATACTAAACCTGTTAGCTCAAATTGGAATCAATGTTATTTAATAGAGGAGGATGCAGTATGAGTTTTTTGTTAGAAGGTATAGCTTCCATAACTATTCAGCAGGTTATTATGTGGGTAATTGGGGGCTTACTAATATATTTGGCAATAGCAAAGGACTTTGAACCTTCGCTGCTTTTGCCTATTGGTTTTGGAGCAATACTAGTTAATATTCCTATGTCAGGTGCCGTAAATCAAATTGTAAATGGTACACATGTAGAAGGTATTTTAGATTTCTTATTCAAGGTTGGGATATCTACAGAAGCATTTCCACTTTTATTATTTATCGGAATAGGTGCAATGATTGATTTTGGACCGTTGTTATCAAATCCTTTTATGTTGCTGTTTGGAGCAGCAGCTCAGTTTGGGATATTCTTTACAATAGCAGCAGCAACACTACTAGGATTTAGCTTAAAGGATGCAGCATCTATAGGGATTATAGGCGCTGCAGATGGACCAACATCCATATTTGTTGCCAACTATTTTCAAAGCAAGTATATCGCACCAATAACGGTGGCTGCATACTCATACATGTCTTTAGTGCCAGTTATACAGCCGGCTGCTATAAAACTTGTTACAACTAAGAAGGAAAGACAAATTAGAATGGCTTATAGGCCTGCCAGCATATCAAAGAGAACAAGAATATTTTTCCCAATAGTAGTAACAGTAGTTGCGGGTTTAATCGCTCCAACTTCAGTAGCACTCATTGGCTTTTTAATGTTTGGTAATTTAATAAGAGAATGTGGAGTTTTAGAAAGATTGTCTGAAACAGCACAAAAGGATTTGGTAAATTTAATAACCTTGCTTCTTGGAATAACTATAGCTTCCTCAATGAAAGCAGAAAACTTTGTAAGTCTGCAAACTGCTATGATAGTAGGACTTGGACTTGTAGCTTTTGTTTTTGATACAATTGGTGGCGTACTTTTTGCAAAAGTGTTAAACTTATTCTTAAAGAATAAAGTTAATCCAATGATAGGTGCAGCGGGAATTTCTGCTTTTCCAATGTCAGCAAGAGTAATTCAAAAGATGGCTCAGAAGGAAGATAATCAAAACTTTATACTAATGCATGCCATAGGAGCAAATGTAGCTGGACAAATTGGTTCTGTTATAGCTGGCGGCATAATTTTAAATATTATAAAGCCTTAATAAAGAAGGAGGGTTTGTTATGACAGTATATGAAACCTTTATGGCTGCTTTAGGAGTTATGACTAAGGGCATGGGAGGAATATTTGTTGTACTTCTTGCCATTTTTTTAAGCATTAAGTTTTTAATTAGGGTATTCCCTGAGAAATAGTTAGAATTCGAAGGCACAAAGATTAATAAACTTATGTGCGTAAGAGAAATACTGGAGGGTTATATTTGAGCAAACAAAAAGAAAGATATAATAAAATTTTAGACATACTTGAAACAACATATCCGGACGCTCACTGCGAGCTTGTTCATGAAAGTCCCTTCGAGCTTTTAATTGCAACGGTTTTAAGTGCACAAACTACAGATAAAAAAGTTAACCAGGTAACTGAGAAGCTTTTTAGAAAATATAATACTCCTGAAGCCTTTGCAAAACTACAGCAGGAGGAGCTTGAAAAAGAGATAAGGGAAATTGGTCTTTATAAAAATAAGGCTAAAAATATAATTGCTTTAAGCAATATGATTCTAGAACAATACAATGGTGAGGTTCCAGCAACTATGGAGGAACTTGTAAGCCTTCCGGGTGTAGGGCGAAAAACTGCAAATGTGGTATTGTCAAATGCTTTTGGGGTACCTGCTATTGCAGTAGATACTCATGTATATAGGGTATCCAATAAAATAGGACTTGCAAAGGGAAAGGATGTCACAGATACTGAAGAGCAGCTTATGAAGAATATATCTAAAGAACGCTGGTCAAAGGCACATCATCTTTTGATATTTCATGGAAGAAGAACCTGCTCTGCACGAAAACCGAACTGCAGTGAATGTACTATTAATTCTTATTGCAAGGAATATGAAAAGGAGCTTAAAAAGCAAAATAAAGAAAAGTAGCAGGAAGTGTTAAACTTTCTGCTGCTTTTCTTTATTCCTTAATTTCCTTAAAAAGTTCATAAGCTTTGCTTCGGGCCTCATTTAAGACTTCAACACCTTTTTCAGTGATTTTATAATACTTCCTTATTTTTTTATCGACAAGTCTCTCTTCTTTATCAAGCAAGCCATTAGCTTCTAGGTTGTGTAGAATAGGATATAGTGTTCCGGGACTCATTTGATAGCCATGTTCTCGTAGCTCTTCAATCATCCAAGAGCCGAAGAAGGGTTCTTTTTTTGCATGGTGCAGTATGTGTATTTGAATAAAGCCAAGAAATAGCTTTCTTATTATATTGTCGTGCATTATATCAATCCTTTCAGCTGTATGTCTTTAATTATATAAGATAAACAACCAGTCCTGCAATACCTCCAAACAACACCATAAAAGCTGAATTAATTTTGTATTTGAACACGATAAATAGTGAAATTATAGCAAGTATTGCTGTAGGTACATCAGTAACTGCTGAAACTCCAAGCTTTAAGCTTACCACAGCCATAAGTCCCCAAGAGGCAACATTAATTCCATCTAAAATATTCGATAGTGCTTTAGAGCTTCTAAGCTTTGAAACAAAAGGATTTAATATGCCAACTAAAAGAAAAGCCGGAAGAAAAATTCCAATTGTAGCAGCTATAGCTCCTGAAATTCCTTCAAGTATATAGCCTATAAAAGTAGCAGTAGTAAATACAGGACCAGGAGTAAACTGACCTACTGCGACTGCATCTAGTATTTGTTGGTTAGTAAGCACGCCAAATTTTTCAACAAATTCTGCTTCTAAAAAAGCAAGAAGTACATAACCACTACCATAAAGTATTGAACCTATTTTCACAAAGGATAGAAATACTTTTGACGTATCCATACCGGTCTTTTGTAACTGAACTGAAGGAAGTACTGCAAAAGGCATCAAGATAGGGGCAAGAGAGTAAAATTTAGATTTATTTAATTTAGATGAATCAGTTGAAATAAGCATAAATAAACCAGCCAAGGCTAGAAGTAAAATTTCATTGACTCCTAGAATGGAAAGGACTATAACCGCTACACCAATAATGGATGTCGTTCTACTTTTGATTGCAGATTGTCCTAGCCTTATAAATGCTTGAAAAACTATTGCAATTATAACTGGTTTAACTCCATATAGGATATTTGAAACCTCAGGAAGTGCACCATATTTTGTGTAAATTATGGAAAAGGACAAAACTATGAGCATTGCCGGAAGTATGAAACAGGCACCAGCTAATATTAATCCTAGCCAACCACCACGCTCATAGCCAAGGTGAATCGCAAGTTCAGTGGAATTTGGACCAGGAATAAGATTTGTAGCACCATAAAGATCTAGAAATTTTTCTTTGCTAAGCCACTTTCTATTTTTTACTATTTCGTCCTCCATCATAGCAACGTGAGCGACTGGACCACCAAAAGAAGTGATGCCTAGTTTTAAAAATACTAACGATATTTCCTTTAATCTGCTATTTTGTTCATGCTTGTTTAGGAAATAAAATTCATTTTTCATTGTCTTATTCAATTTATACACCCCCTGATGAGTTTGATTTTTAGAGTTTAAAAATCAATTAATAACTATAAAAGATCACTACACATAATGACATAGTGTCTGTGATAGCAATTATATTGACTTTAGATATCGAAGTACGATATCATAAATTATATAGTAATTTTATTAATAGCACAATAAGGATAGTGTTAAAAATTATTAAATAATAGTTAATATTGAAGGGGTGGCGATATTATGGATACTTACAAGCAAATTGAACAGGATAAGCAGATTTGGAAATTCTCTTTCTATGGTTTATTGAAAAATCTTGAATTTTTCGAGCCTTATCTTCTTATTTATCTTCTTGGTATGGGACTAAATCTGTTTCAAGTAGGATTACTGTATTCTATAAGAGAGTTTGTTATTTATATTTTTGAAGTTCCTTCGGGCATATTTGCTGATAACTATGGAAAAAAGAGGGAACTAATGATTTGTTTTACTTTTTATATGATTTCCTTTGCAATATTTTTTATAGGTACGAATTTTTATGTTTTGGTTATAGCTATGTTTTTTTACGGCTTAGGAGAAGCTTTTCGTTCAGGAACGCATAAGGCTATGATTTACTTATATCTAGAGCAAAAAGGATGGTTTGAACACAAAAATTTTGTATATGGAAGAACCAGATTCTTTTCTCTTATCGGGTCCTCTTTCTCTGCTTTTATATCAATTTTATTCGTTCTTAATCTGCCAGGTGTTAGATGGATCTTTTTATTATCAATAATTCCATTTATGATAGATTTTTTATTAATTTGGTCTTACCCAGACAGTTTGGATGAAAGAAATGAGACTACGTTAAGTTTTAAGAAGTTCTTTAATAAAGGTGTAATTCAAATTAAGAAGGTTTTTAGTAATAGCGTGCTTACAAAAGTATTGATAAGTTCTGCTCTTTATGACGGAATATTTAAGACAATTAAAGATTATATTCAACCCATACTAAAAGTTACTATACTTGCTGCTGCTGTATCAAGTCTACAAGGTTTAAGCAGCGATAATAAAGTGAAGATATATCTAGGCAGTATATATGGGGTTGTTTACATATTTAGTGCTATTGCTTCTAAAAATGTATATAAGCTTAATAAATATAAAAGTTCAAACAAACTTTTAAGTATAACTTTTGACGCAGCAGGAATATTAGCGGTTATATTGTTTATAAGTATAAGACGAAATCTAACTATAGCTGTCATAATACTTTATTTTATTTTGTACGTTTTAAAGGATGCAAGAAGACCAATCGTAGTGGATGTTTGTGGTGATCATATGAATAAGAATGAAAGAGCCACTGTAATGTCCATTGAAAGTCAGCTTACTTCTCTTTTTACAATAATACTAGCCCCACTACTTGGATTTATTGGTGATAAATTTTCAATAGCTGTTTTATTTCTCATAATTGGTTTATTTTCTTTAATAATAAATAGATTTCTCACTGTTTCAACAGATGCTGAGTAAAGTCAATAGCTTTTGATTAAAAAAACAAATTGAATTTATAAGCTTAGGCAAGGTATAATATTTTTTGTTGGATTGAGGTTTAATTTGCAGAAATAAAGGAGAAAAATTGTGAACGAATATTTAAAGTTTTTCCAGCTTATAAGCAGCAGTAGAAAGGAAGAAAAGATAATGAATGCTATAATCATAGATGGGCCAGTTGGGGTAGGTAAGACTAGCCTTATGGAGATACTTATGGAGGAGTTTGGATACAAGCCGTTTCTAGAGCCTGTTACGGATAATCCTCTTTTAGATAAGTTTTATTACAATAGAAAAAGATATTCTTTTCCACTTCAAATCTTTTTCCTAAACAGAAGATTTGCAATGCTTAAGGAAGCTGCAGAAATTGATGGTTCCATAATGGACAGAAGTATATATGGTGATGTTATATTTGCAAAGATGCTCTGTGATGGTGGTGACATGGAGAAGGAAGAGTATGCATTATATAAAGAGCTTCTTGCTAATATGCTTGAGCATGTTCAGGCACCTAAGCTTATGATTTATCTTGAGACAAGCGTAGACAGCGTTGTGGAGAAGATAAAGAGGAGAGGAAGGGACTACGAGCAAGTAGTAGAAAGAGAATACTGGGAGACGCTTAATAATGAATATAAGGAATACTTTGAACATTACAATATTTCTCCTCTTCTTAAGATACAAACTGACAACTTGGATTATGTAAATAATAAAGAAGATAGAAAATACATAATAAATCTAATTAGGGAAAAATTAAACGAGATAGATAAATAAATATATAAAGGATGAGGCATGTGAATAAAAAGTTAGGTTTTATTGGCTGTGGGAACATGGCTCAAGCTATAATTGGCGGTATTATAAGTTCAGATATAGTTTCCAGAGAAAATGTAATGGGGAGCAATTCTGGAGATAAGAATTTAAACATAACAAAAGAGAAGTATGGGATTTTAACTACTCATGACAATAAAGAAGTGGCTAAGTTCTCTGATATACTTTTTATAGCTGTTAAACCTCATGCTTATGCATCAGTCATTGATGAAATAAAACATTATGCTAAGAGTGATGCTATTATAATTACTATAGCAGCAGGTATAACTATAAATTTTATGGAGAAGGCTTTAGGACGAAGTGTTAAGGTAGTTAGAACTATGCCTAATACGCCTGCTCTTGTAGGGGAAGGAATGACTGCGGTTTGTTCTAATGATATGGTTTCTAAGGAAGAGCTTGAAGAAGTATTAATGCTTTTAAGGTGCTTCGGCAAGGCTGAAGTTATAGAGGAAAGACTTATGGATGCCGTGCCAGCAGTAAGCGGTTCCTCTCCAGCTTATGTTTATATGTTTATAGAAGCTCTTGCAGATGGAGCGGTTAGAGATGGCATACCACGAGCTAAGGCATATAATTTTGCTGCGCAGGCAGTTCTAGGTGCTGCGAAAATGGTGCTTGAAACTGGAATTCATCCAGGTAATTTAAAAGATAATGTTTGTTCACCTGGAGGTACAACTATAGAAGCAGTTTATTCCTTAGAGAAAAATAATTTTAGAGGAACTGTTATCGAAGCTATGAAAGCTTGTACGGATAAAAGTAGAGAAATATCACGAAATAATGGGTAAAAATATACCTTCCTCATAATTATGAGGGAGGTATATTTTTGAAAAGAATTTTCTATATTAATACTTTTAATAGTAATGGTAACGTGAATATTGAAAACAAAGTAGTGCTAACAACAACTACAGAAGCATAGCCCCTCTTTATATCAAAACTGTCTGCAAATATGGATGTCATTGCAGCAGCTGGCATTGAAGCTAGAATAATTACAGAATTTAGAACTATCGAATTATCATTTATTAATTGCGATATAACACATAAAGCAGCTGGGATTAAGATTAATTTTACAACTGTGCCGTAATATATGGTCCAATCAGTCAGATATTCTTTTATGTTTACTTTACAGCATAGTGCTCCAACTATTATCATAGAGAGCGGTCCGGTCATATTGCCTACGGCACTTGTGCTTGACATAATTACATCTGGCATTTTCAAATCGAATACCATCATAGTAATTCCAATATAAACAGCAATGAGAGAAGGGTTTTTCAAAGCTTTAAGTACTTCTTTAGAAAGCACTCTTTTTTTAAAGCTACCCTTGAACATCATGATTCCATATGTCCAAAGGAAAATTGTAAAAAATATATTGAATATTGAACCGTACATGACAGCTTCTGTACCATATATCGCATTTAATATTGGAAAACCAATATAACCGGTATTTGTGAAAACATTTGAAAAGTGGAGTATAGTTTTCTTTTCATTTTTTATAGGATGTAATAGTATTAAAGAAATGACTGCAATAAAAATATACACTGCAATACTTAAATAAAAAGTTCTTATAACATTGCTTTTTACAGAGGCATCATAAGTAAAATTGAAGGATGAAACAATCATGCAAGGTAATGCAATTTCCAATAATATATTTGTTAATCCTGCACTCACACTGTCGTTTATAAATCCTTTTTTTCTTCCATAAACACCTGCAAGCATTATTAGAAATAAAGAAACAATACTTTTAATAATAAGTGACATATCCATAGAAAATCCTCCTGCAAATATTTCTTGTGCATAAGAACTATCATGCTATCTAGATTCCGTATTTCTCACAATTAAAGCATTATTCATTTTATTCATAAGTATTAGCTTTGGTGATTCACAAGAAGCTTTCCAGGCAAATATCCAGTAAAGGATATTTATTAAATTCAGCATCATTAAAATGCCACCATTCAGTTTTTATCCTTTCAAAACCATTTGAAGTCATTATTTTGGCCAGAAACTCACGGTTTTGTAGCTGATGCTCTGCGGCAGAAGTATATGTTATCCATGCCTTTTCAGAGAAATCATCAAATACAGAGGGCATTTCTAATTCATTTCCATCGAAATTAACTAAAGTAATGTCAACTGCACAGCCTCTATTATGCTTTGAACCTCTTGTTGGAGGGGCAACAAAATTATCATCAGAAAGGGTTTCCCACATAAGATTTTGAATTGAAAGAGGTCTGTATGCATCTAATACCTTTAATTTATATCCTAGAGCTTTAGCATAATTATTCGCATTGATTAGCTTTTTAGCTGTTTCAAGCTGAAGAATGCATTTATTTAATGGATATAGTTTTTTACCCATAAAATTGTCGTAGCTAGCATATTTCATATCAATTATGAATGAGTTATCTAATTTTTCTAGATCTATCAGTCCTTGAATTGTATGAGGAGTTTTCATTGTTACTTACCTCCAGTAATCTGCTTACCAAAAATTATAATGTAAGCTTATATTGATTTATATGATTTATTTACTTATAATATTTATTTAGTGAGAAAATAGGCTAAAATATAAATAGTTTAAATTAAAAGGAAAGGTTGTTAATATAGATGAGAAAAGAACCAAAAGATACTACAGTTGTTGTCGGTATGTCAGGCGGAGTTGATTCCTCAGTAGCTGCACTTCTTTTAAAGGAGCAAGGTTACAATGTTATAGGAATCTTTATGAAAAATTGGGATGAGCAGGATGAAAATGGTGCTTGTACAGCTACAGATGATTATGAAGATGTAAGAAGAGTTTGCGATCAAATAGGCATACCTTATTATACTGTTAATTTTGTTAAGGAATATTGGGACAGAGTGTTTACTTACTTTTTAGATGAATATAAAAAAGGAAGAACTCCAAATCCAGATGTTATGTGCAATAAGGAAATAAAGTTTAAGGCTTTCTTGGACTATGCCTTAAAAATTGGCGCAGATTATCTAGCTACAGGTCACTATGCACAGGTTGAATTCAGAGACGGTGAATATAAAATGCTTAGGGGAGTGGATTCTAATAAAGATCAAACCTATTTTCTATGTCAGTTAGGACAGTATCAATTATCTAAAACTATGTTTCCTGTAGGACATTTAAAAAAGCCTGAGCTCAGAGAAATTGCTGCAAGATATGGACTTAAGACAGCTGATAAAAAGGATAGTACAGGTGTATGTTTTATAGGAGAAAGAAACTTCCACAAGTTTTTAGCTAATTATCTTCCTTCACAGCCAGGAGATATTAAGACATTAGATGGTAAGGTTGTTGGAAGACATGATGGTCTTATGTATTATACACTTGGACAAAGAAAAGGACTTGGCATTGGCGGTGGAATGGGAAAAACCGGTGAGCCATGGTTTGTTGTAGATAAGGATTTAAAGAAAAATATTCTTTATGTCGTTCAAGGTGAAGATAAGCCCGAGCTACACTCTTACGGCTTGGAAGCATCAGATCTAAACTGGGTAAGCGATAACAAACCTGAAGGAACCTTTAAATGTACAGCTAAGTTTAGATATAGACAGCCAGATCAAGGTGTTACAGTACATATGAAGGACAATAACAGATGTACTGTGATTTTCGATGTACCTCAAAGAGCCGTTACTCCAGGCCAGGCTGTAGTATTCTATCAAGATGAAGTTTGCCTTGGAGGAGGAACTATTGATAGGATTTACAAGAATAGGAGAGATATTGAGAAAATTACTGATAAATAATGATAAAAAGATGTTTTGCTAAGTTCAAAACATCTTTTTATTTGGTCTAAAGCGATATAAATTTTATGCAAACTGGGTTTGGAAGTGAAACAATATCACCAACTCGTGATAACTTCCCGGTAGATTTATCTATAGAAAATGGAACAAGATTGCTTGAATTTTGATTTGCTGCAATAAGAAAGTTTCCATCTGGCGTTAAGGCAAAATCTCTTGGCCCTGAACCCTCTGTTGAGATATGCTGAACAACCTCAAGCTTTCCTGTTTCTTGTGAAATCTTGAATACAGCAATACTATCATGACCTCTATTTGAAGTATATAGATAATTTCCATCTTGGGATACATGGATGGCGCTGCCTGTGTTTTCTCCCATAAAATTTGTTGGCAGAGAAGATATATATTCAAGTATCTCAAAGGTTCCATCAGTTTTGCTATAGTTTAGTACAGCTACCTCAGCGCTAAGCTCAGTAAGTACATATGCAAATTTACCATTAGGATGAAATGCCATATGTCTTGGACCACATCCTGGTTTGAAGGATATCTCTTTATGTTTTTCAAGCTTGTTAGAATTAAAAGAATAAACTACAAGCTTATCTATACCTAGATCAATTACGCAGAGGTACTTTTCATCAGGTGCCAAAGCAGCGTAATGAGCATGAGCTTTTTCCTGCCTTGCTTTGTTTGGACCAGAGCCTCCATGAATAAATAAGGAACATATTTCAGCAACAGTTCCGCCCTTATCTAATGGGTAGGCTGCTACCTCGCCCTTGTGGTAGTTCGCAGAAAATAGATAATCATTAGTCCTAGTGAGGCTAACATGGCAAGGCGAGCTGCCTTCAGATAGCTGACTATTTAGCAGGCATAGTTTTTCATCACCGATTTTATAAGCAGATACTCCTCCAGCTACACCAGATTTTACTACAGAATAAAGATATTTATTGTCGCTAGTTATAGTTAGGTATGTTGGGTTGCCAAGTTCAGCCTCAAGTCTTATATTATCTAGCTTTTGCGAAGAAGTATCAAGTATAAAACTATATATGCCTTTGCTTTCGCCGTTTGTATAGGTCCCGACATAGGCTTTAAATTTAGTTTTCATATTAGAAATCCTCCTGTTTGTTAGAAATTTTATTAAACTTATTATAGCATATGCAAAAATAGTTAGTAGCAAAATGTTTTGTAATTCACTTCTTATTGTTATACAATTAGTTTATTAGGTCTAAAGCGTTAAATCGATTTCAACTGCAAGCTTTGCAATGTAAAAGGGCATCTTAAGCTTGCTGAATTCCTAGTAGAAGAGGAGAAATTAACTAATAGTTATGGAATCAAAAAAGAAAATAAAAATTTCCGTTAGAGACCTGGTAGAATTTGTGCTGATGCATGGAGATATAGTATCAGGCTTTACGGGGAGCTCAAGAAATACAGAAGCAATTAGGGCACATCAAATTATACAAAAAGCCTACGGAGAAGGTTATTCAAAGGAAGTCCCTTTAAGTTTTAGTGTGGAAGGCGACGAGCTAATTTTAGAAGTTGGCGGAAGAATAGACGGCCTTTATGTAGGAGAAGATGGAGTTATAATTGATGAAATAAAAACTACAACAAGAGACTTGGAACTATTAGAAGAAGATTATAATATTCTTCACTGGGCTCAGGCAAAATGCTATGCCTATATTTATTCAATGCAAAATAATCTTATAAATATAAATGTTCAGCTTACCTATTATAATTTAGATAATAGATATACAAAAAAGTTTTTAAAACAATTTAATGTCCATGAACTTCAAGACTTCTTTAGTGAGCTTGTTCAGGGTTATTTTTATTGGGCAACGGTAATGCTTAATTGGAATAAGAAAAGAAATGAAGCAATCGAAATGCTTAAGTTTCCTTTTGAAACTTATAGAAAAGGCCAGAGAGAACTAGCAGTTGCGGCTTATAAAACCATAAAAGAAGGTGGCAAGCTTTTTGCACAGGCACCAACAGGTATTGGTAAAACTATGGCCTCAGTTTTTCCAGCAATTAAAGCTCTAGGAGAAGGACATTCAAGTAAAATATTTTACCTAACAGCTAAAACCATAACTCGAACTATTGCAGAAAAAGCATTTAGCAATTTAAGAGATAACGGATTAAAGGCTAAAACCTTGACTTTAACCGCGAAAGATAAGATCTGTTTCAAGGAAAAGGCTGAGTGCAATCCTGAGAAATGTGAATATGCAAAGGGGCATTATGATAGAGTTAAAGATGCTTTAGAGGATATATTTTCTGTAGATACATTTACCCGAGAAATCATTGAAGAATACTCAAGAAAGCATACTGTATGTCCCTTCGAATTTTCACTTGAACTTTCTAATTGGGCAGATTGCGTTATATGCGATTACAATTATGTCTTTGACCCAAGTGCAAGTCTTAAACGTTTTTTTATGGAAGGCGGAGGAGACTTTGTATTTTTAATAGATGAGGCTCATAACTTAGTTGACAGAGGAAGGGAAATGTTTTCGGCCCGGCTTTCAAAAAAATTAATATTGGACTTAAAGAAATCTGTTAAAGGTGCTGCACCAAAGCTTCATAAGTTGTTAAATAAAATTAACGTACAATTTATTGAGTATAGAAAAAAGTGTGAGGAGCGTGGAGAGGTTCAGTTGGTACAAAAGGAAGCTCCAAAAGAACTTTATCCAATGATTAATGAATTTTTAGGAGCTGCAGAAAAATATCTTTTAGAGCATAAGGACTCAAATTTTAATGAAGAACTTTTAGATTTATACTTTAATTTGCATGCTTTTATGAGGACTGCAGAGTTTTATGATGAAAGATTTGTAACTTATATAGAGGCTTCAAACTCAGAAGTAATAATTAAGCTCTTTTGCCTTGACCCATCACACCTTTTGAAAGAAGGTATGAAAAAAGGGAGAGCAGCCGTGCTTTTCTCTGCCACCTTAAGTCCTATGGAATATTTTATTCAAGTGCTTGGGGGAGATGAAAACAGCTACAGGATAAGATTGGCATCGCCTTTTCCAAGAGAAAATTTATGCCTGCTAATAGAAGACAGAGTATCTACTAAGTTTAAAAGAAGAGAGTATACCTATGACAAGATTGCTGAGTCAATTAACAATGTCGTTACAGCTAGAAAAGGAAATTATTTAGTTTTCTTTCCTTCATATCAGTACATGAAGGAAGTGTATGAAAGGTTTGAAGCTATTAACCTGGAAGTAAAAAAAATAATTCAAAGCTCTGGCATGAGTGAGGAAGAAAGAGAGGACTTTTTAAATAATTTCTCTGAAGACACTGAAAGTACACTAGTTGGCTTTGCGGTAATGGGCGGAATTTTTGGTGAAGGTATAGACCTCAATGGTGACAAGCTTTCTGGGGCTATAGTAGTAGGCGTAGGACTTCCTCAGGTTTGTCTTGAAAGAAATATAATAAAAGATTACTTTGATGAATCAAAAGGAACAGGCTTTGAGTATGCCTACATCTACCCCGGAATGAATAAGGTGCTTCAGGCTGTTGGAAGGGTAATTCGAACTGAGCAGGACAGAGGTGTGGTTCTGCTTATAGATGATAGATTTTCTGAGAATACTTATAAAAGACTTTTTCCGCTAGAGTGGCAGCCTAAGGTTATAGGTGGAAATATAAATAAACTTAATTTGCAATTAAAGGACTTTTGGAAAAATAAGAATATATAAGAGAGGGTTTTATATGAATATTGATAGTATTGTTGTAGCTAAGGCAGCAATTCAAATGGCTATATCTTTAAGAGAAGAAGAGAAGGGTTTAGAGGAACAATTTAAGGAAAAAGGGATTTTAACTACAGCTGTAGATGTAGGCGGAAGCATTAATAGCTCAATTAGCAAGATTCTTGAAAGGGCTATAGTTGCCTCTAAGAGAGGTGGAGTTATTAGGGATTGTCATGTGCATGATGGAGCAATAATTGGAGCAACAAGAGAGGCAATTCTTCAGGTAGCGCAAAAGGCTAATGGTCTAAATATTGGTGGCAAAATAGGAATAGCAAGAGGTGGAGAGCATTTAAGCGTTGCTATTTTCATGAGCATAGGAGTTCTACATTTAAATGATATAGTAATAGGCTTAGGGCACAGATCAATATCTGAACCTTAATTAATAAAATTAAGAAAATTTAGTATTGTAAATTTAGAATAGTCGTGGTAAAATTTAGATTATAACTTTAAACGGATAAAGTTATTGTAGGATTGTATGTTAGTGTAGTAATTAAGAAGCGAGGGATGCTTCTTAAAGTAGGATAAAATTGTAGGATGGTAGTTAAGTAGGAGATATTTTTAGCTTAAGAAATAAGTTTCTTTTGGCTCTTTTTGCTTTATCAGCTCTCCTATGGAGAGCTTTTATTATTTTTAATTATATTTTTAGGAGGATGGTAGTATGGTAGGAAAAAAATCTTCAATTCTAATGGCTTTACTAGTAAGCTCATCAATTCTCGGTGGATGCGCAAAAACTCAGGCATCCATATCTAATTCATCTCAGAATGAGAAAAAGACTGTAAAGATAGGTATAAGTCAAATTGTAGAGCACCCGGCTCTAGATTCTACTAGAAAAGGTTTTATAGAAGCATTAAAATCTAAAGGCTTTGAAGAGGGCAAAAACCTTCAAATAGATTTCCAAAATGCTCAAGGTGAGCCGGCAACGGCTCAGACAATTGCTAAAAATTTTGTATCAAAAAAAGAGGATATGATTTTGGCAATAGCAACTCCTTCAGCTCAGGCTGCTTTTAATGCTACAAAGAATATCCCTATACTTATCACTGCAGTAACTGACCCTGTGCAGGCCGGTCTTGTAAAATCCTTAGACAAACCGGAAACAAATGTAACAGGTACCTCAGATAATATTCCAATTGAAAAACAGTTTGAGCTTTTAAAACAATTAGTACCTAAAAGTAAGAAAATAGGAATTATTTATAATACAAGTGAGACAAATTCAGAAATTCAAGTAGAAGCAGCAAAGAAAGCTGCACCATCATTTAATTTAGAAGTACTTACAGCAGGAGTAACAAATGTAAATGAACTTCCGCAAGCTTTAGGGTCACTTTTAGATAAAATAGATGTACTATATGTTCCAACAGATAACCTAGTTGTTTCTTCAATACCTTTAATAACAAATCAGTGCTATAAGAAGAATATACCTGTTATAGGATCTGAACGAGGTCAGGTTGAAGGGGGAGCACTTGCAACTACAGGAATTGATTACTACAAGCTTGGCTATCAGACAGGACTTGCAGCTGTAGAAGTCTTAAATGGAAAGTCACCTAAGGATATCCCTGTGACTACCTTAAAGGATATGCAGCTTGTTATTAATATAGATACAGCAAAGAAACTTAATATAACTGTACCGGAAGAGTTAAACAGCAAGGCTGAGAAGGTAACTGGAGGTACACAGTAATTAATTCTAAGCATTATTAGTGAATATAAGGGGGCAGCAGCATGGAACTTATAATTGGTGTATTGGAACAAGGATTAATATTTTCAATTGTCGCAATAGGCGTATATATTACCTATAGAATACTAGACTTTCCTGACTTATCTGTTGATGGTAGTTTTCCTTTAGGCGCGGCAGTAGCAGCAACTTGTCTAGCAAAGAATTCTAATGCGATTGTTGCTTGCATTCTAGCTTTTGCAGCAGGTTGCTCAGCAGGATTTTTTACCGGAATAATACATGTTAAACTTAAAATAACTAATCTTCTATGTGGGATACTGGTTATGATAGGACTTTACTCCATAAACTTAAGAGTTATGGGTAAATCAAACCTTCCGCTATTTGGGAAAGATACTATTTTTTCAGGAGGCTTTTCACCTTTAGTTGTCATAGCACTGTTTGCATTAGTAGTAAAAATAGCTTTAGACTTATTCTTAAGAACTAAACTAGGCTTTATTTTGATAGCTACTGGAAGCAATGAACAACTTGTGACTATGCTTTCAGTAAATAAAGATGCAGTAAAAGTACTAGGTTTAATGCTTTCAAATGGACTTGTCGCCTTATCAGGGGCAATGATGGCGCAGTATCAAGGCTTTTCAGATGTAACAATGGGAACTGGCATAGTAGTTATGGGATTAGCAGCAGTTATCATAGGAGAATCTATGTTTAAAAATATGAGTTTCATTAAACCGACAACATTGGCAATTATAGGTTCAATAGCATACAAGGGAGCAATTGCTCTTGCCCTTAAGTTTGGACTTGAACCAACGGATTTGAAGCTTATAACGGCAATTATAGTAATAGCTGCAATTTCTCTAAGCAGTAACAATTTAGGCTTTAAAAGAAAGAAGAAACCAATACCTGGGGGTGAACAAATTGCTCAAAATACTGAATTTATACAAAGTATTTAATAAAAATACTATAAATGAAAATGTACTTTTTGATGGATTAAATTTTACTATTAATGATGGAGACTTTATAACTGTAATAGGAAGTAATGGAGCAGGAAAGTCAACATTACTAAATATAATCTCAGGTTCTATAGAAGAAGATGAAGGCTCTGTAAGGTTAAATGAAAAAGAGCTTTCTGGTACTCCCGAATACAAACGGTCAAGACATATTGGAAGAGTATTTCAAGATACTTCAAAGGGAGTAGCTTTAGATATGACTATACTTGAAAACTTATCTATGGCATATAACAAAGGAAAATCTTTTAATTTAAGGCTAGGTATTTCAAAGAAAAATTTAGACATTTTTAAAAAACTTTTGACTGAATTAAATTTAGGTCTTGAAAATAAATTGGACACAAAAGTTAAGCTTTTATCGGGAGGACAAAGACAGGCGCTTTGTTTGGTGATGGCAGTCATGGGAAGACCAGAGCTTCTTCTATTAGATGAACATACTGCAGCGCTTGATCCAAAGACCTCAGAAAAGATAATTGAGATCACTAAAAAAATAGTTTCGGAAAACAACATGACTACTATGATGGTAACTCATAATCTAAATCATGCTGTAACTCTCGGCAACAGATTAATTATGATGCACGGAGGCAACATAGTACTCGATATTGCAGAGGAAGAAAAGAAAAAACTTACTGTAAACAAGCTGCTTGAGCAGTTTGACAGGGTTCAGGGAAGGGACTGCCTAAGTGATAGAATTTTATTCTCATAACAATAAGGATTTTATAAAAAGGCTTTGTGATAAAACACATAAGCCTTTTTTGTTGTATAGGTTTAATAAATAGGTTACTATATGGTTATAATTATATAGTAATTATTACCACAAACTTATAATAAAGGTGATGAACGAATATGTTAGATGTAGCTCTTTTAGGATGTGGCGGAAGTATGCCAATTGCCAGTAGATATCTAACTTCCCTACTAGTATCTTATAACGGAAGAATGCTTTTGATAGACTGCGGAGAAGGTACACAAGTTTCCTTAAAACTTTTAAAATGGGGATTTAAATATATTGATGCTATTTGCTTTACACACTATCATGCGGATCATGTAGTAGGATTTCCAGGACTTTTACTTACAATAGCTAATTCAGGCAGGGATGAACCGCTAACTATTATTGGTCCACCAGGTTTAATAGGAGTTGTAAGGGGACTTACAGTTATAGTTCCGCAATTGCCTTATGAACTCAAGCTCATTGAACTAAAAGATGATAAAATTAGTACCCTGAAAATAAATAATTTTATACTTCAGACTCAGCCGGTAGAACATTCTATGCCTTGTCTTGCTTATAAAATAGAGATTGAAAGAATGAGAAAGTTTGACAGGAGAAGGGCCGAAGAGGAAGATATACCTATGGAGTTTTGGAACAGACTTAGAAAGGGAGAAAAAATTCACTATAATGGAAGGCTTCTAACTCAAGATATGATACTTGGAGAAGCTAGGAAAGGTCTGAAACTTTGTTACTGTACAGATACTAGACCAATGGAAAGCTTGATTGAATTTATTTGTCAAGCAGACCTTTTTATATGTGAAGGAATGTATGGAGAGGATGAATTTTTTACAAAAGCTATAGAAAATAAGCATATGCTTTTTTCAGAAGCAGCAAATCTTGCAAAGGCAGGTAAGGTTACGGAACTATGGCTTACGCACTATAGCCCTTCACTTCTTAGTCCTGAGGATTATATAGAGAGTACTAGAAAAATATTTAATAACACTATTTTGGGTCAAGATAGACTAGTAAAAACACTAAATTTTTTAGATTAATATTTTAAGAAAGAGGTTATATAAATGAAATTTTACAAAGAATTGAGCAAAGTTTATGATGTTGTGTTTCCTAAGGATGAGAAAACATTAAGCTTCCTGCAGAAAGATTTGAAGGGGAACTCAAAGGTGTTAGATTTAGCCTGTGGTACTGGAACATATTCCATGGCACTAGCATTGAAGGGCCACAGAGTTGATGCTATTGACTTAGGAGAGGAGATGATAGAGCTTGCTAAGGGCAAAGGTGGCTTATATGCTAACTTTGTGGTTGGAGATATGACGAAGTTTCACGAAGAATTTCCAAAGGAAAAATATGATTTAGCTTATTGCATAGGAAATTCTATAGTTCATTTGAAGAATAAAGAAAGAATTCAGGAATTCATAAAGGATTTATATACAACTTTAGCTGAAGGCGGTAATTTAATAATTCAAATCGTGAACTATGATAGAGTTATAAACCAAAATGTAACTTCGCTGCCTACAATTGACAGACCAGAAAAAGGTGTTAGATTTGTAAGAAATTACGAATACAAAGATGAAGAAGAAAAGGTAGAATTTAAAACTGAACTTATAATTAGTAAAAATGGTACTGAGGAACGATTTTTAAATTCTGTAGATTTAATTGCACTAAAGAAGGATGAACTAGTTGATATGTTTAGCAAGGCTGGCTTTAAGAATATAGAGGTTTATGGAGGCTTCTTGCAAGAAGAATTTACAGTGGACTCTTTTGCACTTGTTATAAGAGGCAGCAAGCTGTAATAAATTAAAGAAGGAATTCCATGCGAATTCCTTCTTTAACTTCTATTTCATAAGTTTGTCTATTTGACCTTTTATCTCTTCGGGAGTAAGACCATCAGCATTTATAACTGGTGCCTTTGTTTCTGTATTATCAATCCCCATAAAATTGTCGTTAGCTCCATTCACTACTAAAGCATCAAAGCTTTTTAAAGTTGTATTACTTGTTATGTTTGTAGTATCAACCTCAAAAACATTATAACCGTTCTCTTTAAGATAGTCTCTTATAGTACTTAGTTCTTTTTGTATGCCTATATTTTTCATATTGCCACCTCCTTCTGATTATAGTATTACACATATAAATAGCTATATACCATATACTATATTTGGCGGAAAAGTACAGAAAATTATGAGTAATTATTTTTTGATTTTACAGTGTTGGATTATTCTAGCTACATGAGTTATAATATACACTGAAGCTAGATAATGGATTAATAAAACTCACAATTTATGAGCAAAGGAGAGCTTAAGATGAACACTATCGATCAATTAGCAATCAATTCCATTAGAATACTGTCAGCTGAAGGAGTACAAAAGGCTAAATCAGGTCATCCAGGTCTTCCACTTGGAGCAGCACCTATGGCTTACACACTTTGGGCTAGACATATGAAACACAACCCATCTAATGCAGAATGGAAGGATAGAGACAGATTTGTACTTTCAGCAGGACACGGCTCCATGCTTTTATATTCCCTGTTACATTTATTTGGTTATGGATTATCAGTAGACGACCTAATGAATTTTAGACAACTAGGAAGCAAAACTCCTGGTCATCCAGAGTATAGACACACAGTAGGAGTTGAAACTACTACAGGACCATTGGGTCAGGGGTTTGCGACAGCAGTAGGAATGGCCATAGCTGAAAGCCACTTGGCTGCAAAATTCAACAAGCCTAACTTTAAGGTAGTAGATCATTATACATATGTTTTATCAGGTGATGGGGACATGATGGAAGGAATAACATCAGAAGCTGCATCATTAGCAGGAACTTTAGCGCTTGATAAGCTAATAGTTTTATATGATTCAAATAATATATCAATAGAAGGAAATACTGACATAGCCTTTAGAGAAAATGTGGGAAAAAGATACGAAGCTTATGGCTGGCAGGTTATAACTGTTGAAGATGGAAATGATGTTGAGGCTATAAGCAAGGCAATAGCAGAAGCTAAGGCTGATACAAAGAGGCCAAGTCTTTTGGTAATAAAAACTCAAATAGGTTACGGTTCACCAAAGGTAGGAACTGCAGGTGTGCATGGAGAACCTTTAGGTATAGAAAATATTCACAAAACAAAAGAGTTTTTAAAGTGGACTTACGAAGGTGAATTCCATGTTCCACAAGATGTTAGAGAATATATGAATTCTTTAATTGAAGAAGGAAAGAAAAATGAAGAAGAGTGGAACAAGTTATTTGAAGCATATAAAGCACAATATCCAGAGCCTGCAGAGGAGTGGGAGCTATGGCATAGTGGTAAGCTGTCAGTAGACTTGTTAAATAGTGAAGACTTTTGGAAGTTTGACAAAAAAGCTGCTACAAGAGCTTCTTCCGGAGAAGTTATAAACAAATTGGCTAATTTAGTTCCAAATCTTATTGGAGGTTCAGCTGACCTTGCTCCATCCAACAAAACTTATATGAAAGATAAGGGAGACTACTCAGCAGAGGATAGAACAGGAAGGAATCTTCACTATGGTGTTAGAGAGTTTGCTATGTCAGCCATTGGAAACGGTATTGCAGTACATGGTGGACTTAAAAATTTTGTTGCAACCTTCTTTGTATTCTCAGATTATGCTAAGGCGGCAATGAGACTTTCGTCACTAATGAAGCTTCCAGTAGTTTATGTTTTAACTCACGACAGCATCGGAGTAGGTGAGGACGGACCTACACATCAACCAATTGAACAATTAGCAGCACTTAGAAGTATTCCAAACTTCCACGTTTATAGACCAGCAGATTCAAAGGAAACAGCAGCTGCTTGGTATTCAGCAATAACAAGAGAAGATGGACCAACTGCGATAGTACTTACAAGACAAGATTTGCCTCTTTATGAAGAGTCTTCAAAAGAAGCTTTAAAGGGTGCATATATACTAAAAGACAGTGAAAAGGAAACTCCGGATTTAATACTTATGGCTACAGGTTCAGAAGTAGAACTTATTTACAATGCAGCTGATGTCTTAAAGGAAAAGGGAGTAGACGTAAGAGTTGTAAGTATGCCTTCATTAGAAGTTTTTGAATCTCAAAGCAAGGAATACAAAGAACTTATACTTCCTAACGCTTGCAGAAAGAGAATTGCAGTTGAAGCTTTAACTTCCTTTGGATGGCATAAGTATGTTGGGCTTGATGGAGATGTAATTTCACTAGACCACTTTGGAGAGTCCGCACCAGCAAACTTATTGTTTGAAAAGTTTGGTTTTACAGTAGAAAATGTTGTTGAAAGAGCATTAGCTTTACTAAAATAGATTTATATACTCCAAGCTCTTTGATTAGAGCTTGGAGTTCTTTTGTTTCGAGGTGGAAAAATGACCAGGTATGTGAGAAAGTCAACTAAAAGAGCAGGGGAATCGCCAGGAACCTTATTTTATAATGGAGAACATAAAACAGAGAAGATTAAGCTTACTTTAATTGAATACGGCAAGGACTTTTCAGAAAAGAAAGAACTAAAAAAGATTGAAGAATGTTTTGATAGAAAAGGTAAGGATACAATAAAGTGGGTTAATATAGAAGGACTTCATGATATAAGTATTATAGAAAAGATAGGTAAAGAATTTAAGCTTCATCCTCTTATGTTAGAGGATATATTAAATATAAGCCAAAGGCCTAAAATGGATGATTATGAGGATTATATTTTAATTGTTCTAAAAATGATTTATTATAACTATAAGAAAAAAGAAATAGTAACAGAGCAGGTAAGCCTTGTATTAGTGGAACAATATGTATTTTCCTTTCAAGAGTTTGAAGGAGATGTATTTGATGAAGTTCGGCAAAGAATACTCACAGGCAAGGGAAACATAAGAAAACAGGGACCAGATTACTTAGTATATGCCTTAATTGATGCTATTGTAGATAGTTATTTTTTTATACTTGAGCAGATTGGAGACTGTTCAGAGGATATAGAACAGCAGCTTATGGAGGAGCCTAAGAAAGAAGTGCTACAAGCTATATATAACCTGAAGAGAGAAATGATTTACCTAAACAGTTCTATATGGCCTTTAAGAGAAGTTGTTGGGAACCTTACGAGAACGGATTCTGTAATTATAAAGGAAAGTACAAGGCTTTATTTAAGGGATGTATATGATCATATTTTACAGGTTGTTGATATAATGCAATCTTACAGGGATATAATGACTGGAATGCTTGATACTTATCTGTCTAGTATAAGCAACAAAACAAATGATGTCATGAAAATACTCACAATATTTTCTTCTATGTTTATTCCATTAACATTTTTAGCCGGTATATATGGAATGAATTTCAGATATTTTCCTGAGCTTGAGCTACCCTGGGCTTATCCAGCCTTTTGGATAGTTACTTTAGCTATAATAGCTTTAATGCTAGGATATTTTAGACGAAAAAAGTGGCTTTAGATAGAATTAATTTAGAAAGTTAATAATAGTATTTTAGTGTATTTTAAATAGGAGGATTATTATTATGGATGGACGTTACGGAAGTGCACATGAAATTGACTATACTGTATATGGGGATGATATGCAATTTGTTGAAATTGATCTAGATCCAAGAGAAAGTGTAATAGCAGAAGCTGGAGCAATGATGATGATGTCAGCAGGAATTCAGATGGAGACCATATTCGGCGATGGTACAGGTAACAACGGGAATGGATTAATGGGAAAGCTTTTCGGAGCAGGAAAGAGAATTTTAACTGGTGAAAGTCTTTTTATGACTGTATTCACAAATGGAGGCTATGGAAGGCAGCAAGTTAGCTTTGCAGCGCCTTACCCTGGAAAAATAATACCTATGGATTTAAAGCAGTATGATGGGAAAATAATATGCCAAAAAGATGCTTTTTTATGTGCAGCTAAAGGTGTTTCTGTTGGAATAGATTTTAGGAGAAAGCTTGGAGCAGGTTTTTTTGGAGGCGAAGGTTTTATAATGCAGAAGCTTGAAGGAGATGGATTGGCTTTTCTTCATGCAGGAGGAACAATATATGAAAAAACACTAACACCAGGAGAAACTATTAGGGTTGATACAGGATGCTTAGTTGCAATGACAAGAAATGTACATTATGATATTGAATTTGTAGGTGGAATTAAAAGTGCTTTTTTTGGCGGCGAAGGTTTATTCTTTGCTACACTTACTGGACCAGGCAAGGTTTGGATTCAATCACTTCCTTTCAGCAGACTTGCTGACAGGGTGCTATCTGCTTCAAGAGTTGGTGGAGCAAGAAGAGATGAAGGAAGCATACTCGGAACTATCGGCAATTTGTTTGATGGAGATTAAGGTTGTTAAAATTTTAAAATTAATAAATATATAGCTGGGAGCTATGTAATAAGCTGGTTTACTTGAATAAATTTCAGTTATATGTTATTCTTAAAATATAATTTACAGGTGATGGAGTTCACCTTAATTGCTTAATGCTAATGACTCCTACAGGCAATACTATAAGTATACCTGTAGGAGTTTTTTATGCTTATTTTTTATAAGATATCTCAGGAGGGGTTTTATGACAGAATTTAAAAAGACATTTTTAAAGCTTGGAGAAAGGGTCCACCATGTTGCTTTGTTAGCAAATTTAATAAAGTGGATTATATTAGGAAGCATAGTAGGAATAGTAGTAGGATTATTATCAGCTTTATTCTTGTTTAGTTTGCAGTTTGTAACCAATAAGCGGATGGAATTTCCTTGGCTGCTTTATTTTTTGCCTTTAGGAGGGGCTTTTGTCAGTTTTTTGTATGCTAAATATGGAAAGATGTCAGCACAGGGTAATAATTTAATTCTAGATCAAATTCATCAAGGAGACAAAGAAATACCATTAAGAATGGCTCCTTTAGTGTTTATAGGAACTATAATTACTCATTTGTTTGGTGGGTCTGCTGGAAGAGAAGGTACCGCTGTTCAGATGGGTGGAAGTATTGCAGAATACATAGGAAAAGTGTTTAGGCTTGATAGGATAGATCAAAGGATAATTTTAATGAGCGGTATCAGCAGTGGATTTGGGTCTGTATTTGGAACTCCTCTGGCAGGTGCTATTTTTGGGATGGAAGTAATATCAATGGGCTCAATGGAATATAGTGCTTTAATTCCATGTTTTATAGCGAGCTTTATAGGAAATTTAGTTGCTACAGAATTTGGAGCGGTACATTCTCACTATGTAATAAGTGGTATTCCCGAGTTATCAACTATGGTTGCAATAAAAGTTATTATAGCTTCTATACTTTTTGGTATAATTAGCATTGTTTTTAGCGAGGGCATACACGAATGTAAAAGAATATTTTCAAGACTGTTTAAAAATTCAATGACAAAAAGTATTATTGGTGGATTTATTATAATATTAATGACGACACTAATTGGTACTAGAGACTATTTAGGCTTAGGTTTACCGGTTTTGAAAGCTTCATTTGAAGAAATAGTATCAAAATCGGCATTTTTATGGAAGATTATCTTTACATCTATTACTCTAGGTTCAGGATTTCAAGGTGGAGAGGTTACTCCGTTCTTCCTTGTTGGTTCAAGCTTTGGAAATACTCTCGGAGGCGTGCTCAATCTATCCCCATTCTTTCTTGCAGGCTTAGGATTAGTTTCAGTATTTTGCGGAGCAACTAACACTCCAGTTTCTTCCTTTATTTTAGGGTTGGAATTGTTTCATGGAGAAGGGATAATCTACATATTTATGGCTTGTATAATTAGTTATTTATTCTCAGGTCATCATGGAATATATACTTCGCAGCAAATAAATAATGCTAAAAGCAAGATACTTCAGATACCGGAAAATACAACTATAGGCTCAGTGAGAAAAATGAGGAGGGAGCGAACTTAGGCTGTAATTTTTAGTTACCTTTGTTTAATATCTATTC
The DNA here is from genome assembly GCF_023656515.1 of Clostridium swellfunianum. Classification (NCBI taxonomy): domain Bacteria; kingdom Bacillati; phylum Bacillota; class Clostridia; order Eubacteriales; family Clostridiaceae; genus Clostridium; species Clostridium swellfunianum. Next base: position 118,630 of record NZ_JAMOFV010000006.1, read on the forward strand.
AGAAGGCATGCTTAGTTTTATCTTCCTGTTTAGTACAATAAGTGAAAACGTATTTACAATTACAAAAAATATGTTGAAAAATGTAGCAATTTAGTGTAAAATTTCAAGAGATATGCATAAAAATTAATTTAATTAAAAAATTTAAGAGAATTAGAATCGTATGGCTAAATTAGGCTAAGACAGGGGGAAATCTTATTGTGAAAAAGTCAAAATTCAAGTTTAGTTTTAAAAGTATAAGAAGCAAGCTATTAGTTAGTTTAATAGGTATTTGTATTATTCCAATGATTGGACTGGGAGTAACCTCCTATATACAATCAACTTCAGTAATAAAGGGAAATTTAGAAAGTGCAAGTTCTCAGATGTTGAGAGAGGTTAACAGAGGAATTGATAAAGAAATTTCTCTTATAGGAAATAATATTGAAATGCTTTCAAAAAACTTAAATTTTATAAATATAGAAAGTAACCCAGAGAATGTACCTTATTTAATTGATAATCTTAAAGGCATGCAGCAAAGCAACAATAATTTTCTTTCTGTATATATGGGGACAGCTACAAAAAGCTTTTATCAGTATCCTCAAAAAGATGTTGGAAAAGATTATGACCCAACATCAAGGCCGTGGTATAAGAAGGCAATAGAAAACAAGGGAAAAGTTATATTCACCGATCCATATATAGCTGCATCTACCAAGGAGTATACAATATCTATTGCAAAAGCAGTTGAGAAGAATGGTGAGATAGTTGGTGTCGTAGCTCTAGATATTGAATTGACTCAACTAGCAAAAAGTCTTTCAGAAATTAAGGTTGGTGAAAACGGATATGCTGTGTTACTTGATAGAAATGGAACACTTTTAACACACCCTGATAAGAAGATGATTGGAACTGATACATTTGCAAAACTTCCAGTTTGGAATGAAGTTAAAGAAAAAAAAGAAGGATTTACAGAGTATGAGTATAATGGAACTGGAAAGTTTGCTGTATACACTAACAGCCCTTTAACCGAATGGACAGTACTTGGAACGATGGAAATAAATGAATTAAATAAAGATACACGTTCTATTTTAGTAACACTCGCCATATTTTTAGGAGTAGTAAGTGTTATAGCAGTTGGATTATCTGTGATAATAACAAGATCATTAACAGTCAATATAAATAAGATTAAAGATGTTATGAATAAAGCATCAAAGGGAGATCTAACAGAAACTATTGATGTTAATTCGGCTGATGAGATAGGTGTGCTAGCTAATGATTTCAATCTTATGCTAGATAATATATCAGCTATTTTAAGAAGTGTTGAAAATTCATCACAAACTGTTTTAGATACTGCAAGTAATCTTACAGCCATGACAGAAGAAACAACAGCTTCTGTTTCAGAGGTATCAAGGGCAGTAGGAGAGATATCACATGGAGCAACGGAGCAAGCTTCAAGCACACAAGAAATAGCTTCTGAAATGGAAGAATTGGCTAATGGATTAGACATTATTACAAACTCTACAAAAGATATGGACAAGGTATCATCAAATACTAAAACTTTAAGTAACAAGGGATTGGGAATTGTTAAACTTCTTATAAAGAAGTCAGTAGAAAACAAGAGAGCCTCTCAATCAGTAGCAGAAACAATTGATGATATGAACAAAAGCACAGAAGAAATTAATAAGATTTCAGATACTATTGGACAAATTACTGCACAGACAAACCTATTATCTCTTAACGCTTCTATTGAGGCTGCAAGAGCGGGTGAAGCTGGTAGGGGCTTTGCTGTTGTAGCAGATGAAATAAGAAAGTTGGCTGAACAGTCTAAAAACTCTACAGAAGAGATAAAAAGAATTGTAGAAGCGATTCAAGTAAAGGCAAAGACGGCAGTGCAAGCTATGGGACAAGCAGAAGCTATTTTAATAGAGCAAGATAAAGCCGTGGAAGAAACCAATGCAGTATTTGACGATATCTATAGCGCAATAAACAACTTAATTACAATGGTTCATAGTATAAAAAATCAAATACAAAATATTAGTAGCCAAAAAGAAGAAGTCATTAGTCAAATTGAAAACATATCTGCGGTATCACAAGAAGCAGCTTCCTCTTCAGAAGAGGTATCTGCTTCAACAGAAGAAATAAGCTCTACTATGGATGAGTTTAATGGATATGTAATGAACCTTCAAGGCTTGGCTGAAAAATTAAATGAAGAGTTAAATAAGTTTAATGTGAGATAAGATAAGCTATATAGAAAAGGTTAGCCTAAGAAAATAAACCATATAAAACTGAATAATTAAAAAAATAAACGGTACCAGCCCAGTGTCAATATAGTGATATAGGGATAGGTGCCGTTTATTTAAATTGAATAGCATTTACTTCTGAAGATAAAATAGAAAACCTGAAACCTTGCTCCTTTAAGCCTTTGATGATACTAGGCAGCGCTAGAACAGTAGTTGTTTTTGGGTTGCTGTCATGCATTAGTATAACTGCTTGTTTCTTACCTTTTGATCCATTCAATACTCCAGATATAATCTTATCTTTGCTTTGAGTGCTTACTGAGGCATCTGTAGAATCTACATTCCAATCGAAATATTTAATCCCAGATTGTTTTATATGCGTTGTAAGCTTACTCATAAAATCTACTCCACCGTAGTTGTAACTTACCCTATTATTAGAACCGCCAGGAAAACGAAGAATCTGAGGCTTTATGCCTGTAATTCCAAATATGAAGTTATCAAGTTTTTGTTTATCATTATCAAAGGCTTCTATAGTTTTATAAAGCGCGGCATAATCATGAGAATAGGTGTGATTTCCAATAACATGACCTTCGCTTATTATTCGCTTATAAATTTCTTTTCTTTCAGGATGGCCGTTTACAAAAAAGGTAGCTTTAATATTATTTTCTTTTAATATATCTAAAATTTTAGGAGTATTATCGGAGGGGCCGTCATCAAAGGTTAGGTATGCGAGTTTATCTACTTGTATATCTGAATAGAAATTTTTATTTGTTAAAGAAGCTTCAAGTTTGTTTTCTAATTCGATATTTTGTTTCTTAAGGGTACTGTTATCTTCTAGCAGTTTTTTGTTGCTAGATTTAAGATCTTCCATTTCTAATTTAAGCTTTTCATTGTTCTTTAGTAGTTCATCATTTTTTGAGTGAAGTTCTTCATTAGCTTTTTCTAATCCATCTATTGTAAGGTTTAATTTTTTACTGTTTTCTTCGAGTTCAATCACTTTATCACTCAATAATTTTATTTGCTCCTTGTCTTTGCAACTAACTAGAGAAAATAAGATTAAAAAGAGAATAATAAAACACAAAATGTGTTTTCTGCGTATTACCATCAGCATCTATCCTCCATGACCTTAATTTAATAGCATAGCTATTGGGTTATATACCAACCGCATTAATATATACTATGCACATGGAGGCTATTTGGTTTATGAGACTTTGTAAAATGAAGATTGTAGATAGCCGTTGAAAATAGGACTTTATGTATTAAAAAGAAAACTTCAAACATATTATAAACTAGTTAAATATGTTTGTTTATTAAGAAAGGTATAAGCCGTATGAAAAACTGCAAAATTAAAAACCTTATTAGTAATAGGTGCACAGGAAATATTATAATTATAGCTGCATCCAGTATATTAATATATATACTTATTTCAACCTATTTCGTTAATCATTTCTTTTTTAACACTACAATTAATGGGGTAAATGTATCTTTAAGAGGTCACAGAAAAGTTGAATGTATACTTAGAGATTCTATTAAAAACTATAAGTTGATGTTAATAGAAAGAAATGAAGAAATAGAAGAAATAATAGGACGAGATATAGGAATTACATATAATGAAGAAGTTAATATTTTCGAAAGTTTGAACAGGAAGAATGCTTTTAAATGGATAGGTTCTTTATTAAAATCTCAACAATATACTATAGATAATTTAGTTTTATATGACGAAAGTAAGCTAATAAGTATAGTAAATGGCTTAAACTGCTTAAAGCAGCCTTTTACTGAACCACAGAATGTGAGTTTTAAGTATTCTAACGGTAGCTACGAAGTGGTTAAGGAGGTATATGGAAATAAGATTGATAGGGATAGGCTAAATTTAGAGATAAAAGAGTGCATATTAAAAGGAGAAGCTAAGCTAGATTTAAATCAAAGCTTTTGTTACGTGAATCCAGGGTATACCTTAAACTCTGAAAAAACTGCTAAAACTAGGGATTTATTAAATAAGTATGTGAAGACAAATATAACTTATATATTTGATAATGCAAAGGAAACATTAGATGGAAAAATAATAAATCAATGGATTAATGTTAATGAAAATCTTGATGTAATAATAAGTGAAATAGAAGCGATGAAATATTTAAAAAGCCTTAGTAGGAAATATGATACAGTTGGGATAGCAAGGAATTTTAAGACTTCTATAGGTAAGACTGTGATAGTTGAGGGCGGACTTTATGGTTGGAAAATCAATCAAGGTGATGAAATAAAGGCTTTGTTTGAGAATATAAAACACGGACAAATAATTCAGAAGGAGCCAATATACTCTCAAAGATCCTTACCTAGGGGCAAAGATGAGATAGGTAATACATATGTAGAAATTAATATAACAAGACAGCATTTGTGGTTTTATAAAAATGGAAGGCTTATCACTCAAGGAGCTGTTGTAACAGGTAATCCTAATAAAGGACATGCTACAGTAATTGGAACTTATATGCTTAATTATAAGCAAAAGGGGGCAACTTTAACTGGTCCAGGTTATGAAGCAGGAGTAACTTATTGGATGCCTTTTTTCGGAAATATAGGAATACATGATGCAACCTGGAGATATTCCTTTGGTGGAGAAATCTATAAGACAAGAGGAAGCCATGGATGCGTAAATGCCCCACCTTATTTAGCTAAAGCAATTTATGAAAATATAGAAGGGGGCACTCCAATTATTTGTTATGAAGAATAGAGAAAAATGAAAATTTACAGCATATCTAAGCACACTTTCTGATGATAATCATAAGATAATATTGTAAGTTTATGAAAGGAAGGAACGGTATGTGTAATAATTATAGAACATATCCATGCCCATATTGTGGCAACACGCCAGCGTATAGTTCGGATATGATGTATAGCGCTTATAACAACTGTCAATGCCCTTGCTTCAGCTGCATGCCAGCATATGATTCAGAGTTTTATAGACAGAATAACGAACCCTATATTCCCTTTGATGATGTAACAGGTTATGATTACAGATTTGATGGTTCAGAAGATTTAGAGGACAATAACCCAATACAATTAAAGGATTATGGACCAAAACCATTTGTAGTTGACATCAATAAGGCTACCAAGCAAAATGATGCTTTCCGAACTGCCTTGTGGACGGGAAAGCATCTTCAGGTTACACTTATGAGTATTCCAGTGGGTGAAGATATAGGTCTGGAAATTCACTCAAACCTCGACCAGTTTTTACGTGTTGAAGAAGGTCAGGGAATTGTTAAAATGGGAAGTAGGAAAGACAAGCTTGATTTTCAAGCAAACGTACAGGATGATTTTGCAATCTTGATACCTGCAAATACATGGCATAATATAATTAATACAGGAGATATACCTCTTAAGCTGTATTCTATTTATGCACCACCCCAACATCCATTTGGTACGGTTCATGAAACTAAGGCAGATGCAGAAGCAGCTGAGAAAAATCATCACTAAATATAAAGGTAAAAATAATGCTTGATTTTATATAAGATCAAGCATTATTTTTTATAAAAATTGATTATATTGGATTGCTTTGTATGTTTGAATAACCTTGCAGCTAAGGCTATAATTATTTTTAGGAGTAAGAAGCTTGATAAAGGAGAGTGGATAGTATGCCAATGCAAATAGTTCGAAATGATATAACTAAAATGCAAGTAGATGCAGTAGTAAATGCTGCAAATAGGGCTCTCAAGATGGGTGCTGGAGTATGCGGAGCTGTTTTTTCTGCTGCCGGTGCTAAAAGGCTACAAGAAGAATGCAATTATATTGGAAACTGCGAGGTTGGTCAAGCTGTGACGACGAAAGGCTACAATCTGCCCGTAAAATATATTATTCATATAGTTGGAAGAATCTTTTTCTCAAATGCTTTTAAGGCTTATCGATGAAAAAGGCATGACAGATGTTGAGACTTATAACAGAGAAAATATAGACCGCAAGCTATTTTCTAAAATACGCAGCAATAAAGGATATAAGCCAAGCAGAGAAACAGCTCTAGCCTTCGCCATTTCTCTAAAGCTTAATTTAGATGAAACTAGTGATCTTCTAAGCAAAGCAGGTTATGCATTGTCTAACAGCAATAAATTTGATGTGATTATTGAGTATTTTATAAAAGAAGGCACTTATAATGTGCATGAAATAAATGAGGCGTTGTTCTTTTTTGACCAAGCTTTACTTGGTGTGTAGATGTCGCTTACAAAGCGACCAAATGAAAGTTTAAAATTGTTATCCTTAGGTTATGAAAGATTAACGAGACCTATAGATATCGTTAATCTTAACACATATAGAGGAGGGTAACAAAATGAAAACAAACATAATAGAATTGGTATTTATTCTTGATAAGAGTGGATCTATGTCAGGACTTGAAGGCGATACTATTGGGGGTTATAATGCAATGCTGATAAAGCAACAGCAGGAGCAGGGGGAAGTAATTGTAACAACGGTATTGTTTGATGATAATTACGAACTTCTTCATGATAGAATCAATATTAGAGGGATTGGCTCAATTACAGAAAAGGACTATTTTGTTGGGGGATGCACGGCACTTTTAGATGCTATTGGAAAGACGATACATAAAATTGGAAATGCACAAAAGCATACTAGCGAAGAGTGTCGAGCTGACAAGGTGATGTTTGTGATTACTACAGATGGAATTGAAAATGCAAGTAAGGAATTTACTTGCGAAAAGATAAAATACATGATTCAAAGACAAAAGGAGAAATATGACTGGGAGTTTATTTTCCTCGGAGCTAATATTGATGCAATCTCTACAGCTGCTAAATTCGGCATTGGAGCAGATAGAGCCGCGAATTACAATGCTGATGGTAAGGGAACGAGATTGAATTATGAGTCCGTCAGCAATGTTGTAAGCGAATTTCGTGCAAGCAAAAAGATTGATGAGCGCTGGAAAGAAAAAATTGATAAAGATTTTGCACAGAGGAATAAAAGAAGAAAGGGATAACTGCTATATATATGTAATCTAAAATTTATAAAAAATATTAGAAACACCTATATTCAATAGTGAGTATAGGTGTTTTTTGATAAAATCATCTTTTGTATACTTGTTTGCCATCTACATAGGTTTCTAATACTACGATATCCTTTATATTATCAGGGGTTATGGAAAGTATATTATCTGAAAGTACTACAAAGTCTGCAAGCTTGCCAGGAGCGATAGAACCCTTAATAGTCTCTTCAAAGTTAGCATAAGCTGAGCCTAAGGTGAAGGCTTTGAGAGCTTCCTCAACGCTAATACACTGTTCTTTATACCAACCTTCAAAAGGGCTTCCAATTAAATCTTTTCTGGTAACAGCGGCATGTATTCCGTAAAGAGGATTAAAGCTCTCTATAGGTGCGTCAGAGCTGAAGGAAACATTGATGCCCATGTCAAGTATAGTTTTCCAGTTATAGCTTTCAACAGCACGTTCTTTTCCAACAGCTTTCTCAACTATTGGGAAGTCTGTCATGACAAAGGAAGGCTGAACATTTGCTACTACACCTAAATTTCTGAATCTCTCGAGTAGGTCTTTATTTGTAAACTGGCAATGGATTATTATAGGGCGCAAGTCTTTATTAGGATATAATCTTTTTACCTTTTCATAGGAATCTAAGATCATTCTCATAGCCCTATCACCAATAGCATGAATAGCTATTTGAAAGCCTGCTCTATGAGCTTCAAGTACCAAGGCATCCAGTTCTTCTTGACTATATATTGTCACACCATCAGTATCAGCATCTTCATAAGGTTTTTCCATGGCAGCAGTTCTTCCGCCTAAGGAGCCGTCTTGATAAAGCTTAAGAACACCGATATTTAATCTGTTGCTTCCAAGTCTTGATTTAATACCAAGGGATTTCGCCTTTTCTATAAGTTTTATATTATTTAAGTTAAGCTGAAGTACAAATCTTAAGGGAAGATGTTTTTCTGTTTCTAGCTCCTTATAGGCATCAATTAGTGTTTTTAAGTCACCTGCTGTACCCATGTCCTCAGTATGGATTGTAGTAAGCCCACAGCTTAAGGCATCTTCGAAGGCGCTTTTTAAAACCTTTTTTATATCTTCCTTTGTTATGGAAGGAAGATTTTCAAATATATAATTCATAGCGTTTTCTCTAAGTATTCCTGTTGGTTGATTGTTTTCTTTGTCTATTATACCGCCTTCAGGATTATCTGATATTGAGGTTATATTGCAAAGCTCTAAAGCTTTGGAATTAGCAACACCAATATGACCACATACCCTTGAAAAAAATATAGGGTGGTCAGTGCTTATCTTATCTAGATCAAATCTGTTTGGTAGTCTGAGTTCTTTAAAATGATTATCGTTCCAGCCTCTTGATATAACCCATTCACCTTTCGAGATATTATTTTCCTTTATGTACTGTTTGGTTTTCTCTATTAATTCATCTATAGAAGATACCTCACTCAAGTTAACCCTACTTTTAAATACAGCATAACCTAAAAAATGCATATGAGAGTCATTAAAGCCAGGCACTATTGTTCTGCCCATCAAATCTATCAATTCCTCATTCGGTTGTTTTAGTTTTAAAATTTCTTTTTCTGACCCTACAGCTAAAAAGCTTCCATTTCTAATACAAAAAGCCTCAGCTGTTTTGTTTTCCTCAAGCGTTATTATATTTCCATTAAAGTATATAGCCATGCTTTCACCAACCTTATATTAGTTATTTATAGAAATATTTTAACTCAATAGAACTATTATTAAAAGCAAAAAAGATAGAATGCCTGTTGCCACAATACATTCTATCCTTTTAAGTCCCTGTTTAGATTGTAGACTTATCTATGAAATTTATTCATTATTCAAAACCCCAATAATTGCAATTTTAACTATTATTTTTTACTATTGGTAAATTTATATATACAATGTTATAATCCATACGAAATCAAATTAATTATTATTGGTGATAATATGAAAATTAAAATAGAACAACTGACTAAAAAATACAATGAAGTTTTAGCAGTAAATAATTTGGATATTGAGATTAACAGCGGAAACCTTGTATCCATTTTGGGACCAAGCGGCTGTGGAAAAAGTACGCTTTTATATATGCTCGCAGGAATTATAGAGCCTACGGAAGGCTCTATATTTTTCGAAGGGACTAGAATAAATGAAGTTCCTATAGAAAAAAGAAATATCGGTCTTGTTTTTCAGAACTACTCCTTGTATCCTCACATGACTGTGATGGAGAATCTTATTTTTCCTCTTAGAATGGCTAACGTGAAGAAAAAGCAAGCTATGGAAGAAGCTTTAGTAATTTCTGAAATTCTTAGGATAGGAGATTTATTAAAAAGAAAGCCAAAGGAACTTTCTGGTGGGCAACAGCAGCGAGTAGCCATAGGAAGAGCTCTTATTAAAAAGCCTAGACTTCTTTTGATGGACGAACCGTTTTCAAACCTTGATGCAGCTTTAAGAGTTGAAATGAGAGAAGAAGTAAAAGAACTTCAAAATAGGCTTAATATAACAACTCTTTTTGTAACTCATGATCAGGAAGAGGCCATGGCTATATCTGATAAAATTATTTTAATGAATAAAGGCCGAGCTATTCAGTACTCTACAGGAGAAGAACTTTATACTTCGCCAAATTCAATATTCTCTGCCAGCTTCATTGGAAGTCCTAAGATAAATTTAATTAAGCAGGATGTAGGCTTGAAAATAAAGCATAAACAAGTTGGGGAGCAAGAGATAATAGGCATAAGGCCTGAAGATATTATTATTTCTAAGGATAGTAAAATTGCCAAAGATGACCTTCAGGGCATTATTAGTGACCTGCAAAACCTAGGAAAAGAGACGCACTTCAAGCTTGAAGCAGATGGAATAATATTAAGAGGGTTAATGATGGGTAATTTTCAATTTAGCACAGGGGACAAGGTGTATATACATTTTAGAAGGGTTCATTATTTCAGAGAATGAAACTGAGAAACACTAAAGGTTATTTATATCTACTTCCAAGCCTCATTATCACAACCTTGTTCCAAATTTATCCTGTGGCAAAAATGCTTGCAATGAGCTTTTATACCAAGTTTGATTATATAAGAGATATAGTATATAAAAGAGGATTTGATAATTTCACTTATGTTCTCACAGATAGTGATTTTTATATGGCACTTAAAAATACAGTTTTGTATGTATTAATATCCGTTCCTCTTTCAATTGGACTAGCATTATTTATAGCAGTTTTATTGAATCAAAATATTAAGTTGAGGAGCTTTTTTAGAAGTGTATATTTTTTACCATTTGTAACATCTACAATAGCCATATCAGTAGGGTGGAAATGGATATTCAATACAGATGCAGGACTCATTAACTACATATTAGGCAGTCTTGGGTTCCAAACGCATTCTTTTTTAAGAGACAGCAGGTTTACAATGCCTCTGTTAATACTTTTAAGTATATGGAAAGGCTTAGGATATGATGTAGTAATAATTTTAGCAGGGCTTCAAAATATTGATGACAGATATTATTATGCAGCTAAGGTGGATGGAGCCAGCAGCTTTAAGGTTTTTAGAGAAATAACTCTGCCGCTTTTATCCCCAATTATATTTTTTCTCAGCATAACATCCATAATAAGAGGATTTAAAATATTTGACGAGATATTTGTTCTGTACGATAGAGGGGCTGGGCCATTAAACAGCGGAATGACTATTGTTTACTATATATTTAATAAGTTTTATATGAACTGGCAGTTTTCAGTAGCTTCAGCTGCATCTTTTATACTTCTAGTGATAATACTGGTTTTTACTATATTCCAATTTTATATTGCTAAAAAGAAAGTTCATTACTAGAAGGAGCGAAGGGATATGAGTAAAAAAATTCTAGATAAGTTTTTAATATATTTAGTTCTAATATCAGGAGCTTTATTAATTCTTCTGCCCTTTATATGGATTTTTCTCACTTCCGTAAAGGCGCCAGATGAGATATTTACAAAAGAAATAGTGATTTTGCCTAAAAAATTTAGATGGGATAACTACTTAGAAGTACTTAAGCTCAAGAATTTTGCGAGATATCTTTTTAACAGTGTTATAGTAACTGTATCTATAACCTTGGGGGAACTCATAACTACAATACTGGCAGCCTTTGCTTTTTCAAATTTAGAGTTTAAAGGAAGAGATATCATATTTACAATTCTTATGGCAACCATGATGGTGCCTGGGGAAGTGATTTTAATACCAAATTTTGTTCTTTTAAGCCATCTTAAATGGATAAATACCTACAAGGCATTGATTATTCCATGGTGCACAAGCGTATTTGCTATATTCTTCTTAAGACAATACTTTTTAGGAATTCCAAAACAACTTTATTACGCTGCAAAGGTTGATAATTGCGGCGACTTTAAGTACATTACAAGAATAATGATGCCTATTGCAAAGCCTGCAATTATTACTATAGCACTTTTGAAAATAATAAATAGCTGGAATTCATTTATGTGGCCTCTTATTGTAACAAATAATGAGGAAATGAGGACTCTGCCCATAGTTCTATCAAAGTTCTCATCAGAGGCAGGTATGGACTACCATATACTTATGGCGGCGTCGGCCGTAATCATTTTACCTATGCTAATCATTTTTATTCTGCTGTCTAAATACATTATAAACGGTGTAGGCAGCAGTGGGATTAAAGGATAAATATTTTGTATAAGAGAGGGATTTTAGAGATGAACAGAAAATTACTATCGCTAATACTTTCAGGGGTTATGACAATTAGCTTAACAGCCTGCGGAGCTAAGAAGGATACTTCAACAGCAGAAGGACAAAAGCCAGCGCAAATTCAAACTAAAATAGAAAATGAGGTTGAAATCGAGTTTTGGCATGCCATGAGTGGTGTAAATCAAGAAGCTATGCAGAAGATAACAAACGACTTTATGACAAAGAATCCAAAGATAAAGGTTAAGCTTGTAAATCAAGGAAACTACAGAGAACTATTTGATAAGCTTATGGGGGCAGCAAAAAGCAACACGCTTCCTACTATAACTCAAATTTATAACAACAGACTAACTTGGTATATTGATAAGAACTTAGTTGAAGATTTAAATCCATACTTAAACAACAAAGAAGTAGGTATGACCCAGGAAGAAATAAATGATATACCTAAAATATACAGAGATGATAATACCTTTGGGGACAAGACCTTTGCTGTTCCGTTTAATAAGAGCATGATGGTGCTTTATTATAATGAGGACATGCTTAAGGAAAAAGGTGTGTCAGTTCCAAAAACTTGGGATGAATTTAAAGATGCAGCTAAAAAGCTTACTGTTGATTCTAACAATGATGGAAAGCCAGAGGTTTACGGTGTAGCCTTTGAAAATAATATTTCAACTGATATTGGAATTTGGGTAAGGCAAGCTGGTGGAGAAGTTATTGATGAAAAGATAGATAAAATAAACTTCAACACACCAGAAACAAAAACAGCTATTGATTTAATAAACGGCATGATTCAGAATAAGACTGCTACTTTAGCAGGGGAAGATAAAAATGCTAACAATACTTTAATAAAAGGTGGAGCAGCGATGTGCGTAGCGTCTACTTCAGCAATTCCTTATATTCAAAAGGGCTTAAAGGCTAAGTGGTTTGCAGCTCCGCTTCCAACTAGCAAGGAACAAGTTCAATTATATTATGGTACAAATGTGGCTATGTTTAATACTGTTAAGCCAGAACAAAAGCTTGCAGCCTGGTTGTACCTAAGATATTTAACTAATACTGAAAATACAGCCTACTTTTCAATGCAAACAGGTTATATGCCGGTTAGAGACTCTGCTATAAAGAGTGAAGTATATCAAAAATTTCTAAAGGAAACTCCAGTAAAAGAAGTTCCCCTTAAATCTTTAGATAAGGGCTGGATGGGAGCAAGGCAAATAGGAGTTATACCTGCATTAGATACTTTAGGAGCAGAGCTTGATCAAGTGTTTAACAACAAGAAGACTATTGATGAAGCATTAAAGACAGCTCAGGAAAAAGGCGAGAAAGCTATGAAGGAAGCTAGAGCTAATTAGAAAAATAGAATGTTCTGCAAAAGCGGAACATTCTATTTTTCTATTTGTTTGAAATACCGGCTTTAGAATAAATCTTTAAACATATTAGGATAATATATACTAATATATACTTTTTTAAATCAGTTAAAGAAAATGGGGATAGATATGGACATTAAAAAGAATATTATACCTATTTCAGATAATATAGATAAAAATTTAGAAATTGTTAAAAATATTCTAAGCAACAATCAGAAAATTGCATTTAAAAAATTCGAGAGTTCAGCAGAAGACAGTGTAAAATTCTGTTCTGTATTTATAAAAAATCTATGCGATACTGACAAAGTAGTAGATAATATTATAAGTCCTATCATGTTGAAAGATATTAGCTGCAAAATTGAAGGAGCAAAAAGAGTAGACTTTGTCCTTACAAAGGTAGTTTTCACTCATGATAATAGCAAGATTAACTCAATTAACCAATGCATAGAGAAGCTTACAAGAGGAAATACAGTATTGTTTATAGAAGGTTCTAGAGAAGCCGTTGTTGCAGACTGTGCCAATAGAAGAGAAAGATCCATTACAGAACCTGAATCAAATAAGGTTTCGAGAGGCCCAAAAGCAGGATTTACGGAATCAATTGAAACTAATGTAACACTCATACAGCAAATAATTCACAGCCATAATCTTAAGATAAACTATTTAACAATAGGTGCTCAAACAAAAACAAAGATATGTGTAGCTTATATGGAGAATATTGCCTCTAGCAGTATTATAAGAGAACTTTTTGAAAGAATGAAAAGAATAGACATTGATGGAATTTTGGATTCTCACTACATAGAAAGTTTCATCACTGATGCGCCTCTTTCTGTTTTCCCTACTACAGGCTTTGCTGATAGACCTGATATTGCATGTTCAAAGCTATTAGAAGGTAGGATTGTAATAATATGCGATGGAAGTCCGGATGTTATAACAGTTCCATACTTATTTGTTGAAAACTTTCAGTCAAATGATGATTATTATAAGAATTATGCTATAGCAAGCTTTTATAGAGTTCTAAGATATATGTCCTTTGTTATAACATGCTTAGCACCATCTATCTATTTGTCCATGGTGACGTATCACCAAGAGCTTATACCAACTAATTTACTTTACAGCATCATGGCTGCAAGAAGTTCAATACCATTTCCAACAATTTTTGAGCTTATGCTGATGCTTCTGGTTTTTGAAACTCTTATAGAAGCAAGCAGAAGACTGCCTCCGAACATAGGACCAACTGTAAGCATTGTAGGTGGATTAATACTTGGGCAAGCGGCAGTAACTGCAAGATTAGTTAGCGCACCAATTATAATTATGACGGCAGTATCAGGGACTACAAGCTTTTTAATACCATTTACAGCAGGCCCAGTTATTTTTATAAGATTATTTTGTCTTGCATTTTCCGCAGTATTAGGGTTTTATGGGCTTGTTTTTGCACTTATGTTGTTAATAGTGTATATGCTGTCACTTCGATCTTTTGGGGTTCCGTATACTCTTGGAGTTACTACCTTCAAAAGTTATGATATACAAGATACTATGCTCAGACTTCCATGGTGGTATATGAAGTATAGAACAAGAATAGTTGCCGCTAGAAATCTTATCCGAAAGAGTGTCAAGAAATAAATTTCTACGAGGTGATACTATATAATGAAGTGGAAAAAAAATATATATACATTATTGCTTATTTATTGCAGCACACTTTTGAGTGGGTGTTGGAACTATACGGAAGTTGAAGAAAGATTTATTATTACTGCTGTGGGTATAGATTGCGTGGAAGGTGAAGAGATGTACAAGGTTACTATGAAGGCAGTAAATGCAAAACCAACCTCTGGAGGAATTGAATTAGTTCCTGTAGTTTTAGCTGGAAAAGGAAAAAGTATATTTGAGGCTATAAGAAAATGTGCAGTATTATATGGAAGGAAACTCTATTGGAGTCATCTTCAGTCTATTATACTCAATGAAAGTATAGCGGAAGAGAATGTTTTTAAAGCCTTGGATTTTTTTTATAGGGATGCTGAAGTAAGGCAGGATAATATACTATTTATTAGCAGTGGCTCATCAGCTGAAGAGATGGTGAGATTAGAATCAGATTTGCAAAGTGAAAGATATTTTACTTTAAGATATGCAGTGAAAACTGAAAGATTTACAGGAACGTTTCCAAGAGTTGATTTAATGGACTTTTTTTCGGAGTCTTTAGAAGAAAGCTTTGAACCTATTCTTCCTATTGTTAGAGTCACTCACGATATGGACAAAAATGGTATAAAGATTGAGGGAGCAGCAGTAATTCGTAATCATAAGAAGATTGGAGAATTGAGCCCCTATGAAACTTTAATGGTGCTTATAGTTAAAAATAAAATTGAAAATCCTTTATTAATTATTCCGATTAATGATAGCAAAAATGTAATAGATAACAAGGTAGTAACCATGGAAGTTTTTAACTCCAAAACAAAAATCAGAAGTAATACTGATGATAAAAATGTAAGTATTTCACTTTCTATTGAAATGGATGCATCAATTGCTGAAATGAATTATTCTATGAATTATCTGGATGAAGATTCTATAAAAGAACTTCAAAATCTCCTCCAGTCTGATATAGAACAACGCATTAGCAAAACAATTAAAAGTGTTCAGCAAAATTATAGTTCAGATATATTTGGTTTTGGAAAGCAGATAGAAATAGATAATTCTAAGGCTTGGAACAGTATAAAAGATAACTGGGATGAAAAATTCAAAGAAGTGCCAGTAAGCATAGAAGTAATTGCAAATATAAGGAGCACAGGAAAAGTTACAAAACTAAGCGGGGAGTGAAATAACTTGATTATAGCATTTGTTATCATAGGGTATGGAATTCTATTTATTATTGATGGCTATCCTGTGTTGAGGGAATATACATTTCAAAAATCTATTTCGTATATATTAATGTTTGCTGCGGCATTTACGCTAAGCCTCTTAACTGCATTGAATGTAAAAATACCAAATCCTTCAGAGGGAATTAGAAAGATTATTATTATGATTATAGGAGAATGGATTAAGTAATATGAAAGAGATAATTTCATCAAAGCAATCAATAGCATTGGTAATAGCGGTCATTCTTGATGGAGCAATGGTATTTGCAACTGCGGCAGAAGGTGGAAGAGATTCGTGGATTTCTATAATTATAGCTATTAGTATATCTTTTATATTGTTTATGCTTTATTGTAAGATAAATACACTCTTTCCTGAAAAAGACTTGTACACAATAAATAGGGAAGCCATGGGAAAAATATTAGGAAACACTATTAATATTCTTTATGTATGGTATTTTTTGCATATAGGATCACTTACATTAAGAGATTTTGGAGAATTTATGAGTGTGTTAACCATGCCAGAGGTTCCACGAATAACAATTACACTTTTATCTACAATTACTGCTGTATATATGGTTAAAAAAGGATGCGAAGTTATAGGCAGATTTGCATTATTTGCAAGCATATCAACCCTAATTATTTTAGTTGTTCTAAGCAGTCTTCTTCTAAGCAAGGTGGATATTAGAAAAATTTTGCCTATAATGGCCAGAGGTATATCTCCGGTTTTATTAGGGAGTTGGTCTGCCATTACCTTTCCATTTGGAGAATGTGTACTATTTACTGTTATATTTGCTAATGTAAATAACCGTAAGGCATTAAGAAAAGGCTATTTCGTTGGTTTAGTTCTCGGAGGAGCATTTTTACTATTAATCACTTTCTTAGAGGTTTCAGTTTTAAGTGAAAAAGCAATAGGTTTCCTATACTTCCCATTTTATACTTTACTTAGCAGAATTAGAGTTGGTGAATTCATTCAGAGACTTGAGATAATTGGAGGTGTAATCCTTAATATTTTTGGAATGATAAAAATAAGTTTATGCTTGTATGCTGCATCTTTAGGAATTAGTAGATTACTAAAAATAGATAATTACAAGATTTTATGTTTGCCAGTGGGCATGATTCTTCTTAATTTATCTGATATACTATACGAAGATGTAATGAGCTTGGTTTCATGGACTATAAAGTATTATAAATACTATGCTCTTCCATTTCAAGTTTTTTTTCCAATTCTAATAATTATAATAGTAAAGATTAAAAAACTGACTGCATAATTTAAACTAGCTTTTTCTAGTTTATTTCAATGGTAAAGAGGTGTGATTGACTAGTCTCACACCTCTTTAAATTACAGTTTTTTTGATTAGCTATACTTTCAAAAATCCAGTAAGGTACTAGCTGCAGCCAGTTGTAGATCCACAATCCAAGCAAACCTTGCAGGTTCCGTTTCTAACCATTCGGGTACTGGAACAGTTAGGGCAAGTTACTCCATAAAGCTTTTCTCCATCAGAGTCACCGTGGCTGTGACTTGATTTAGAAGGGTCGGTAAAGGCTGCCTCAGTCACTGCATTAGTTATTGGGTGCTGAGCGAAAGGACTTTTTTCTACAGTGCTGCCTATATAGTCATCTGGTTTAACCTGGCAGCGAGAGAAATCTCCAAGCTCAATATCTATAATTTTGCTTATAAGATCTGAAATTGAGCTTACATACTTGATGTATGGGTGCTTTTGTACAAAACCATAAGGTTCGTATTTTTGACCTCTAAGCATTTTGGCTATATCCTTTGGGGGTACATGATATTGAAGCATTACTGAAATTGATTTTGAGAGGGAGTTTAAAAGTCCAGTAATTATAGTTCCTTCTCTGTCTGTAGTTATATAAATTTCTGAAATCTCTCCATTTTCACGTCTGTTTACAGTAGTATATACCTTAACATCCTCAATTTGAGCTGGATGCGTAGTACCATATCTTATTCCAACAGGTTTGTCTCGCTTTGAGTAATGTCTATCTGTCTGAAGTTCCTTAGCCTTTTGAAGAAGCTGAGCGTAGGTAAGACTATCTAGATTTATATCATCACTCTCCAGGCTTAAGCTTGTATTTAAAGGCTGTGCTGCCTTTGAGGAATCTCTGTACAAGGTTATCCCCTTTACACCAACTTCCCATGAAACAAGAACAACTTCCTTAAAATCTTTTACAGTGGCATTTTTAGGAAGGTTTACAGTCTTTGAAACTGCTCCTGAGATAAGGGGAGTTATTGCTGCAACCATTTTAACGTGTCCCATTGGTTTAATATATCTTTCTCCGCTTCCACACCTATTTGCAGTATCAAATATTGCCAAGTGCTCTTTCTTTAAATGTGGAGCTCCTTCTATCTTTCCATCAAGTATTCGTTCATACTCATAGTCCTTTTCTTTCACAACTTCTTTTCTTAAAACAAAATTCAATATGTCATCAATTTGATCCTTAGCATATCCCAAATTTTCTAAAGACATTTCTATAACAGGGTTCACCACTGTCATATATCCACCACCAACAAGCTTTTTATAAACTATATGGCTGAAGAAAGGTTCTATTGATGTCGCAGTACAATCCATCGCAAAAGATATAGTTCCTGTTGGAGCTATAACTGACACCTGAGCGTTTCTAAAACCATACTTATCACCATACTCAAGAGCATTTTTCCATGATTTTTTAACAGCTGCGCTCATAGATGACAAGCCAAGTTTATTTAAAAGGTCGTGGTTAACCTTAACTGGTTCATAGTTTAAGTCTTCGTAGTTTGAAGCTAATGCTCCAGCAACTCTGGCATGGTTTCTTATAACTCTAAGCATATATTCCTTGTTTACATCATACTTTTTAAAAGCTCCAACCTTTTCAGCCATAAGTGAAGAAACAAAATAGGAGTGGCCAGTCATAATTCCTACTATGGAAGCTGCAAGAGCTCTTCCTTCTTCAGAGTCGTAAGGGTAGCCCATAACCATAAATAAAGCTGCAAGGTTTGCTATACCAAGACCGGTGGTTCTGAACATATAGGTCTTTCTTGCGATGTCTTCAGTTGGATATTGTCCCCAATGAATAGAAGCCTCTAAAACTAATTGAACTAAGCCAACTAAATGCATATAGCCTTCAAGATCAAAACTTTTGTCCTCATGTATATAAAATTTAAATACATTTATAGAAGCAAGGTTACAGGAGGAATCATCTAAAAAGGCATACTCACCACATGGATTTGTGGAGTTGATTCTATTATAGTCTGCTCCATAAACTCCATCCTCGCCAGCAGGGCAGGTGTGCCAAGCGTTAAATGTATCATCGAATTGAGGAGCGGGGTCAGCACAATGCCAAGCGGAATCGTTGAAAGCATCCCAAAGTTCTGAAACTTTTATGTTTCTATCTAATCTATTGTCTATTCTTCCTTTAAGCTCCAATTCTTCTTCAGGATTGTTATGTAGGTTTTTAACTTTTGTCATAAATTTGTCTGAGAATCTTATAGAGTTATTACTATTTTGTCCTGAAACTGTTTCATAAGCTTCTCCATCTATATCTGTATCATATCCCATTTTCCCAAGAGCTCTTACCTTATCTTCTTCCTTAGCTTTCCAGGTTATAAACTCCATTATTTCAGGATGATCAACATCGAGACAAACCATTTTGGCAGCACGTCTTGTTGTACCGCCAGATTTTATTGCTCCAGCGTTTCTGTCAAGACCTTTTAAAAAACTCATCAGCCCTGAGGATACTCCACCACCTGAAAGCTTTTCGCCCTTGGCTCTTAGCGAACTAAAGTTTGTACCTGTACCTGAGCCGCCTTTAAAAAGTTTAGTTTCTGTAACAAACTGTTCAGAAATTGAGTGATGTCCTAAAAGCTTATCTTCTATGGAAACTATAAAGCAGGCAGAAGCTTGAGTTCTTGAGTAATTATCCTCAGATTCAACTACCTTGTCTAAAACCTCATTATAGTAGAAGCTGCCTTGTTTAGAACCTTTTATATTATAAGATTGAGCTAGCCCTGTGTTGAACCACTGAGGTGAATTTGGCGCATACATCTGATTTAAAAGCCCATAAACCATCTCATCATAGAAAATGCTTCTCTCTTCTTCAGTTTCAATAATACCTTCATCTACTAACGAATCAGTCCAGAAGTTAACCATTCTATGTGCTACCATCTTCATACTGTTTTCGTATCCAAGTCCATTAGGAACTCCAGCCCTTCTAAAATATTTAGAAGCTATAATATTACAAGCATTTTGGGAATAGTGCTCAGGAAACTCCAAGTCCTTCATATCAACTATAACCTTTGAGGTTTTATAGTCCTTTAAAAATACATCAACTGTCTTCCAATTGAATAAATCGTACACAGTTTTGTTTTTATCCTTTTCTAAGTCTGCTGTATAAACTCTCTTAAACAGAGATTTTATGCTGTTTTTCATAGCTATAACCCCCGATATAA
Source organism: Clostridium swellfunianum (assembly GCF_023656515.1). Lineage (NCBI taxonomy): Bacteria > Bacillati > Bacillota > Clostridia > Eubacteriales > Clostridiaceae > Clostridium > Clostridium swellfunianum. The sequence continues at coordinate 139,143 of NZ_JAMOFV010000006.1, forward strand.
AATTATCTACATATAGTATTTTATTCTGCAAATTACCACTATATGTAGTATTACTTAAAATATTATAAAATAACTTCTATTAGAATTCAACTACTATCGTTCTACAAAATAATCACATATTAATTTGAATTTTCGGAAAAGGATAATATTTATACATTTGCCTTGAAAAATTATTCGTAAAATTATTGACTAGGGACATGCTGTGTGATATTGTTTTCTAGGTTGAATTTCTAATTGGATTTCAACGGGTAACCTAGCAGGCTGTAAGGAGAGTATTAAGGTTATCCTGTTATAATTTAATAATATCGGAGGAATGATAAATGAACAAAAACACCCACCTTAAAAAGGAGTTAGGACTAGTTATTGCTACAGCACTTGTAGTAGGAAACATGGTAGGGTCAGGAATATTTATGCTGCCTGCAACTTTAGCTAGCAGTTCGGGACCTGGGGCTACTATGATAGCATGGATATTGACAGGAATTGGATCAATATTTTTGGCACTTTCTTTTGGAAAGTTAGGTTCAAAGATACCTAAAACTGGAGGTCCATACGAGTTTTCAAAGCTTGCCTTTGGTGATTTTATGGGTTTTATGAATGCATGGCTTTACTGGAATGCGTCATGGATAGGTAATGCTGCAATTATTACTTCTGTTGCCAGTTATACTGGTAAATTATTTCCTATTATAGCTAATAATAAATTAGCTGCATTTTTATACACAAGTGCTATATTATGGATTTTCACACTAGTTAACGTTATGGGTGTTAAAAAGGCAGGAATAGCACAGACTGCGACAACAATTATTAAAGTGGTATTATTCACTATATTTGTTGCTTTGACTGCTTATCATTTTAATCCTGAATATATAAGACCAGCTTTTCCACAAGGAAAAGGTGTAGAAACTATCCCAGCTGCAGCAGCTGCAACACTGTGGGCTTTTACAGGCTTTGAGAGTGCATCTGTTACTGCAGGGGAAATTAAAAACCCTGAAAGAAACATTAAGCTTAGTACAATACTTGGAATGATAATTTCAGTAATTATTTATATGGCTATAAGCTTTTTTGCCATGGGAGCTATGCCTCAAGATGCATTGGCAAATAGTTCCTCACCGATAGTTGATATATTGGCTCAGTACCTTGGAAGCGGAGTAACTAATATTATATTAATAGTTTCAGTATTAGGAATTATGGGAACAGCAATGGGATGGATAATGTCTACTGCAAGAATGTCTTATGCTGCAGGAGAAGATGGAGTATTTCCAGAAATATTTGCAAAGGTACATCCTAAGTACAATACTCCCCACGCTTCACTTATAATAGGTTCAGTGCTTGTTAATATATTACTTGTAATGAACTACTCAAAGTCAATGCTCGCGGCTTTTAACTTTATAATGATTTTAGCAACCCTAGCATATCTGCCAGTATACGCTAGTACAGCTGCAGCAGAGATAATGCTGCTAGTTAAGTGTGAAGGCAAGTTTAACCTTTGGAAGTTTATTAAAGCTTCAATAGTTCCTTTAATGGGATTCGCTTATGCAACTTGGGCTGTATATGGAGCAGGAGCTGAGGTAGTTATGTACGGCTTCCTATTGATGTTGTTTGGAGTTCCTTTCTATTTATATGTTAGGCTTAAGGATTCCGTTAAGATGAAACAAATAAGAAGCTTTGAAGAAGAAAAGCTTTCAGCATAATAAAAAACAGCAGTGACCTGAGGGGGCTGCTGTTTTTATTTTCCTTTAATTTTTAAGATCTTAAAAATTAAAGGAAAATAAAAAATAATTGAAAAATATAGAAAATTTGAAATAGTACTATTGACTTGGAGGTTTATGGTGATATAATTAAATTATAGGTTGTAATGACAACATTATAACATGTCAATATATCAATAGTATATGATAGCAAATTAGCACTTGGAAGGAAGTGTAGTATGAACAATCTACTAAACAAGACGCCTAAATACCAGCAAATTATTCAATACATAATTGATAAAATAGAGAAGAAAGAATTTAAAGAGGGCCAGAAGCTTCCAACAGAAGAAGAATTATGCTCCTATTTTAATGTAAGCAGAATTAGCGTTAGAAAGGCTTACGATGAACTTATGCATCAAGGATATATTATTAGGAAGCATGGAAAAGGAAGTTATGTAAATACTTCATTAATGGTAATGCAGCTAAATTCCCTTCAGGGGTTCACTGAAGAAATGAGATCAAGAGGAATAAGGGTAACTTCAAAAGTATTGAAATTTGAACTCGTTAATGCAGAACAAGAAGTTTCAAATAAGCTTCAGATAGAAAAAAACTCAAAGGTCTATGCTATCGAAAGATTAAGATATACGGATAATGAACCAATGGCAATTGAAACAGTATTTATACCGTATTTTTATTGTCCAGATTTAGAAAATCACAATTTAACCAATTCTCTATATGAAATCTTACAAAATTACTATAAGATAAGCCCGGTAAAAGCAAGTCAATCAATAGAAGCTGATCTCGCAAATAAACGGGAGCATGAAATCCTTAATATAAAACTAAAGGCACCTATATTAAAAATAGAGCGTATATCATATTTAAACAACAATACACCTATGGAATATGTTACATCTCTATATAGGGGAGATAAGTATAAGTTTTATGTAATGCTTAATAAATAAAGGGTAGTAGCATGGATATTAGAATATTTACAATTCGAATTATAAACCATAATTTATAAATTAATTAATTTAATTGAGAATATATAGGGGAGAGAATGGGAGGTATTTATGGACACTATAAAACAGTATACCGCTAACTTACAAAAACCTCGTAATAGAAAAGGTTTGAAAAATTCTACGAAAGAGTCTTTAGTTGGATGGAGTTTTATCTTACCAATGCTAATAGGGTTTTGCATATTTTGCTTTATTCCAATAATCACTTCTTTAGGCATATCTTTTACAGATTGGAATCTACTTCAGGCCCCTAAATTTGTTGGATTACAAAACTACACAAGATTAATTAAAGATTCATCATTTATAAAATGTGTTAGTAACACTTTGTTTTTTGTGTTGACGATGGTTCCTTCAATTTTAGTGATATCATTAATCTTAGCACTTATACTAAATAAAGGACTTAAAGGCAGGGGATTTTTTAGAGCTGCTTTCTACATTCCATGTATAACATCAACAGTGGCTATAAGTATGGTCTGGTTATGGATTTATGGCCCTCAAAATGGAGTTCTTAATTCTGTTTTGGGTACCTTTGGAATATCTAGTGTAGATTGGCTGGGTAACCCACTAACTGCAAAGCCTGCATTGGTTATCATGAGAATATGGCAGGCAAGCGGGTATTATATGTTGATGTTTTTAGCAGGACTGCAAACGATTCCGGATAGTTTGTACGAAGTTGCAGAAATAGATGGAGCAACTAAATGGGAAAAGATAAGACATATAACTCTTCCATTACTTGCACCAACAATGTTTTTGGTAATAATACTGCTTACTATAGAATCCTTTAATATTTTTGAAGCCGTTTATGTAATGACAGAAGGTGGCCCAGCAGGAGCAACTGATACATTAATGTATTATATATATCATAATGGATTTAGGCTTTATAATATGGGATATGCGTCATCGATAGCATGGTTTTTATTTTTAGTATTAATAGTTTTGACCTTAATTCAATTTAAATTTAAGAAGGAGGATATATATTAATGGAAAGAGAGACATATAAAAGCAGAAGTAAATTCTCACAATCTCTGTGTAAATGTTTACTGTATTTGATTTTAATTCTATATGCATTTATAACTATATATCCTTTCATTTGGACTATTGCATCGTCACTAAAATCAACTCAGCAATTTTTAAATAGTAATCCATTAGACTTAATACCTAAACCTATAAGATTGTCAAACTATAAAGAAGCTTGGAAGACAGTACCTATGGGAAGGTTCATTTTAAACTCTGTATTCATTACATTGTTTGTTACAACAGTTCAGGTGTTAGTGGCATCTATGGCTGCCTATGCTTTCGCTAAAATAAGTTTTAAGGGTAAAAATATTATTTTTATATTATTTCTAGGTACGATGATGGTTCCGAGTCAGGTGACTTTAATTCCTAATTATATATTACTTAGAAACTTTAATTGGTTGAATAAATATCAAGCATTGCTAATACCTACAATTTTCTCGGGTATATGTGTTACAGGAATGTTTATCTTAAGACAATATTTTTTATCAATACCTAAGGAAATTGAAGATGCAGCTATAATAGATGGATGTTCACGATATGGCGTATTTTGGAGAATTATATTACCTAATGCAAAACCAGCAATGGCTACATTTGCTATTATAAGCTTTAACTCTCATTGGAATTCTTTCTTGTATCCATTAATAATGATGAATGATGTTAAAAAAATGCCTATCCAAGTTGGAATAGCCTATTTTAAGAGCATTTCGCAGCAAACAGGAGGACCTCTTCTTGCTGGAACTACGATGGCTATACTTCCGGTAATTTTGGTATTTCTAATATTCCAAAAGTATATAGTAAATGGAACATTAACCTCTGGAATGGGTGGAAAGTAGATTAATTATGATTGTTAAGTACCTGTATTAATAAAGGTATTTACATAAAAAATAATGGGGGGCTTTGTTATGAAATGTAAAATGAAAAAGTTACTAGCTATTGCAACTATGGCAGCAATTTTATGCACATCAAGTTTTGGATGTGGAAAAGAACAAGAAGTTAAAACTAATGCACCAAAGCAGAAGACAGTAGTTAGGGTTATGTCTTGGTGGAATTTTCAAGATTCTAAACCACTTAAGGAATTAAAGTCTAAATTTGAAAGCGCTAATCCTGATTATGAACTTCAATTTGACCAAATTGCAACTAAGTATGCTGATAAAGTTCTTACAGTTGTAGCTGGTGGAGGAGACCAAGTACCAGATGTAATGATGCTAGCTATGGATGTGGTACCAAGGTTTGCTAAAGCAGGTGCCATACAGCCTCTAGATAAGTATATTACAGACAGCTATAAGAAGGATTTATATCCTGTAGTTTTAGATGCATTACAATTTGATGGAAAGATATATGCAGCTCCGCGTGATATAACTTCATTTGTAATGTATTGCAATAAAAAAATGTTTGAAGATGCAAAGGTTCCTATACCAAAGGCAGGATGGACTTGGAATGATTTCTTAGAGACTGCTAAAAAACTTACTAAATTAGAAAATGGAAAGCCAGTTCAGTGGGGATATCATTTTTCTAAAACTAATGATTCAATTTTCACATGGCTGATACAAAATGGTGCTGGTTATACCACAAGTAATAAAAAACAAAGTATACTCAGTTCTCAAGAATCACAAGAAGCAATACAGTTTTTATATGACTTAACTTATAAACATAAGGTGTCACCGACTATAACAGAGGCAAAACAATTTGGTACAGATGATAGTGCTGCGTTTCTTGCAGGAAAAGTAGCAATGCAGATTGGAGGACTATCAACGTCTGTTGCCTTTGATAAAGCGGGTATTAATTATGTTAAGGTGCCGCTTCCAATAGGAAAGAAGCAAGCGACTACAGCTTTTGTAAATTCATGGACTATTCCAAAAGGTGCTAAAAACCCAGATGCATCGTGGAAGGTTATAGAATTCCTGTCTAGCAAAGAAGGACAGCAAATAGCACTTTCAACAAAAATGGGCTTACCAGCAAGTAAAAGTGTAGATATATCCGAATTTATAAAAGAAAGAGAAGATAATAAACATTTAATAGATGCTTTGGAGTATTCTATTCCATTCACAACACTTTCAAATGGTGCCGAATACTATGACTTAGTTAATAAGAGCCTCGAAAAAATCTGGTTCAATCAAGCAAAGATTGACGAAGTTACAAAATCAATAGATAGTCAAGGTAATACAATGCTTAATAAATAGTATTAGTAAGTATAAAGGAGGGAGTAAGATCCTTCCTTATTTATAAATATGGAGGATTAATTATGGTAGGCAAAGGTATCTACTTGGAAATAATTGGAGATATGCTACAAGAGATTGAGAAAACTCAGGCTGATAATATTGAAAAAGCATCAAAGTTAATATATGAATCTATTAATAATGGAGGGGTGCTTCATACTTATTCTACAGGGCATTCTCATATGATAATGGAAGAAATGTTCTACAGAACTGGTGGATTAGTTCCTGTAAACCCTATTTTTGATAGCAATACAATGCTTCATCAGGGTGTTCTTAAGAGCACAGAATTGGAAAGATTATCGGGGTATGCAAAAGTAGTACTAAATAACGCTGATATTAGAAAAGACGAAAATATATTAATATGCTCAAATTCAGGTATAAATGCTGTTCCAATTGAAGCAGCTATTATAGCAAAAGAAATGGGACTTAATGTTATTGCAATAACCTCAGCAAGCGTATCAGAAAAAGCAAAATCAAGACATAGTTCTGGACTCAAGCTTAAAGATTTGGCAGATATAGTAATAGACAATTGCATAAAGGATAGTGATGCAGCCATTAAAATAGAACAAACCAATCAATTAGTAGCTCCTGTATCTACTATAGTTGGTTCATATATAGTAAACCGAATAGTCATTGATGTAGTTAATGAATTTTTAAAAAACAATACAATTCCACCTGTATTTATGACTGCTAATGTAGAAGGTGGATATGAATTTAATGAAAAACTGATTTCTCAATATAAAGAAAGGATAAAGAGCTTTTAATATGGGCTATTATATTGGAATTGATGGCGGAGGAAGTAAAACTGAACTTCTGTTATGCAACAAAGAAGGTGAGGTGAAAAAGCATTTAATTACCGAGGGTACGAATACAGCGAATATACGTGAAGATAAAGCTATAAACAACATAGAAAAATTAATTAATAATGCCTTGCTGGGAATAGATAAATCTAATGTGGATTATATATCAATTTGTGTTCCGGGTTTAAAAAAATACTCTAGTCAAATTACTTTACTAAAAGAATTTCAAACTAAGTTTAGTATTATGGGAGATGAGTTGAATGCTTTCTATGGTGCTTTAGGTAACGATAGAGGAATAGTAATTTTAAGCGGAACAGGTTCATTTGCGATTGGAAGAAATAGCATTGGAAAGATGCATACAGTGGGGGGGTGGGGAGCAATATCACAAGATGAAGGAAGTGGCTATTATATGGGAGTACAGGCATTAAAGGCTGTGATGAGAAACTATGATTCTATGGGTAGAGATACGATACTTTCGAATTTAATTCTAGAAGCTTTTAATATAAAAAGTATAAATGATTTAAAAAGCTTTTTGTATAATGGTAGTTGTGGAGTGAAAGAGATAGCTGCACTCAGTAAGCTCGTTAAGTATGGAGCAGAAAATCATGATTTTGTATGTAAAGACATTGCAAATGACTGTGCTTATAAGTTATTTCAACTAGCAGAGGGAGTTATTAATAGATTAGAAATGTACGATGAAAAATATAATTTATGCTTAACTGGGGGGATAAGTAATTTTAAAGGGTTAATATTAAATCCCTTAAATGAACTTCTAGAAAATAAATATTTAAATATTCATATAAAAGAACCGGAGTTTACACCAGTGGTTGGAAGTATTATATTATGCTTTATACAAACTGGAAGGAGTAATTTAGATAAAAATATTGAGGGGATAAAAAAATCATTAAAGGATGTGAAGATTAGTGTTATCTAGTATTTATTTTAAAAGCATGAGGGAGATATTAGATAAAATTGAAAGAACACAAGGAGAAGCTATTGATAAAGCAGCTGAAATTATTATAAATTCAATAACTAATAATGGAATGCTTCACTTAATGGATACGGGGCATATGCTTATGTATGAAGCAGTTGGAAGAACAGGTGGGCTAATGTCAATGAGACCAGTTAGGCTTTCTGTGCAGGTAGAAAATCCAACTAGAAAGAGGGTTAACCTAAATAGACCTACAGCGTACCTTGATGGTATTGAGGGTTTTCCAGAGTTTATACTTAACAAGTCAAATATGGAACCTGGAGATGTCCTTATTATAGGCTCTGTATCAGGAAAAAATATATTGCCAGTTGAACTTGCTTTAAGAGCTAAAGAAAGAGGAATAAATACAATAGGTATTACATCAGTGGAATACTCTAGTAAATTAAATGGAGAGCACCAATCAGGCAAAAGATTATATGAAGTTTGTGATATAGTTCTTGATAATTGCGGCAACATAGGGGATACGTTAGTGCATGTAAATGAGATAAATAAAGATATTTGCCCATCTTCTGGGATAGCTGCAGCTTATTTAATTTGGGCATTACAAGCTGAAATTGTTGAGAAGTTGATTAAGTTGGGAAAAGATCCTTCTATTTATATTAGTAATCATATGCCAGATGCGCTAAGACTTAATAAAGTTGCTTGGGAACAATATGAAAGAAATGGATATTAGGAGAATAGATTATGATTATGGAACTTAAGAATAGGTTCTTATCTGTTGGTTTTGATACTAATAAGATGAAAATCGTTTCAATAATTAATCTGATTTCTGGCGATGAGTATATTAAACAAGAAAATGATGCTGAAATATTTGAACTTACTTGTATAGACTTTGAAAATAAACTATACAAGGTTTATCCAACAAAAGTTGAAAGTGCAGAAATAATACAAAAAAGAAATAGCGAGACTCTAAGAGTTAAATATTTAGTAAATGATGATTTTAAGGTGACAACAGATATATCTATAAGCCAGCAGTCGGATTTACTTAATTGGAGTATTGCTATTGATAATAATAGCAATAAGTATGATATTGTTGAGATTTTATACCCAAGAATTAGGGGGATTTATTTAGGTGATACTTGGGAAGATGATATTATTATACTTCCACATCATGCAGGGGAAAAAACAATAAATCCTTATGAAGAATATAAAAAACCTGTTTTTAAAAATATGTGGAGAGCGGGAGTTAAAGAAGAAAACTTTAATTATAGGGAATTAAATTATTGTGGTTTAGCATCTATGACATGGATGTATTATTATGATAAAAATAACGGATTCTATATAAGTTCTTGTGATGATGAATTTCCAATTACAGCATTAAGATTTGAGACTTCAAATGACATAAATCCATGGGTAGGGTTTGCCATAAGAAAATACAAGAAAATATCTAGGAATGAAAGCTGGAATTCAAAGCCATATATTATGTCCATCAACTGTAAAGATTGGCATTGGGGGGCTAAGATATATAGGAAATGGATAGATAGATATATAACAATGCCAGAGAATCCAGAATACTTAAAAGATCAATGTGTTTTGATGAATATGTATAATTTTAAAAGAGAAAGACAAGTTCAATATTCATTTAGTGACATACCTTATTTATTTAATTATGCTAAAAGTTTTGGTATAGATCATTTTTTTATGGCGGGTTGGAATAGGATGGGATTTGATCAAAACTATCCTGAATATTATCCTGACCTTGAATTAGGAACCTCTATGGATCTACACAAAGGATGCCAGTATATAGAAGACAATAACGGTATTTCTACATTTTATATTAATACTAGAATTTTTGATGTAAAATCTGATTACTTTAATACTTTGGGGAAAACAATGGCTATAAAAGATAGTAAAGGAAACATGATATTTGAGAAATATGGAGATTATGAGTTTACTGTATCCTGCCCTTCAGATACGTTATGGCAAAAGTATGTAATAGATACAGCTACTTGGATGATAAAAGCTTATGGTGCTAAAGGAATATATCTGGATCAATTAGGGTCGGCTGAGCCTTGCACGTGTTATGATTATAGTCATTCTCATAAAGATATTGGAGAGTTCCCACAGGGGTATTTAAAAATTCTTAAGGATATTAAAGCACAGATAAACGAGCTTAATCAAGACACTTTTATTATGATAGAAAATTGTGGGGATATATATGGTAGCTATATTTGGGGGAACCTAACCTGGAACGGAGATGTTAGAGACGAATTCTTTAACCTGTATAAGTATACTTTTCCCGAATATGTGCAAATAAATATGGTTAATCCTAAAGAGGTAAGTGACTCAGAACTCAGAAAGGAATTATTTTATAAAGATATTGAAAGAGCTGTATTATTAGGGTCTGTGTTATGGGTAAATCCTTTAACTAAATTCGATATATACAATGAAGAGGACATTAACTTGTTAGAATATTTAAGGAAAGCAATAAATTTTCGTAAAAAACTTAACACCTATATAAAAGAATGTAGATTTGTTGATGATGAGGAAATAATTAGTATTTCAAAGAACATCAACGTGACCCATTGGGTTGGAGATAATAGCGACGTATATGTGATTGGCAATAAGGATCTAAAAGAGGGGTTTTTTGAGGTACAGCAAGCTGGAAGAGTTTCAGTTTCTTATGCTTTAGAATGTGGAAGTAATTATAATTATGTGATTGATAAGGTAGACAATAAAATGACAATACAAGTGCCGCAATCACAACTAAGCTTTATTGTTTTTGAAAATTGAACTATTAGTGATGTGTAGATTGGGTTCCTATTTCATATTTATAATGATTAATTTAAAATATAATGACAGTAAAGCTATTTGTAAGGAGAAATATAAATGAAGCTTATAGTCTTAGGTAACTATGGGACGTTTCCGGGAAAAAATGGTGCATGTTCAGGTTACTTGCTGCAGGATAAAGGAGTAAATATACTAATTGACTGTGGTAACGGAGTTATGAGCAGGCTTCAAAATTACTGCAGTATAAATGATTTAGATGCAATTGTTTTAACTCATTTACATAGGGATCATACATCGGATATGCATATTTTAAAATATGCTATTGAGACTATGATGGAGTTTAAAACAATGAATAAAGCGATAAAGGTATATTTGCCGCTTACTCCATTTGATGAATACAAAAGCTTTATATATAAAGATGTATACAAATTATTTTCTATTCAAGATAGAAATACTATAGATATAAAAGGTATAAAGGTAAGCTTTTTTGAAATGAGCCATAGTGTAGAAAGCTATGGAATAAGGGTGGAAAATAACGGTAAAGTATTTTCTTATAGTGGTGATACAGTTTTTAATGATAATATTAAAAGTTTAGCACAAAACTCGGATTTTTTCATGTGCGAGGCAACTGCTACTGAGAGAATGAAAAGTATGGCTCCCAATATACCACATCTCACTCCTCGTGAAGCTGCTTTAATTGCATCTGAGGCTAAGGTTAAGCTCTTGGGTTTAACACATTTTTGGTTTGAAGAAGAGAGAGAAACATATTTTAAAGAAGCATATCAATTTTTTGAGAATGTAATTCTATCTGAAGAAAATAAAGAATATTTATTTTGAGGGAAAAAACGTAAGTATTTAGATAATTTATATTAGGATAGATAGTATAAAAAACCATGCAGATACTGATGAGGCATGGTTTTTTTTTATATATTATTCAGCTAAAAGATCAGAATTTTAGCACTTATATAGTTGCACACTTTTTCTATACACATTATAATGCCTATAAAGAGATGTTTTATATGAAAATGTAAAAAGCTAAGGTCAAAAAGCGCAGGTTAACATTCTATTAGGGGAATATCTACAATAATGAAAAAAATCTTTTAGCTTAAGAGATAAAATTATATTTGTAGATGACTACAATTATAAGTATATAAGAAAGGAAAGTATAATGAAGCTTCAGTTTAAAAAAGTAGGGATGAGGAATATAAAAACTGCTATAGCTGTGGTTATTTCAGTGCTTATATCAAAGTCGCTTAAAATGGAATATCCTTTTTATGCAGCTATTGCTTCCATTATTTCATTGCAGAATTCTGTGGAGAATTCCTTTAAGGCTGGGAGAAACAGAATGCTTGGAACTATGATAGGAGCCTTGGTTGGTTTTATTTGCGCTTCTATAAGCCCTGAAAACCCTATTCTAGTTGGATTAGGAATTGTTTGCGTAATTTACTTATGCAACCTTTTAAATTGGAAGGAGTCTGCTTCTATTGCAGGGGTTGTATTTTGTGCTATAATGCTTAATTTAAAAGGAAATAGCCCTATTCTTTACAGTATAAATAGAATTCTAGATACCTTTGTGGGGATAACGGTAGCTATTGCCGTAAATTATTTCATAGCACCTCCTAAGGTGAATGAGAATGCTAAAGCTTAAAATATAGCTATAAGAGGTGATCTAATGCTTTATAAATACGAAGATAAATATCCTAAAATACATAGTAGTGCTTTTATCGCTCCAAGTGCGGATGTGATTGGTGACGTTACAATAGATGAGGACTCAAGTGTTTGGTTTGGAGCTGTTATTAGAGGTGATGAAAATTATATAAAGGTTGGGAAAGGCACTAATATACAAGATAATTGTACTGTCCATATAAACAACAGTGATTATGCAACAAGAATAGGAGATTATGTGACTATAGGGCATAATGCAGTAGTTCATGCATGCACTATTGGTGATTATTGTTTAATTGGTATGGGAGCAATTGTTTTAGATGGTGCTGAGGTTGGAGACTATACTATTATTGGAGCAGGAAGTCTAGTCACTAGTGGGAAGAAGATACCTTCAGGAGTTATAGCTATTGGCTCTCCTGTAAAGATTGTAAGAGAACTCACTAATGAAGAAAAGAAAGAGCTTGAAGATTCTGCCAAGAACTATATAAAATTTGCTAGAAAATTTAAGTAATTATGGTATAATTAAATAAAAAGACAAGGGGGTATTAGTATGGAGGTTTTAAATAACTTAGGACTTAGTGCGTTATTCGGACTTTTAGGAATACTTATATTAGCAGTAGGTTACGTTATATTTGACAAAATGATTCCACTAGATTTTAACAAAGAGCTTGAGAAAGGAAATGTAGCTGTAGCAATAGTTATAGCAGGCATGCTTCTTGGAATAGCTATTATAGTATCAAGAGTAGTGGCAGCTTAAAAGTTAATAAGGGATTTGTTAAAGAGCTTAAGAAGACTTAGGCTCTTTAATTTTTTATTGTCTATATTTTTATTCTTTTCAAACAATGCAAAAATATAAGTGATAAAGTGGTATGATAATATAGTAAATTTGCTGGAGAATAAACTGGGAGGAGAGTTACAGATGAAGTATTTAAGACAGCTTGCTATTATATTAGTCATTTGTTTCTTAGGTGAAGCCCTAAATAGATTATTCAATATACCTATACCAGGTAATGTTATAGGTATGGTTATACTTCTTATCGCTTTAATTACTGGCATTATTAAGCTTGAGTCAATAGAAGGTGTAACTGATTTTCTACTTAAGCACTTGGCTTTCTTTTTTGTGCCTGCAGGGATTGGAGTTATATCTAGTTTTGATATTATAAAAACTAGCCTTATCCCAATGCTTATAGTGATTGTTTTGTCTACGATAATAGTTATAGCAGTTACAGGAATCACAGTGCAGCTTTTGAAAGGAGGCAGGTAATATGAGGGAGCTCTTTGACACTCCATTATTTGGGATAATGATTTCGCTTTTAACCTTTGAAATAGGGGTTTATTTAAATAAGAAAACAAAGAAGGCTATTTTTAATCCGCTACTTATAAGTCAAAGTTTAATTATTTTATTCTTAATTAAATTTAATATAAGTGTGGAGTCTTATAATAAAGGCGGGCAGTTAATATCATTTTTTCTAGCCCCTGCAACGGTTATACTTGCTGTACCTCTATATAGGAAGATTAAACTTTTAAAGGAAAATGCTGCACCTATTTTAATAGGAATAACAGCTGGTTCAGTTGCTGGCATGGTAAGTGTTATATTACTAGGGAAATTGTTTGGGTTGCAGGAACTGATAAAAACTTCTATGATTGCAAAATCTGTTACTGCTCCTATTGGTATTGAGATATCAAATCAAATTGGAGGGGTTTCTGCTATAACTGTTGCAGCTATTATTATAACGGGAATTTTCGGTGCTGTGGCAGGTGATTTAATCTGCAAGCTTCTAAGAATAAAGGATAAGGTAGCAGTTGGTACGGCTATAGGAACTGCGGCCCATGCTTTAGGAACTACAAAAGCTATGGAACTTGGCGAAACAGAAGGAGCCATGAGCAGTCTTTCTATTGGAGTAGCCGGATTAATAACTGTAGTTTTAGCACCTGTAATGGTAAAATTATTTTTATAGCTATAGATTTTTGACAGCGGATTAACCTGCTGTTTCTTGTTTTTTTGCATAATTACTTTGAGGTAAGAAAAACTATTATTAAGTTTGGAAAGGAGTGAAAAGCAGTGAAAAAACGCATTATGATTATAACTCTCATATTTATATTGATATTTGGGTATAGAGTGGATGCAGAAACAAATAAATATGAGGTTCATTTTATTGATACAGGACAAAGCGATTGTATTTTAATAAAAGGACCAGATAAAAGCTATTTAATTGATACAGGCTTTGAAGGTTCTTATGAGAATATATCAAACTATATAAAATCCAGAGGAGTAAGTAAGCTTGAAGAGGTTATTATAACACATTATCATGATGATCACTATGGAAGTCTAGAAAAGCTTGTGAAGAATGATTTGGTTAAGAAGGTTGTTCTTCCAAGACATCAGGAGAAGTATAGAGAGTTAGTATTTTCATATTTGAATGATAGAGATGTTGAAGTTGAATACATAAATGAAAATTTTGTTATAAAAAATGAAGGTATAAATATAAAAGCACTCTTGCCTAAAAAAGAAGATATGGAAATTGAAAATAACAATGGAACGGTTCTTGTCGGAACAATAGATAATGTAAAGTATGCTTTCATGGCTGATGTCGAATTGGATAGAGAAAAAAGCCTTGTAAAAGAAAAAGAACTTATAAATGCAGATATCGTTAAGGTTCCTCATCATGGATTAGATACAAGTTCAGCAGAAGGATTGGTTAGGGTGTTAAATCCTAGAGCTGTAATAATTACCTGCGATGGAAGAGAAAGTCCAAGCAGAGAAATATTGAATAGATATGAAAATTATAAGACTGCAATATTTAGAACAGATATGAATGGAAATATACTTGTTAAAGCAAAACCTGAAAATAAAGAGATTGAAATTATAACTAGTAAAGTGATACAATAAACATTATTTAAAATATAGGTGAAATTACAAGGGGGACTACATATAATGTTTAAACTAGATGCTTTATCAAAAATGACAACTGAAGAAAAATATAAATATATGCTTATACTTGTGGAAGGTCAGTGCAGTTCCGAAAAGGACGCTTTAGCTAACTTAAGTAATGCAAGTGCAATTATAAAGTCATGTATGGATAAATTAAACTGGGCGGGTTTTTATTTTATGAGAAGCGGTGAGCTAGTGCTTGGACCTTTTCAAGGACTTCCTGCTTGCAATAGAATTGCTGTTGGAAAGGGAGTATGTGGAACTGCAGCTGCTGAAAGAAAAATTCAAAGAATAGCTAATGTCCATGACTTTCCGGGTCATATTGCTTGTGATTCTGCTTCAAATTCCGAGATAGTTCTTCCTATAGTAAAAGATAATGTAGTTTATGGTGTCTTGGATTTAGACAGCCCAGAACTTAATAGATTTACAGAGCTTGAAGAACAATATTTAGCTAAGTTTGTTGATAAGCTTAATAAGTATATTAATTGGGATGAACTTTAATTTAGGTTAATTGTAAAAAAGAAAAACTGGAGAAAAATCTCCAGTTTTTCTTTTTTACTTTTTATGTTTCATTCTTATAAATATCTTAGCAATTTCATTTACTATAAGAGGTACTATTGATAAAGCGCCTACAAATAACCAATCTTTTGCGTTAAGATCAAATACCTTGAACACATCTCTTAAGAATGGCACTGTTATAACTACGTCCTGTAGGAATATTCCAAATAGAACTGAAGCTATAAGGAACTTGTTTGTAAACCAGCCAATTTGGAAAATAGACTTGCTTGGGTGTCTCATGTTTATTGAGTGAACCAACTGAGATACGCTAAGTACAACAAAGGCCATAGTTTGTGCATGAGTTAAAGCATCTTCTGAAATATTTTCAGGGAAGATTGGGAATAAAGCAGTTGTACCTGTGTAAACTCTTGCTCCTATAACAAAGGCAGCCAGTGTTAATAAACCTATCAAGATACCATTTAAAATTAAACTTACGCCTGCACCTTGAGCAAACAAGCTATGCTTAGGATTACGAGGCTTTTCTTCCATAACATTTGGGTCTCCTGGGTCAACTCCAAGAGATAATGCTGGAAGCGTATCAGTAACAAGGTTAACCCATAGTATGTGAATTGGTTTAAGCGGTGATGCCCAACCAAGAAGTATAGCAAAGAATAAGGCAATTATTTCTCCAGTGTTGCAGGATAATAGGAAGATAATAGATTTCTTAATGTTGTTGTAAATATTTCTTCCTTCTTCTATTGCAGAAACTATAGTCTTAAAATTGTCATCTGTAAGTATCATATCAGATGCACCTTTTGCAACGTCCGTTCCTGTAATTCCCATTGCAACTCCGATATCAGCAGCTTTTAGTGATGGAGCGTCATTTACACCGTCTCCTGTCATGGATACTATGTTTCCCTTTGCCTTGAAGGCCTTAACTATTTTAACCTTATGCTCTGGAGAAACTCTAGCAAATACTCTTAAGTTGTCAATTCTATTGCTTAACTCTTCATCAGAAAGTTTATCTATCTCTGCTCCGAAAATAGCCTGTGATGGATCGTCGGCAATGCCAAGCTCCTTAGCTATTGCAAAAGCAGTGTTTTTATGGTCTCCGGTTATCATTATTGTCTTTATTCCAGACTTCTTGCAAAGTGCTATTGAGTCCTTAACCTCAAGCCTTGGCGGGTCAATCATACCTATTAGACCTATGAAGGTTAATTCAGTTTCTAAAGTATCTATTTCAACGTGAGGTGACTCAATCTTTTTAAAGGCTGAACCTAAAACTCTAAGAGCGTCATCAGACATAGCATTTGCCTTGTTCATTATCTCGTCTATTATATCTAAAGTTAATGGAACTACCTCGCCGTTTATATAAGCATTTTTACAAATCTTAAGAAGGTTGTCTGTTGCACCCTTTGTGAATACATAGTATTCTTCATCATATTTGTTAACTGTTGTCATAAGCTTTCTATCAGAATCAAAAGGCACTTCGTTTATTCTAGGATGCTGCTTTTCAAGATCAGTCTTAAATATATTAAATTTAACTCCTGCCTCTAAAAGAGCTATCTCTGTTGGGTCGCCAGTTTTTGATTCTTCAGTATAAGTAGCGTCATTACAGAGCACTATGTTTTCTAAAAGAAGTTTATGCTCTGGTTCATCTATATTTAATGAAGAAAGTTCGCCAAAAGCATTGTCTGCATAGAATTTAACAACTGTCATTTTGTTTTGTGTTAATGTACCAGTTTTATCGGAACAAATTATGTTTACAGATCCGAGTGTTTCAACTGCAGGAAGTTTTCTGACAATGGCATTTTCCTTTATCATTCTTTGAACGCCTATAGCAAGAACTATAGTAACTATAGCAGGCAGGCCTTCTGGTATAGCCGCAACTGCAAGGCTTATAGCTGTAAAGAACATTTCAAATAAGTCTCTTCCTTGGATTATACCAACTACGAACATAACAGCACATATACCAAGAGCAGCAAAGCCTAAGATTTTTCCAAGCTCAGCAAGCTTCTTCTGAAGTGGAGTCTGTTCAGTTCCACCTTCTTCAAGCATTTTAGCGATTTTACCTATTTCAGTAGTCATACCAGTTCCAACAGCTACTCCAACACCTCTACCATAAGTTGATAGAGTTGACATGAAGGCCATGTTCTTTTGATCCCCGAGAGGAGTATCTGGAGCATCTAAAACTAAATCTGAGTTTTTATCTACTGGAACGGATTCGCCTGTAAGTGCTGATTCTTCGATTTGAAGATTTGCTGTTTCAATAAGTCTTAAGTCGCAGGGAATATATCTTCCTGCGTCTATAATTACTAAATCACCAGGAACTACTTCCTCTGAAGCAATTTCTTTAAGCTCTCCATCTCTTTTAACAATTGCTTTAGGGGTTGAAAGCTTTTTGAGTGCCTCAAGAGCTTTTTCAGCCTTGGATTCCTGAATAAGGCCTACTATAGCATTGATAAGAATAACAAGTGCAATTATTATTGAGTCACTTATTTCTCCTAGTATGCCAGAAATAAGAGCTGCACCTAATAGAATATAGATCATTGCGTCATTTAATTGAGCAAAGAACAATTGGAACAGGCTTTTACTTTTTTTAGCAGCAAGCTTGTTTTCACCATACTTTTCTAGTCTAGCTTTTGCTTCTTCTGACGTAAGTCCATGAAGCGCATTAACCTGAAGTTCATTAATAACTTCATCTTTACTTTTTACAAACCACATACAATTCACCTCTTTCATATTATTAACAAATAAAAAAACTTTATTAGAGCAAAATAAAAAGACCTTTGCTCAGCAGTGTGAACAAAGGTCTTGCATCTCAAATAGAGCTAATTGCCCGGGCTTTCGGCCGTAATGACGAACAATTAAAAGCTTAAAAAGCTTTAGCTACTCCCCTTTTTCTTAATTATAGCATATGGTTTTTTAAAACTCAATATGTGGTAAGTGAAATTTTTGATTAATTCTTGTCAATAATTCAGTATATAGGATTTTTATGATTCATATATTGTATAAAGCAATTTAATCGAAGGTAAAAAGGAAATGAGGGGTAGTAAAATGATGAACGAATATGATTTAGTTGAAGACGCAAGAATTATTAAGACAAGCAAGGTATTTAGCAAGAGGGTTTTAATAGGTTTTATAGCATTAATGCTATTTTTTATCGGATGTGCTGTATCTTTTAAAACCACTTATTTATATGCAATGCATCAAATAGAAATAAAAGAAAAGGAAGAGGAGGAGCTCTCTCAAAATAAAAATAATCTATCTAGAAAGACTTATTATATAGAACAGAAAATTAGAAAAGATTTAGAAAAAATCAATCAGCAGGCAAAATAGATTGCAAGAGCTTAAATATTGTGGTGAAATATAGGTAAGGGACAAGAAATATAAAAGCAGCCTGTGGTAAAAATACTGCTATGCTTGGTTATTTTAAAGAGCAACTAGAAATCAAGATATCAAGATAAGAAGATATCTAGCTGGTATTTATACTTTAGCTTTATTACTAAAGATAGGAGAGGTATTCATGCAAAAAATATTGGTAACAGGGGCAGGAGGATTTCTTGCCTCAAGATTTTACGAAGTTTATAAGAACAAGTATGATATTATTTCTTTAAAAAGAGGAGATTTGGATATTACTGATGAAGCAAAGGTTATTGAAACTATAAGAGATGCTAAGCCTGATTATGTGCTTCATACTGCTGCATTAGCAGATACGGGAAAGTGCGAGGAAAATAAAGAACTTTCATTTGCTATAAATGTTAAAGGAAGCATAAATATTGCAAAGGCTTGCAGCTTGTCTAAAGCAAAGCTTCTTCATTTTAGTACTGAGCAGATTTTTAATGGAAATGTAGAAGCAGGACCATACAGCGAGAAGAGTATTCCAGTTGCTAACACAACCTACGGAAAGCACAAGCTTCAAGCTGAAGAAGAGATTAAAAATATTTTAGAAGAAGCATGGATTTTAAGGCTAACTTGGATGTTTGGACTTCCTGAAAGATTTAAAAAGGTTAATTCCAACATAGTTTGGAATGTAGTTTCTGCAGCTATTAAAGGAAACAGCTTAAAGATTCCTACCAATGAATTTAGAGGCATGACCTATGCTTATGATTTGCTTAAAAATATTCCAAATATAATTAAAGTGCCTTATGGAATTTATAACACAGGAAGCGAAAATAATTTAAGTACCTATGACATAGCTAAGCTAGTTGTAGAAGAGCTTGGTTTATCCTATAGAATTGAGAATATAATTCAAAAGGATGAGGAAAGGTATAAGGACTTGCCAAGGGATATTAGAATTTCCAATAAAAAGTTTAGAAATTTAGGAATTGAGTTTTTAAGTACTGAAAAAGCTATAAAGCAGTGTGTAAATGATTTTGGAATGAGGTTTTAAAATATGTATGCTGAAGAACGAAGGAATGTAAATTTTGCAATAGCAGGGCTTGGAGGCATAGGCAGGGTTCATGCTATAAGTGCTTATGCAGCAAATATGACTTTGAATTTGCCTTATAATTTAAATTTGGTTAAGACTTATACAAGAAGACCTGCACAAGGTTCTGTAAATGGTACAAAAAACACACAAGATTTAGACGAGGCGGTTAATGATAAAAATATTGATTTTATAGATATTTGTACTCCCAATGATTCTCACATGGATATAGTCAAGGCTGCTGCTCATGCGGGAATGCCTATATACTGCGAAAAACCTTTGTCCTCAAGCTGTAAGGAAGCTGAAGAGATGACAAGGCTTGTTAAGGAAGCAGGGATTAAAAATGCTGTGGCCTTAATCTATAGGTTTGTACCAGCTGTAAGGCTAATTAAAGAAGAACTTGAGGAAGGTACTATAGGAGAAATTATAGACTTTAAAATAAAGCTTTATCACAAAAGCTATTTAGACTCTAATAAGAAAGGCGTTTGGAGAACCAAGGCAGCTTCAGGAGGGGGAGCTCTTTTAGACTTAGGAATTCATTTAATTGACATAATTCATTTTACAATGGGTGAAGTAGAAAAAGTTAAGGCGGAGTCGCGAATATTTTTTGAGGATAGAACAAGTGTTGATGAAATCTCAAACTGCGAGCTGCATCTTGAAAACGGCATAAGGGGAAATCTGGAGGTTTCAAGGGTCTTTGCAGATAAGGAAGAATCAACTACTTTTGTCGTTTACGGAACAAAAGGAAGCCTTAGAATGACCTCTGCTGACTCTATGAATATAGAAATATATGATTTCAACAAAAATATTTCATACATAAAAAGTGCAAAGGGAAACAAAAATATTTTAAAATACTATGGTGGATCAACCATGGGATTCTTCTATGACAGCCATAAGGCAAGTATAGTTAATTTTGCAGAAATAATTTTAGGAAAAGAAGTGGAAGAAGGGCTTACCCCAACCTTTGAAGATGGCCTTAAGGCACAAAGGGTTGTAGAGGCATGCTATAAGTCAAGCAGAGAGAAAAGGGAAGTTAATATAGAGGAAATTTAAAATAGTGGCTCTTTATATTTTCAATAACAATCCGATATAATAAGTATAAGTTAATCAGATATAGAGAGGGTGAAGTGTTTGGAAATATCAAGAGTAAAGAGAAATACTCCAGTTTCCTCTGAGGATAAAAAAGGTGTTGCTTCTAAAAAAGATTTTTCGCAAAATTTTAATTTTGCAAGAGATAAAAAAAATGAAGAGCAGCTTAAAAAACTGCAGGAGGATATAAAGAAAAAGGGTAATAGGCTTGCTATAACTAAGTGTTACTCAGATGTTCATGCTTATAAAAAGCTTATACAGGATTATTTGAAATCTGTTTTAGCTTATATGTATGATGTGAACAAGGACGTAAGTTTCTGGCAGACACAGTACTTTATGACTGTTGAAACCATCGATGAAAAGCTTAAAGAACTTACTGAAATGCTATTGTCTGAGGAAAAGGATAACCTGAGTATTGCTTCTACTATAGATGAAATTTCTGGACTTGTAGTCGATATATATAGGTAATGCAGTTTGCTTATAGGATGATTTATAATAAAAATAGCGAAAAAATATTAAATATGCTGATTGAGCTTAGAGAGTACTTTATAGTGATCTGCTCAGGAAGCATATTTTATATATTTTCGCCATAATTTTAGTCTGAATTTAATTTTGAGATAATATTTTATATAAACGAATTATAACTAGCATCCGATGGCATTCTCCAATCACCACGAGGGGATAAGCTTACAGTTCCAACCTTTGGACCATCCGGAAGGGCAGAACGCTTAAACTGTTGAGTAAAGAATCTTCTGGTAAACTTATCAAACCACTTTTCTATAGTTTCACTGTCGTAATCCTCTTTAAAAGCGTGCTTAGCCAAGAATAATATCTTCTCTGGTGAAGCTCCCTGCCTTATAAAGTAGTATAGGAAAAAGTCATGAAGCTCGTAAGGGCCAACTATATCCTCAGTCTTTTGTGATATTTCTCCATTTTTGTCTTTAGGCAAAAGCTCCGGGCTTACTGGAGTATCCAAAATGTCTAATAGTATTGCTGAGATTTCTTCATCCACTTCTTTAGTAGCAGCATATCTTACAAGATATCTTACTAAAGTCTTTGGTATTGAGCAGTTTACAGAATACATGGACATGTGGTCTCCATTGTAGGTTGCCCATCCAAGAGCCAATTCTGATAAGTCACCTGTACCTACCAATATTCCACCTTCCTTGTTAGCCAAGTCCATAAGTATCTGTGTTCTTTCTCTTGCTTGAACATTTTCATAAGTTACATCATGTAAGGAAGCATCATGTCCTATATCCTTAAAGTGTTGAAGGCAGGCATCTACAATATTTATTTCTCTTAAATCGGTACCTAGGTTCTTACAGAGGTTAACTGCATTTGTATAAGTCCTGTCTGTGGTTCCAAAGCCAGGCATAGTTATTGTAACTATGTTTTCTCTAGGTAAGTCTAATATATCAAAGGTTTTAAGAATTACTAAAAGAGCTAAAGTTGAATCCAATCCACCTGAAATCCCAATAACAGCTTTTTTAAGACCTGTATGTGAAAGTCTCTTTGCAAGAGCAGAAGCCTGAATTGTAAATATCTCTTTACAGCGCTTTTCTCTAAGGCTTTCATCAGCCGGTACAAAGGGGTGCTTATGTACAAATCTATCAAAGTTTTCTATTTTATTGGAGCTAAATTCAAAATATATTTCTTGTGCTTCATATGGAACTATTTTTCTGCTATCGCTGAAGCTTACATTTTTTATCCTTTCGTTAGATAGTTTATCTATATCAATTAAGGCAGTTATAACTTCATTTTCTCTTTTAAAGCGTTCATTTTGCTTTAAAAGCATCCCATTCTCACCTATTAAAAGATGTCCGCTGAATACTAAATCTGTACTGGATTCTAAAACTCCAGATGAAGCATATATATACGAACTCATACAGCGAGCACTTTGAGCTTCAACCAGACTTCTTCTGTAATCTGCCTTGCTTACTATCTCGTTGGAAGCGGAAAGGTTTCCTATTATATTTGCGCCGCTTAAGCTTAAGTAGGAGCTTGGAGGAATAGTAACCCAAAGATCCTCGCAGATTTCAAAGCCAAATCTGAAACGACCGCAGCTGAATATCAAATTTGTTCCAAAGGGAATACACTTTTGAAAATTAAGGTTAACTGTTTTATCAATTATATTAAGCCCTGGAGTAAACCATCTTTTTTCGTAGAATTCACTATAATTAGGGATAAAGCTCTTTGGAACTATACCGAGAATCTTTCCTTTAAATATTATGTAAGCGCAGTTATACATGCTGTCCTTATATACAAGTGGAGCACCTACTGCAATTAATATATCCTTTGTAAAGGAGAATTTACAAAGTTCATGAACTGCTTCTAGAGCTTTGATATAAAGACTCTGCTGCAAAAATAAATCTCCGCAGGTATAAGAAGTTACTGCAAGCTCGGGAAAAACTATGAGCTTTGAGTTTTCATGTACAGCTTTGTCTATGCATTCTTTTATATTCTTTAAATTAAAATTTACATCAGCCACGTTTGTTACGGGAGAAGCTGCTGCAACTCTAATAAAATTCATAAATTTCACTCCAATTCAATCATATATTTGTTTTTATAATTTTTCAAATTCAACATTATTATACCATTAGAAATCTGTCAGTAAAGCAAAACTGCAAATTTTCAAGATAAATCAAGCTTGATTAAGCTACTTTTATAGAAGTAAAGTTAATCAGGATAAAAGGTACAAAGTAACCGATAAACGCGTTAATCAAAACTTTATTAATTTTATAAAATAGTGTATTATATATTCATAGCCCGATAGTATATATAATAATAGAGAATAAGTTTTAAACAATACTTTTTTAGGAAGCTCTGTTATATAATTATATTTATAGGACTAAAAATTTTAGTTAATTAATATAGAAGAGGAGGGGGAAACCGTGGAACCATTAATTCTTTGGATAATAATATCCGTGGCAGCCTTGGTGATTGACATAGCAACCAGTGCTTTTTTATTTGTTTGGTTTACGGTAGGGGGTATAGCAGCTATAATAGCACAAATAGTTGGAGCTAACATGGCTACTCAAACTATAACCTTTATAGCCGTAAGTGCAGTATCTATGGCGCTAGGTTATCCACTAGTGAAAAGAACACTAAAAAATACAGTTAAGAAAACTTCTACTATGGAAGAAAGTTACATTGGAAGAGAGCTAATTGTAGACGAAGATGTAATTGAAACAGCAAAAGTTAAGATTGACGGTATATACTGGACAATAAAAAATATAGGGGAACCGATTAAAAAGGCAGATAAAGTTAGAATAACAGGCTTAGATGGCAACAAATTAGTTGTAATGAAAGAAAGTTTTGAAAAGATAGAGGAGGAAAAATAATATGCAATATGTTTTATTAAGCTTTGTAATAGCGCTTATTTTATTAATTCTTGTATTCTCATCAATTAAAATTGTTAATACTGGTTCTTTGTACGTAGTTGAAAGACTAGGACAATTTCATAGAGTTTTAGAACCAGGCTGGCACTTTGTTATACCTTTTGTAGATTTTGTTAGAAAAAAGGTTTCTACAAAACAGCAAATTCTTGATATAGAACCTCAGAATGTTATCACCAAAGATAACGTAAAGATAAATATAGACAATGTTATATTCTACAAGGTTATGAATGCTAAGGACGCAGTTTATAATATAGAAAGCTACAAATCAGGTATTGTTTACTCAACTATAACTAATATGAGAAATATTGTTGGTAATATGTCTCTTGATGAAGTATTGTCGGGTAGAGATGTTATTAACTCCGAGTTATTAAAAGTTGTTGATGAAATAACAGATGCTTATGGTATTAAAATACTTTCAGTTGAGATAAAAAATATAATTCCTCCAGCTGAAATTCAGCAGGCTATGGAAAAACAGATGAAGGCAGAAAGAGACAAGAGAGCAGTTATACTTCAAGCAGAAGGGCAAAAGCAAAGTGATATTGCAAGAGCAGAAGGTGAAAAGCAAGCTAAGATACTTACAGCAGAAGCAGAAAAGGAAGCTAATATTAGACGTGCTGAAGGTTTAAAAGAGTCACAGCTTTTAGAGGCTGAAGGTAAAGCTAAAGCTATTGAGGCTATAGCAGAAGCTCAGGCAAGAGCTATTGCCCAAGTTAACAAGGCTATAATAGAATCAGGTACTAACGAGACAGTCATAGCTTTAAAACAGGTTGAAGCTCTTCAGGAAATGGCTAAGAACCCAGCTAATAAACTCATAATTCCAAATGAAGCTATCTCTACTTTTGGAAATATAGCTGCAATAAGCGAGCTTCTTAAAAAGTAGTCTTGTAAATAAAAAAGGTTAAAACTTCAATTAAGAAGTTTTAACCTTTTTTATTATGATTTATAGGAAGAAAAACAATAAAGCTAATGCAAGAAGGAAATCTAGGGAATTGTCTAAAAAGCCTACTGGACTATTGTAGGAATTATAAACAACATTATTATTTAAGTAACCATTGTATTCCCCATAGTGATTATACAATCTATTACCATCATAATAACCTAGACGGTAGCCATAGGGATTATATATATTATTATCAGCGTAGAAACCAAGCACGTTACCATCATTTGAATATATTGTATCGCCGTCGATATAACCAAGCGGACTCCAGTAATTATTGTAAGCTCTTCTCATCAATTCACACCATCCTAATAAAATTTTTGAAAGCAGCTTGTCAACTTTCAATACATACTATGATATTTCTGAAAAAATGTTACGATAATTAATGATATGAAAATCTATTTATACATTTTTTGCAAATGAAAGAAAAATAATTGCTTAATGCATATTTTGTTGAGGTGAAACGTTTGCAGCAAAATGTAAACGTATTGAATTAAATGGAAGTTGGTATAAAAATAAAATATTATGAAGAAAACGAAAGTAAGCTTTAAATAAATAAGACTAATCGCTGTTTGTGTCTTAATAAACTTAAATTTAACATAATTTATGTAAAATATAGAGTGAATAGTTGAATTTTTATAATAATGGTATATAATTGTAAATATGAACAAAAATGCTAGCGTGCTTAAATGAAATACTTGAAGTTTAAAATTGCATTTTCTAATACAAAAGAGGGGGTAAATTATGAAAGTATTAATGTTGTCCTGGGAGTATCCACCTAAAAATATTGGGGGACTATCCAATCATGTTTATTACTTATCTAAAAACTTAGGTAGGCTTGGGCACGAAGTACATGTTATAACCTGTGAAGAAGAAAATATTCCTCTAGAAGAAGAGGGAGCAGGGGTATTTGTACATAGAGTTATTCCTTATAGCCTTGACAGTTCTGATTTTACCAAATGGGTAATGCATCTTAACTTTGCAATGATAGAAGCAGGTATAAAACTAATTAATGCTAATGGGAAATTTGATATTATACATGGGCATGATTGGCTTTCAGCTTATGCTGCAAAAGTATTAAAAGGTTCTTATAATATACCAATGGTTTGCACAATTCATGCTACAGAGCATGGAAGGAACAACGGAATAAGAACTGAAATGCAAAGTTATATATCATCAGTTGAGTGGATGATGACTTATGAGGCTTGGAAGGTTATAGCATGCAGCCAATATATGAAGGAAGAGATACACAGTGTTTTTAACACTCCATTAGACAAGCTTTATATTGTGCCAAATGGAGTAAGTGTGGAGGCATTTGAAGGCTGCTTTAACATAGCAGAATTTAGAAGAAACTTTGCACGAGATGAAGAGAAAATTATCTTCTACGTGGGAAGACATGTTTATGAAAAAGGTATTCAGCTTTTAATAGAAGCTGCTCCGGATATATTAAGTGCCTGCAGCGAAGTTAAATTTGTTATAGCGGGCAAGGGGGCTATGTCAGAGGAACTTAAGCAGAAGGCAAGAGCTATGGGGCTTGAGAATAAGATACTATTTCTAGGCTATCTTGAAGATGATGAAAAGGCCAAGCTATATAAAGCATCAGATGTTGCAGTATTCCCATCCTTGTATGAGCCTTTTGGAATTGTAGCACTTGAAGCTATGGCAGCAGGATGCCCAGTTGCTGTTTCTGATGTAGGGGGGCTAAAGGAAATTGTTGAGCACAAGGTTAGCGGAATGAAGCTTATACCTGGTTCAAAAGATAGTATTAAAGATAATGTGATTGAACTTTTAGATAATGATCTTCTTAGAAAAGCTGTAAGTGAAAATGCATATGGTGAAGTCCTTAAAAAGTATACTTGGGATAAGATCGCAGCTGACACTATAGCTTTATATGAAAAAGTAAGAGAAGAAGCCAAGGGTACCGAATGGGAAGTTACAGAGATTAAAGTAAAGAAAAAAGCAGCTTCAAGAAAGAAAAAGTCTGAGGATACAGCTATAGAAGAAAGTGCTGCAGATAAAGAAACTAGGCCAAAGAGAACAAGAAAGAAAGCAGCAAACATTTAATTTTATTTTTATTTAAGTGGTATAAGGGGGAAACAACAACTATGAAAGCGGTAATTATGGCAGGTGGTGAGGGTACAAGGCTTAGGCCGCTAACTTGCAATACACCAAAGCCAATGATGCCTATTCTAGAAAAGCCAGTCATGCAGTATACCATAGAGCTTTTAAAAAAATATGGTATAACAGACATAGCGGTAACTCTGCAATATTTGCCAGATGAGGTTATAAAGTACTTTGGGGATGGGAAAGATTTTGACGTAAACATTAGATATTTTATTGAGGAGTTCCCTCTAGGTACGGCAGGAAGCGTTAAGAATGGTGAGAATTTTTTAGACGATACTTTTATCGTAATAAGCGGAGATGCCTTAACGGATATTGATTTATCAAGGGCCATCGAGTTTCATAGAGATAAGAAATCAATTGCTACTTTGGTTTTAAAGGAGGTTGCAGTTCCGCTAGAGTATGGGGTTGTAGTAACAGATAAGGAAGGAAGGGTAACAGGGTTCTTGGAAAAACCAAGCTGGGGGGAAGTGTTTAGTGATAAGGCGAACACTGGAATATATATTTTAGAGCCCGAAATCTTTTCTTATTATGAAAAAGACCAGAAGTTCGACTTTAGCAATGACTTATTCCCTATATTACTCGAAAACCATAGGCCAGTCTATGGTTTTGTGGAGGATGGGTATTGGTGTGATATAGGAAATATTGAGCAATATATGAAATGTAACTTTGATATACTAAAGGGAATAGTAAAAGTGAATATAAAAGGGGATAAGTATAGGGATGGAATTTGGATTGGGGATAACTGTGAGATATCTTCTGTAGCTTCCATAGAAGCACCTGTTTATATAGGCAGTGGCTGTAAAATATATTCTGAAACTGAAATTGGACCTTACAGTATTTTTGGAAAGTCAAATATAATATCTACAGGAACTAAGGTTAAAAGAAGCATACTTCTAAACAATTGCTACGTGGGAAGCAATACGCAAATAAAAGGTGCAGTAGTGTGCAATAATGTTCAGCTTGAATCTAAGGTTTCAGCATTTGAATACTGTGCTATTGGTGATGAAACTCTAGTATGTGAAAGAGCAATTATAAAACCTGGAGTTAGGATATGGCCAAATAAAGAAATTGAGTCAAGCACTGTAGTTAAAGAAAATATAATCTGGGGGGGCAAGTTTTCCAGATCCTTGTTCGGAAAGCGCGGAATAAGTGGAATTGTTAACGTGGACATTACACCTGAATTTGTATCGAAGTTAGGTTCGGCCTATGGGTCACTTTTAAAGCATGAGGCAAAGGTAGCTATAAGCTGCAGTGATAATGGGGCTGCTCAGATGTTTAAATACTCTTTAGCTACAGGCCTGTTGTCAATGGGAGTTGAGGTTTATGATCTTAAAAAGATGGTAACACCGATGACTAGGTATGCAACTTTGTTTTTTGGAGTTCAAGGCGCTATTCACGTTTCAATTAGTGAAGATAATCCTCAAAAGGTTAATATTCTTTTCATGGATGCAAATGGTTGTGATATTGAGAAGACTGTGGAAAGAAAAATAGAGAATTCCTTTGTGAGGGAGGATTTTAGAAGGGTTAAAACTGACGATTTTAGAAGAATGATTCATATGTCAGATTACATGGAGTATTATGTAAGGCAGATAATTAATGGAGTGGGTGTTCACAATATAAGAAGCCAAAGATATAAGATTGTACTTAGTGTAAGAAATTCTATGCTGCTTTCAATAATGCAAAGCATGTTCGCTGAGCTTAGAATAAATGTAAAGCTCTATGCCGAATATAACAATATTTTAGGCTTAAGTAAAGAAGTTGTCGAAAGTGGCGCAAGCCTTGGTGTAAATATCTCCGAAGAAGGGGATTTTGCAGTAGTTGTGGATGAGAAAGGAAATATAATAAAGGATAGCTTAATTGAAGCGTTAAATGCCCTTGTGCTTTTAAAGTCAACAAAGCTTAAAACCTTGGTGGTTCCTGTAACTGCATCTTCAGTTATGGAATATATAGCAGAGCAGTGTGGGGCGAAGTTTGTAAGAGCAAAGACGTCGCAGAAGAATATATTGGAAAGCTATATTAAAAATGAAAATAAATTAAGCAGACGAGAGGTTGTATTTTCATATTTAATGAGTTTGGATGCTATAAGTATGTGCGTATATGGTTTAAATTTAATGGCTTCATGGAATCTTCCTCTATCTAGTCTAGCTTCACAAATTCCAAAATACTTCAATAGGAGAAAAGATATAACTTGTCCTTGGAATATGAAAGGGAAAGTTATGAGAAGCATAATTGAAGAAAGCAACTCCAACTCTTTAGATTTAATAGAGGGTGTGAGGCTTACCTTTGAAAGCGGATGGGTGCTTATACTGCCAGATACTGAAGAACCTTTATGCAGGCTTTTTGTTGAGGCTAAAGATATTGAGAAGGCAGAAGAACTAACTGAGAATTTTGTTAACATAATTGAGGGGATAACTGAATTAGAACAAAAAGAACTGAAGAATTAAATCTTCAGTTCTTTTATCCTCCAAGGGTAACATCTTGTTTTCCGTACCATTCTAAAGCAGTGTATAAATGTTCTGACTTAAAATCAGGCCAATAGTCATCTACAACATAAAAATCTGAGTAGATGGACTGAACAGGAAGAAAACCGCTTAACCTTCTCATGCCCCCCCAGCGTATTATCAAATCAACACGAGATATATCGTAGGAATTCAGATAACCAAGTATACCGCCTTTTAAGTTGTTTTTAATGCTTTTACTTGAAACGCTAAGACTGCTTAAATCCCAATCCCATCCGTAGTTTACCAGAAAATTTACCCTCATACCTCCATTTCCAAAATTTCTTCTTTCGGTAAAAGGTATAAGTTCTTTAGGGAACATTTGAGATTCAGTATTTCCAACTACTAAAAGAGAAGCATCTTCTTGTGCAAGAAGGCTTACTGCTTTAACACAAGCTTCCGTAAAGGCTCTTGTTTGAATCGAGGGTCTTTTTGTATTGTCCGTTGTAAACCCATAGTAGGTTAATTCTTTAACTCCGAGCTTCTGGCATAGCCTGAATAGCTGTACACCAGGATCAAGGCCTTTATCATACCCCTTTTCCTTTGTTAACCCTTTAGCTATAGACCACCTTCTATTACCATCAGGTATAATTCCAATATGATTTGGAATTCTCATAGTTGTTTACCCTCCTGTATTTCTTTTTTGCACGATACAATAATCAATTGTATCGCCTCCTGTATTCCGTTTTGAAATGATACAATTGTTAAATGTATCCTGTTATGAATTCCTAGTTATGTAATAATATTATTACCATGGTTTGCTAAAGTAATTCTATATATTTAGAAGGTTTGAGAAAAATAATATAAGAATAATAATTTTATATAAAGAGAAAAATATTATAAATTAAGTTCTGAGAAAAGTTATTAAGGAGGATATACTATGTATGTAGAAGGTTATTTTATGACTCTAGAAAGAGCAAATCAAGCCATGGCAAAGTTAAAAGCAGCGGGTTATACCAATAGCCACATTAAGATAGATGATAACAATAGAAATATAAAGAGAAACCTAGCAGATACAAGTTCTGCCTATGGTCTTTCAAATCTTAGCATAGATCCTTCTGATATGAAAAGGTCGCCTCTTACTGCTATAAGTCCTATAGTAAATGTAACTGGAGGCTTTTCTGAGTTCAATGACAACAACTATAAACTTGTTGTTGAAACTGATTTTAGCATGGCACAAAAGGCAAAAGATATAATATCAAGCTTAGGTGGAAGATTTGAGTATCACAGTGCTAGCATTGGTAGAGTTGCTGAAGATATGGGGGAGCTAAGTAAAAAATTTAAGGATAATGATATTTAAGGTGAATTTAAAGCAAAAATAGTTATGATATGGCAGATAGTTTCCTCGTAGAAAACGCCGAACTAACATTATATTTTCCTGGCTCAGTAAAAAATTTTCAAGAGGAAGCTACCCTTCTATAGTTTCTCAGTATTTTTACTTTCAGAATTTAGCATATATTCATTGTGAGTAACCCATCTATCCTTATCCCATCTAAGTATTGAAATATTATCAAAGGTCGTTTCGAAATGGCAATTAAAGGTTGATATATAGTTCCAAATATCCTTGAACTTTCCTTTAGGAATCTTTGAAACAAGAGTGCAGTGAAATACTCTTCCTTTTCCTTCGTTTCTTTTCCATTCAAGCCATGAAATAGTCTTAAGAGCATCTATGTAGTCGTCGTGAACTTTAACTGCCTGGCTAGAGGTCTTTACATCTATAAAGGCTACGTCTTCTCTAAAGTGTCCAAAACCATTCAGATTAATATTAGTAATTTGTGCTGAACTGCAGAATTCTTCCGTAAGCCTTTCGAGCTGACTTATATCTTCATGCTCGAAGGGTGCTTTAATAGTAAAATGTGCCGGAAGTCTTTGTCTTTTAACCTTAAATTTAGTGCAAATTTCACTTACAAGTTTTTCGTGGAAAGTTAAAGCTTCTCCTTTTATAAGGCAAACTATTACATATCTCATTAAAATCAACTCCTTCATTAATATTTATTTGTAATAATAACAATTTATAAACATAAAATTTAATAAAAGATATTTCTACAATTGTTGGGGGATGAGAATATGAGATATTTAAGGGATGGAGGCCCTGCAAAGGGTAAGGTTCTAGCTAAGGTAGAAGGGCGATATATAAAGGATGGCAGTGATGACTTTGGACATATATTGGTTAATTTTGAAGGAAGGTTTATTAGAGAAGGAGCAGGACAAAGCGGGGAAATACTGGCTAATTTGGACGGCAATTTTATAAGGGAAGGAAATAATAATTTAGGAGAGATATTAGGTATTATTGAAGGTAATAATATTATAAGGGAAAAAGAAATCTTATTTAATGTGGAAGGCTATGCTTCAGCGCATGAAAAGGCGGCTTTAGCGGTGGCGGGATTAATGCTTAAGGGACTAATATAGACAATAGTAACAGCCTTGCTTTATCATATATAGAATTTATAAACTAGATTGAATTAATCAGGTAGTTATCGAACAAGGAGCCCATAGTTTATGGTTAACACATGAATTAAATAGTATAGAAGATAACTAGATATCATGATATCGCGATATCTAGTTATCTTCTTTTCGTGAAATCATGATAAGAATAAAAGCTATAGCTTTATAAATATTTATAAAAATGACAATTTGACATTATAAATCCATTTTTACTATAGAATTTTGCTCTGGCTAAAGAATTGGTCTCTGGAGATAGTTCTGCGCTTATGCCATAAATATATTTAATATTTTCGGTATAGTTATAGTGATGTAATATTTCATTGATTTCAGGTATTAGTATTTCTTCTAAAAATCTAATACCTTGAGAGCCTCTTCCACAGCGCTTAAGTTTTCCAGCGTTTATGGTTTTAATTTCTAAAGGTGTACCGCTTGCTTGAAGCTTTATTCCAACCTCCATGTATAGATAGTCTTCGAGACTTTTAAATTGGTTTATGCTGGAGGCAAAAAGGCCATATATTTCTATGTTTCTTATACTGTTTAAGTTATTCTTATCTAATGTGTAGATAAAACAAATTTCACCCGATGATTTTATGAAATGTACTTTAGTGTTACTTGATATAGTTGATATATTGTTTAAAAGCATCTTAAGTTCACAGTAAAGCTCTGGCGATAAATTCTCTTTTATAGTTAATTCATCCATCATTAGACCCAATATAATTAATACTAATTTACAATATGAGTTGATTTATGATTTTAGAATAATAATAAATAATAGAGTTAACTAAAATAAATTAGGGTGCTTAGGCACCCTATACTATATAGAAATATTTTGTCTAACCTATAAATCTTTCGGGTTTATCCTCCAATAGTCTCTCAAACAAAGCAACAGGATCTTTAACTTTGCCAAGCAGTATCATTGAAGCAATTATATATGGCTTATAGCTTGCTTGTTTGTACAATGGATCTCTATAACAATCAAACACAGAAGATTCAACCTCTCCATCTATGCAGCTAACCCCGGAAATATCCGCAGGAAGGCAGTGTAAATAAAGTGCTTTTCCTCCCTTTGTAGATGACATCAGCTCCTCGGTGCATTCCCAATCTTTATAATTAGCGTTTTGAGCTAACAAATCTCTTTCAAGAGCTTTAATGCCATCAAAATCCCCATTTCCGTAAAGCTCTGTTCTTTTTTGCATAGCTGAGAATGATGCCCAGCTTTTAGGATAAACCATATCTGCATCAGCAAAAGCTTCTTCCATAGAATTTGTTTTTGTAAAGCTGCCGCCAGTTTTAGCTGCATTTTCAATTGCTATTTCTTCCACTTCTGGCATTACCTCGTAGCCCTTTGGATGAGCAAGAACAACCTCCATGCCAAAACGTGTCATTAAACCAATTATACCTTGAGGCACTGATAAAGGCTTTCCATAGCTAGGGGAATAAGCCCAAGTCATAGCAATTTTTTTGCCTTTTAAATTATCTACCCCGCCAAAGTGATTAATAATATGAAGCATGTCTGCCATTGTCTGAGTTGGGTGATCAATATCACATTGAAGGTTAACCAGGGTTGGTCTTTGTTCTAAAACTCCTGCTTTATGTCCTTCTTTTACGGCTTTGCTTACTTCTCTCATATATGTATTTCCCTTGCCGATATACATGTCGTCACGAATGCCGATAACGTCTGCCATAAAGGAGATCATGTTTGCTGTTTCTCTCACAGTCTCACCGTGAGCAATTTGAGATTTTCCTTCGTCTAAGTCTTGAACCTCAAGACCTAATAAATTTGCTGCACTGCTGAAGCTGAATCGTGTTCTAGTGGAATTATCACGGAATAGGGAAACAGCTAGGCCGCTGTCGAATAGCTTTGTAGAAATATTGTTTTCTCTAAGGTCTCTTAATATATCAGCCACCTTAAATACTGCAGAAAGTTCATCCTCAGTTTTTTCCCAAGTAAGAAGAAAATCTTCATTGTACATTTTGGAAAAATTCAATTTTCTTAATTCTTCCACTAGCTTTTTTGTTTTTTCCATTAATAATCAACCCCCCTAATTATAGTTAATTATATGTAAGTATGTTTTCAAATATCGCTGATTTATATAGATTTATAATTGCATATCCAAATTTTTGCCATACTCTCATTATTACTACTATTTAGTTTTCATACGGACTGTAGTATAATTAGTCTAGGAATAATTATTTTATCTATATTAATAATAAATCAGACAGCATAGATTATTCTGCATCAAAATGGAAGGTAGGTTTATATAATGCCTAAGAAAGTTTTAATTGTATACGAAAAATTCGGGATGGGTCATCTTAGAATGGCAAGGATACTTGAAGACATACTTCAAGGTGAGGAAGCCGAAGTTACAGTCATGGCTGGTAGTGAAATGATAGGTTCAGACAGTGTAAGCGGCATAGTAAGGCTTTGGAACTTTTTAATAAGAAAAAACTTTATTAGAACCCTAGATTTAGTTGTGAACTTTATTGCCAGAATGTTTATTCTTCCATTCATTGAGGTTTCCGATACAGCGCCATATTATAAGAAGCTGGAGGAGGTAAAACCTGACATCATAGTATCTACTGCAGATGGCTTTAACAAGGCTATTGGAGTATATGCAAAGGAGAAGGGCGTACCTTTTTACATATTCATAACAGAGATTTCTACATTTCTAGACTTAGTAAATCCGTATGCTACTCATATTTGTTACTTTAAGGAAACAGGAGAAGCTATACAAAACTTTGATTTCAGTAAAACTTATTTTTCTATTGACATCAATAAGGAAACTACTTTGTTTGAAAAGATAGAATATGTACTTGGTTATTACAAGGATTTTGTAATTCAAGCCTATAAAAATTCTATATACAAAAACCCTAATAAAAAGCTTGATAAGCTTAATGATGCAAAGTACAGGCTTATAGGACCTTTAGCAGAAAAGAAGCACTTTAAACACAAAGATGTTAAAAAAATAAAAGAAAAATATGAATTAAATAATGGAAGAGATAGTGTAATTTTAGCCAGCGGAAGCATAGGCGGAAACCTCTTAATGAATATGGTTAAGCTTATATGCAGTGATTACCAAAAGCCATTAAACCTAATAGTAGTCTGCGGAAGAGATAAGGAAATTTATAAGAAAATTAATAAATTTAAAGCTATGAATACTAATATAGATATTAATATAATGCCTTTTCAATATATTGGTAACTTTGACGAAATGCTTGCAGCAGCTGATTGTTTAATTGGCAGACCTTCAGCAGGAATTTTTATTGAAAGCCTCTTAAACAAAACTCCTGAAATTACATTTAGAAAGGCAACAACAAATGATATAGGAACACTTACTATGATTGAAAAATATAACATAGGAAAGGTTGCAGAAAATGATAAGGATGCAGTGAAGGCTCTTGAAGCGATATTAATGAACAAGGACAAATATAGGAAAAGTATTGAAAAACTTTTAAGCTCTTACTGCGGAACTTATGAAGGCAAAACAGAACTTTTAAAAGATATTGTACTTCGTGAAGAGAACTTTGAGTATCTATCACATGAAAAGTTTGATGCACATGTGGGATTTAATACATCTATGTCAAACTAGAGATTAGGGGTGGGTGGAGCATGGTAGAGATAATTGAGGTTAAAGATAAAAAAGGACTAAAGAAATTTATTGATATACAATGGATAATTTATAAGGAAGATCCATATTGGGTTCCTCCTTTAAAGGGAGATTTGCTAAAAACCTTGCTAGGTAAAGATAATCCTTTGTTTGAGCAAGGTGAGCATGCGTTTTTTATTGCTTACTTAAATGGTCAGCCTGCAGGAAGAATTTGCGTTGGGATTAATGAATCTTTAAATGAAAAGAAAAACATGAAAGAAGGCTATATAAGCTTATTTGAAAGTATTAATGATAAAGAAGTTGCTTTTGCTATATTTAATAAAGCTTCCTCATGGCTTAAGAAAAGAGGAATGAATTCAATTAAGGGACCTCTTTCTCCTACAAATGGTGATGACTATAAAGGTCTTTTAGTTAAAGGCTTTGATGGCCCTCCAGTGCTTATGAATTCCTATAATCCTGAGTATTATGTGGAATTTTTCAATGAATATGGATTTAGTAAATCTTTGGACTTATATGCTTATTATCATGATATCGATTCTGCTGCTTCAATTGACAAAAACCGCAAGTTAGTTGAATATGCAATGAAGCGCTATAATTTTCAGGTTGAAACTATAGATTTAAATAATTTAGATAGAGAAGCAAAGGATGCCAAGGAGATAATGGAAATAGGCATGCCTGATGATTGGGAAGAGCTTGCACCACCAACTTTAGAGGAAGTTAAGGCTGAAATAGCCAGATTAAAGCCTTTAGCAGATAAGGATATTATCATCTTTGCAAGAAGCGAAGGAAAGCCAGTGGGTTTTTTAATTGCACTTCCAGACTATAACCAAGTGCTTAAGAAGCTTAATGGAAGTTTATTTCCTTTTGGATTCATAAAATTTTTATGGTATAAGAAAAATATAGACGGGCTTAGAATATTTGGAATGTTTGTTGTTCCTGAGTTTAGAAAAAAAGCAGTAAGCGGAGCAATGCTCTATAAGTGCTATGAGAACGCTATAAAAAATGGGTATAAATATGGTGAGGGGTCTACTATAGGAGAAACCAACCATGCTATGAGAATTGATATTGAGAAAACAGGGGGACTCCTTTACAGAACCTACAGATTATATAAAAAAGAAATATAGATGTTGTTTTAAAATAGTGTGGATTATAGAGGGTCAAATTCCTCCAGTAAGCCGTTAGCTGTGTTAAGAAAGTGGCAACTTAAGAGTCCTCATTCTCACTCACAAGATTACCGTAAAAAGACACTTAGGCTTTTTACCTCAATGGTTTCTACGAGGAATCTGACACTATATTGCCACACTATCTTACAACAAAAAAATTAATAATTATTTTTTATATGGAAAGTATAAGTAGTATGTAATTATTGGGTTTATGATAAGTATTTATGAGGATTCGTGGCTATTAGTAATTGTCACGTACAAGTAAAGAATACAGGAGGGAATTTATGTTAGGTTATGGTCTAAAGAGCAGCAAGCAGCCTGAGGCGCAGGTGCGCTTGAAAGAGGTTGGAATTAGCGGAAACTTATGCGGAGAATATGCTGAGATTTCAATTAAGCAGGTTTATGAGAACAAAGGAAGCATGAGTATAGATGGTATGTATACGTTTCCTATTCCTGATACTGCAGTTATAACCGGCTTTGAGGCTACCTTAGGCGGAAGAACCTTAAAAGCTGTAGTTGAGGACTGGGAAGAGGCTAAAAGAATGTATGAGGATTCAGAGGAAACAAAGGTTAATGCTCTTTCTTTAGATGAGCCTTATCCTAATGTGTATCAATTCACTATAGGTCAAATATTGCCCGGGGAATCCGTTAAAATAAAGTTCTCCTATATGGATATGCTTGTTTATGAAGATGACAGCTTAATGCTTACTATACCTTCTATAATTCCTCCTTTGCATGCAGATAGGGCTCAGGAAAATGAAAGCAGTGCTGAAGGGATTGTAAGCTATAAAAGCAGTTTGAATCTTTTAGTTGAGCCTCTCACTAAAATAAGTATAGAATCTCCTAGCCATGATATAAGGGTTGAATGGGAAGAAGAGATAAACTTAGCAAAAGTTACTTTTGAGAATTATAATTCAAAACTTGATAATGATCTTGTACTTGTATTTAAGGAAGAAAAGCCGGTAGAAGCTGCTGGTATGCTGTATAAATATTTAGAGGACAATGAAGACAAAGGAATACTCTACTTAAGACTATTTCCAAAGCTTCAAAGTTTGGAAGAGGAAAGGCCAAATAATTATATCTTTCTTGTGGACATTTCTTATTCTATGACAGGTGCAAAGCTTGAAGAAGCTAAGGATGCACTTCAACTTTGTATAAGAAACTTATCTGAGGGAGACAGCTTTAACATAGTTGCTTTTGAAAGTAGGCTTCATTTCTTTTCTGAACTTGGAAAAGTGCCATTTAATGATGAAAATTTAAGAAAGGCTACTGATTGGATTAACAACCTTGAAGCTAAAAAAGGAGCTCAAATTTTTGAGGCACTCAAGTATGCACTTTCAGAAAAGAATGCTTTTGGATACAGTACTATTCTTCTCTTTACTGATGATATAATTGAAAATGAAGAACAGATGCTTGATTATGTTAGAAAAAATATAGGTGATAATAGAATTTTTACTTTTGGAATAGATACTTCAGCCAACAGCTATGTAATTAATAAACTTGCACAGCTTGGCTATGGAAAAGCAGAATTTCTTTATGAAGGCGAAAGTATAGAAGATATGATTATTAAGCAATTTTCTAGAATTGAAAACCCTCAGGTAGATGTTCAAGAGATAGACTGGGGAAGCATGAAGGTTGACAGAACTTATCCTAGGACTATAGATTATATCTATGACAGAGAACCATTTTCAATCTTTGCAAAGGTGTCTGGAGACATAGAAGGAAAGATTACTATAAAAGGCAAGGTTGGAGATAAGGATTATACAAAGACTGTAGATTTAGACGGCTTGGATTTAAAGGAAAATGCAGAGCTTGTTCAAAAGGTTTGGACGAGAAAAAGAATAGATTCTATTGAAGAAAGAATGAAAACTGAAAGAGGAGAAGTTTACGATTCTATGAGAGCCAAGGTTATTGAGCTTTCAAAGGAATACGGAATAATTAGCCCTGAAACTTCATTCATAATGCTTGAGATAATTGAAGACCCAGTGTTAGGCATGCCTATAACTCACATTGTTCCAGTGGATATATCTGAGGAAACCAGCAAGGATATTTCACGAGCCAACTTCCTTGATGTCCCTACCTTTGTTTACAAACCTGCTGGTATGCCAAGCAAAGCTGAGATTGAGAAAAAAGGTGATAATGCAATATTAGACTATAAGTATCCAAGATATAACATATTAAGGGTGCTCGCAAAAAATCAATTTGCAGATGGAAGCTTTGCTGATGCAAACAAGGATAGACTTTACAATAAGATAGAAGTAACTTCAATGACACTGCTTGCTTTTACAATGGGGAAGGAAGACCTTGTCATATATATTAATCAGCTTGGAAAGTCAGTGAAATTTTTAATTAAGTCCTTTGAAGAAAATGAAGCTTGGTTTGATGAAAGACTATGTATAGTAGCTGCTTTAGCTTTAAAATCCTGCGAAGACAAAGGCTTCTTAAAGGAGCAGTTGGAAGGACAGTGCCTGAAGGTTTTAGGAGAATTAAAGCTCAAACTCAGAGGCTATAATAGTGAAAGAGTTGTTGAAATTATAAATAGCTCCAATAGAGTATCTTTAAAAGTTATAGCTCCAATAATTTTTACAATGTCAAAGGATGGGAAAACCATAGAGGAAAAAATAGTTATCAGGGAAGAAAAGAATTCAGTTTATGATATTGCTAAGCTTGGTGTGTTAAAAGTTAAATAGATATATAAAAAACCTCTTCAACAAGAAGAGGTTTTTGTGTTTTACACTAAAGCAATTAATTAATTGTAAAAAAATTGAATAAGTGTTATGGAAATTACAATAAAAAAGTGCTACAATACTATATGGTCGGTATTCTTTACGAAACTGAACCGCTAAAAATTTATATTTAAAATTCGACTTATATCCTTAAGGGGAGTAAGAACGGAGGGGTAAAAATGAATCAAAACGTATCAACAACAAGGTCAGGTCATAGGCTTGGCACAAGACAGCTAACTACTATTGGTATGCTGTCAGCTATTTCTATTGTACTAGGTGCAACAGGTTATGGTTTTATACCATTGCCAATGGCTAAGGCTACAATACTTCACATTCCAGTTATTGTAGGGGCTATCATTGAAGGTCCTTTGGTAGGAGCAGTAATAGGGTTCTTCTTTGGAATGTTCAGCCTTATTCAAAATTATACGGCTCCAAGCAGTATTTTCTCGCCAGCTTTTCAAAATCCAATAGTTTCTGTTCTTCCAAGAATTTTAATAGGTATAGTAAGCTATTATTCCTATAAATTAATGCTTGGAAAAAATGAAAATATAAAGGTTGGAGCAGGAGCAGTAGTAGGAACTCTTACAAATACTTTTGTTGTACTTACCATGATTTATCTTTTGTATCCTAACCTTGCATTTTTAAAGCCAGGAGCAGGAGCAAACAGTGCTGCAAAAATTATTTACGGAATAGCTTTGACAAATGGAATTCCTGAAGTAATTGTTGGCACTCTTATAACTGTACCAATTGTGATGGCTATTAAGAAGATTAAAAAGTAATATTGAAGATTAGCAGAGTCTAAGCGGAGCTTAGGCTCTTTTTATTATGTATTAAGTAAATACACTATAAATTAAGGTAAGAGAAAGAAACCTTTAAAGGTGCTCTAGCATAGAATATAATTAATAATAATTAGTAATAGGAGCATTTTATGTATTACTTCGGTAATTTTGATAGAACTAATAGATATAACCATGAAAACGCAGTAAGATACGCGCTGACCTATGCTTTAAACCCAAATCCTGAGTTTAAATTTATCCCAGGGCGTGATGATGGCGGAGGAGATTGTACTAATTTTATTTCTCAATGCCTGAAGGCAGGCGGAGCTCCCTTGGCGTTTGATTCTTCACCCTGGTGGTACAGAATGAACGGCTCAAGATCATCAGATGATACTTGGTCTGTTTCCTGGACTGTAGCTCATTCTCTTTACTGGACTCTAAAGGTGAGAAATCAGTCAAGACTAAGAGGATTAAAGGCTAAGGAAGTAAATGATATTCAGCTTTTGGAACTTGGAGATATCATACAGTATGAAGATAAAAGTGGAAGAATATATCATTCTGCAATGGTAACAGCTTTTAGCATAGATAAAGGTGGAAGAGTTCCTCTGATTTCTCAGCATAGTTATAACCTGAGAAATGCAACTCATGTTAAAGAAAAGGCTAAGAAGATGCATTTTATGAAGATTGAGGTGTCCTAATTTAAGTGAAGCATGACCAGGTGGTCATGCTCTTAAAATTTTTTGAAATATATACAAAATCAAACCAATAGAAAATTGATAATTATGTAAATATATGGTAGTATATAAATACATTGTGAGTAACCTGAAGTTACTTGCGTTAGTAAGCAAAGCTATTGAAATTAATATAGTTTTAAACAAAGGATGGATAGCCTATGAATAAAAAGTATACTGTCATATCAATTTTACTTGCTATAGCAGCCTGCATATTAATAGTTTATTTTTCAGGAATGGTGGGAAAGCCTAGTGTACTGACCTCCAGAGGAAAAAGGACAGTGCTTTATGAAAGAGCCAAGGTAATTAATATAAAAGCTGAAAAGTTAAATGATGATACAGTAGTGGAAGGCATGAAATTAGGAAATCAGGATATAGATATAGAAATACTTACAGGAAAATACGCAAAACAAAGGTTTGCTGTAAAAAATGGATTGAGCAGACTATACAATGTTAAAGTTGAAAAGAATATGGAGGTTATTGCAAGCCTTTATCTTAATGATGGAACACTTAGCGATATAAGCCTTTACAGCTATAAAAGGGATAAGGTTATATATGTATTAATTGCAATTTTCTTTTTAGTCATATTAGCAATAGGGAAGCTAAAGGGACTAAAATCTATAGTATCCTTAATTTTTACAGGAGTTATGGTTTTATTTTTTATGGTTCCAATGATGTTTAGGGGCTTAAGCCCAATAACCGCAGCAATCATAACAGCTATTGCAACAACAGTAGTTACGCATTTACTCATCACAGGCTGGAGTAAAAAATCAGCATCTGCAATGCTTGGAACAATTTCTGGAGTAATAGTTGCTGGAGTTATATCTTATTTAGCAGGACAAGCTGCACATCTCTCAGGTGTAACCATGGATAATGCCGAGAACCTTATATATGTTGCTGAAAATTCAAAGTTCAGTATAAATGGCTTAATGTTTGCTGCAATTCTAATAGCTTCTTTAGGAGCTGTAATGGACGTAGGAATGTCAATTGCTTCATCAATTTATGAAATGCACAGTGTAAATCCAAAATTAGATAAAAAGCAGCTTTTTAATTCAGGGATGAATGTTGGACAAGATATTATCGGAACAATGTCAAATACTCTTATATTAGCTTTTGCTGGAAGCTCGCTGCCATTAATTATTTTAATAATGGCATCTAGTATGCCATATTTGCAAATTATGAATATGGATTTGATATGTACAGAACTTATTCAAAGTTTGGCGGGAAGTATTGGTATTGTACTTACTGTGCCGATTACTGCGTTTATTTCAGTGGCGTTTATTGAAAGCAAATATCTTAAATTTAATAACAATAAAAAACTTAGGGGTTAATCCTAAGTTTTTGTTTCTTAGCGAAATGTAATAAAATTACATAAATTTAATATAATACTAATACTCTACAAGTTTGAATTCATTTTAAGTATGAACTACTAAGCAAGACTTAATATATATTTTCATTGATTATTAAAATAAAGGAGGGATAAGACAAGTTTATTATATCATTACCCAACATTGTATAAACTTAGCTACATAACAACTAGTGATTGCTGTGTAAAATACAAAAATCAAGGGGGAACATTGTTTGTTAAAGAAAAAAGATTTTAAAATTTTGGGATTAGTAATGACTTTCTTACTAGTTTTTTCTAACTTTGTTGGTATAGGCAATATAAATATAGTTAAGGCTGCAGGGGCAGGTACTTGGGAATTGCCTTATAGCGTGACTGAAGCAATTCCAGTACAAGACAACAGGATAGCCACAGTACAAGGGTATATTGTCGGGCAGCCAACATCAGAAAAAACTGTTTTATTTTCTGATTTTGATGGAGATACTGCATTTGCTATAGCTGATAGTAAAGATGAAAAAGATGTTACTAAAATGCTTTATGTGCAGCTGCCAAAAACTCCATCAGAATTAAGAGCGAATTTTGGATTGAAGACAAATCCAACCGCAGCTGGGAAATATGTAAAGCTTACAGGAAATTTGACTCCTTATTTTACACCACATCCAGGTTTAAAGAGCACAACTAAAATAGAAGAGGTTAGCTCAGTTCAGATTCTTCTTAAAAACTTAAGTCTTCCTGAAATAGTTGAATTAACAGAAGGAGATAATAAAACGATTGCTGTTTCTTATGATCCAATTGATACCACTGAAAAGGGTGTGAATTGGAATTCAGCAGATGAAACAATAGCAACTGTAGCTGATGGTAAAATAACAGGTGTTAAAGCAGGAGAAACCACAATTACAGCAACTTCAAAGATACATTCTGATATAAAAGCTTCAACTAAAGTTGTTGTTAAATCTATTGAAGATAAAGAAGGTCCCACTATAACTAGGGTAGTGCCAGCAGATGGAGAAACTGTTGATGTTAATACTCAACCTGAGGCAATAAGAGTAGAGTTTAGTGATGTTTCCGGTGTAAATGAAAATACTATCAAACTTATATTAGATGGTACTGCATTAACAAGTGTTGAAAAAACTGCTACAAGTATATCTTACAAATTGAGTACACCACTAAGTGAAGGGAGCCACTATGCTAAGGTTGAACTTTCTGATACAAAAGGAAATCCTTCAACCAGAG
Organism: Clostridium swellfunianum; assembly: GCF_023656515.1. Classification (NCBI taxonomy): domain Bacteria; kingdom Bacillati; phylum Bacillota; class Clostridia; order Eubacteriales; family Clostridiaceae; genus Clostridium; species Clostridium swellfunianum. Next base: position 183,195 of record NZ_JAMOFV010000006.1, read on the forward strand.
AGTGGTCTTTTACAGTAGGAAAAGCAGCACAAAAGCAATACAACTTATACTATGGTCAACTTCATGCCCATACCAGCCTATCTGATGGTGTAGGTACTCCTGATGAAGCTTATGAATGGGCGAAAAACAATGCAAAGGCTGATTATGTTGCTATAACAGATCATTCCAATTGGTTTGATAATGATAAAGCAAGCGAAAATATAACTGATGTCAGCCAGTCTACAAGCACAGAGTGGAAACAGCTTCATACTTCTGCAGATAAATATACTGAGAATGGAAAATTTGTAGGAATAGCTGGATTTGAAATGACTTGGAGTGGAAGTACAGGTGGATGGGGACACATAAATACCTTTAATACTCCTTGGTTTGCTTCAAGAAGCAATTCAGCAATGGATCTAAAAACATACTACAATAAAATTGCTGGAGATACAAATTCTATATCTCAGCTAAATCACCCAGGCAAGACCTTTGGGGATTTTGCAGACTTCGGTTTTTATTCTGTAGCTGCTGATAATGTAGTAAACATGGTTGAGGTTGGTAATGGTGAAGGGCCAGTAAGAGGTAGTGGATACTTCCCAAGTTATGAGTACTACACAAGAGCTCTTGATAAAGGATGGCACTTAGCACCAACTAATAACCAGGATAACCATAAAGGGAAATGGGTTAATGCTAATACAGCAAGAACTGTTATGTTAGCAGAAGACCTAACAAGAGATTCTCTTTATGATGCAATGAGAAATAGAAGAATATATTCTACTGAAGATGAAAATCTTAAGATTTTCTATACGGTAAATGATAAACCAATGGGAAGTATTTTAAGCAATACTGGAAGCTTAAACGCTAAGATTAAAATAGAAGATCCAGATTTAACTGATAAAATTGGAAAAGTTTCTATTATAGTTAATGGTGGAGCTGTAGCTGTTTCAAAGACCTTTGATAGCAATATCGCTGAGTGGAATTTAACACTTCCTGAAGGAAATACCTATTACTATGTGAAAGTTGATCAGAGTGACAAAGATATAGCTGTTACTGCTCCAGTTTGGGTAGGAAGCGTAGTACCAGTTGGAATATCAAAGCTAGAAGTATCACAAAACCCACAAATAGTAAATAATCCGGTAGATATAACTGCAACAGTTTATAACAACGGAACTACTGAACTGAAAGATGTTAAGGTTGAATTTTTTGAAGGTTCTATAGATGCAGAACATAAAATAGGTGAAGGTGTTATAGCTTCAGTAGCATCCGCATTAACAAGTACAACCAAAACAACTTGGACACCAAAAACTATAGGAGAAATTAAGCTTTATGCAAAAACAACTATAACAATAGATGGAAAAGAAAACAATTTTACAAATACGACTTCTATGAGCGTGGGTACTGCGGAAGAGTTAGTTAAAGTTGTAATTGATGGAGGGCATTATAATCAATATGTATCTGGAGATTACAAGGGCAAGATGCTTACTTTAGCAGATACATTGCAGCAAAAAGGCTTCATGCTTGTACAAAATAATGACGAATTAACTGCATCTGATTTAGAGCACACCAAGGTACTTATAATAACAGACCCTCAAAGTAAAGATGACAGTAAATACGGTCTTTACAAATCTAAATTTACAGATGCAGAAATTGAAGTTATTAAAAACTTTGTAAAGCTTGGTGGAAATTTAATAATAACCTCTAGAGCGGACTACAATGATAAGGGTGTTACTGATCCTAGCTATCAGAGTGCGGCCCAAGGAAACACAATCCTTGAAGCTATAGGCTCGAACCTGAGATTTAACGATGATGAAGTAATAGACAAGACTTCAAACGGAGGACAAGAATTTAGACTGTATTTCAATAATTATACTAGTTCAAAATATAATTTAACTAATAATATTCTTGATGGATATACTTACAGTGCTTACAGTGGATGTTCTGTTATATTAAAGCAAAATGGAGACGAAAGCGCTGTAGATTGGCTTGTAAAAGGACTTGATACAACAGAGATTTTAGATTCAGACCTTCAAAATGATGCTGTTCCAGTTGAAAAGGGAAATGTTTATTCCTTAGCTGCTGAAAAATTTTCAAATGGAAGTAAGGTAGTAGTTGCAGGAACAACTTTCTTCTCAGATTTTGAAACAGCAGGTGGAGATAATGCTTATTCAAATAAGCAAATTACTGAAAATGTTATAAGCTGGATGTCTGAAGCAGCGCCAGCAGAACTTAAAACAATTGCTGAAGTAAGAGTAGATGCAGACAAAAATGGAGTACCGGATAACCTAGGTAAGAGATTTGCTATTGAAGGAATAGTTACAGCTCAATCAGAGGCTGTATCTCCTAAGAATGCATTCTTTGAAGTTGTTTATGTTCAAGACGCTACAGGCGGAATAACAGTGTTCGGTGTTTCTAAAACTGAACTTAAGCTTGGGCAAAAAGTTAGAGTTACAGGCTATGTGGATGCTTATGGAGGAGATTCAGAACTTCAAGTTGCCAACGAAATTAAAGATGTTCAAATAATTGATACTTCAATAAATCCTGTAGCACCAAAGGCTATGAGTACAGCTGACAGCATGAAAGACGAAAACGAAGGTTGGCTTGTAAAGGTCGAAGGCAAGGTTACAAAGATAGATGGACAAAATATCTTTGTTAATGATGGAACTGGGGAAGCGAGAGCCTATGTGGAAGGCTATATCAATGATGGAAGTGGAAATACTGATAAGAATGGCAAGTGGGATTCTTCAATAATAGTTGGAGATAGAGTAAGCGTAATAGGTCTAGCTTCTGAGGATCCAGAAGGGCATAGATTAAGAATAAGAAACACAACAGAGATAGTAAGATTAACAGATACAGTTCCACCTGTTATCACTATTACAGGCTTAGAGAACGATGGGGTTTATAAGGAAACTGTCACTCCAGTTGTAAGTGTTGACAAGGGTACTTACTCAATGACTTTAAATGGAGATAATTACTATGGAACGCCTATAACTGATGAGAACACTTATATACTAGTGGTAACCGCAGTAAATAGAGATAATTATTCTTCCCAAACCATCATTAATTTTATAATTGATAAGACAGCTCCTGTTATTTCAATAAGTGGAGTTGAGGATAGTGGAACTTATAATAGAACAGTTACTCCGCTTGTATCAGTTAATGAAGGTAGCTATGTTATGACACTAAATGATAAGCTATATAATGGTGAAGAGATTAAAGAAGACGGAAGCTATGTATTAAGTGTTGAGGCAGTTGATAAGGCTGGAAATAGAAGCAATGTTTCTATAAAATTTATTATTGATACTACAGCACCTGAAATAACTGTTTCTGGGAACAAAACTGAATATAAATTGGATGAAACAGTTAATTTTAAATTCTCAGCATCAGATAACTTAACAGGCGTTTTATTACTGAGTATTGTTGATTATAAAGCTGAAGCTTACAATTTGAGTATAGGTAAGAATATAGTTACGGTAGAAGCTATCGACAAGGCTGGGAATAAGGCAGTGCTTAATGTGGAGTTCGAAGTGAAAGTAACCTATGACAGTCTGGGCAGCTTAACAGAAAGATTTGCCAATAAGAAAAATCCATCTCTTGTTAACAAGCTTCAACAGGCAAAATCTGCTGAGGGTAAGGGAAATTTAAAGCAGAAAGAAGCCATGCTAAAAACTTATATAAGTGAAGTTAAAGTACAAAGAGGAAAAATGATTGACACTGATAAAGCTGACCTGCTAGTAAAATTTGCAGAACAGTTGTAAAAAGAGAAGCGAGAGCCAAACTTGGTTCTCGCTTCTATGTTATCTAAACTTATTTTTAGCTATATCCAAGAGTTTTTCTTTAGTATTTAACTCCGGCTTTTCCATAACCTTCTCAAGTAAATCCTTTAAAACAACACCAATTTCCTTACCAGGCTTAACTCCAAGCTTAATCAAATCATCTCCAGTAATTTTGAGCTGGCTTACTGTAAATGGTTCACCATTATCAAGTATCTTCTTAACATCATTTTTTCTTTTCAGGATGGGGCTATAATCTGCATTCTTTTTATGGCCTTTGCTGTCAGCAATCTGAAGTTCAAAAAGATCGTCTAAGTTCTCAACTCCAACGCGTGAAATAAATTTTTTCAGCGTTTTGTTTTTCATGTTATTATATGCAGACATATGCTCTGTTACAATAATTAGAACCTTCTTAATTGTAGCATTGTCGTATTTTAATCTCTTTAAAATAACTTCCGACATTTCTGCGCTAACTATATTATGACCGTAGAAATGGCCGATACCTTTTTTATCGATAGTAAAGGTTCTTGGCTTTCCTATATCATGAAGAAGAGCACCTAATCTAACAGGCAGGCTTTCAATAGAATTATCTAAAACCGCCATAATATGATCAAACACATTCTTGTCGTGGTGTGGATTTTTTTGGTCGAAGCCTACAGATTCGTTAAGCTCAGGAATTATATTATCTAAAAGTTTAGTCTCCTGGAGCATTATAATACCTCTACTAGGAACAGGTGACATAAGAATTTTATCTAGTTCATCACGGATTCTTTCTGAGCTTACATTCTTAAGAAGATGATAGTTACTGCCTATAGCTTCATAGGTGTCTTTCTCTATACTAAACCTAAGTTGACAAGCAAACCTTATTGCTCTAAGCATTCTTAAAGCATCTTCAGTAAAGCGTTTATTCGGATCACCTACACATCTAATTGTCTTATTTTTTAGATCTTCAATACCATTAAACATATCTACAAGGCCTTCAACCTCATTGTAAGCCAAGGCATTTACGGTAAAATCTCTTCGACTCAAGTCTTCTTTCAAGGAACGAGTAAATACAACTTCATCTGGATGGCGGTTATCTGAGTATTCGCCATCTATTCTATAAGTTGTTACCTCGTAATTTTCCTTATTTATTACCACAGTAACAGTCCCGTGCTTTATGCCTGTAGGAATGGTTTTATCAAAAAGCTTTATAATTTCCTCAGGAAGTGCACTGGTGGTTATGTCCCAGTCCCTAAGCTGTCTTTTCAGCAAGCTATCTCTAACACAGCCACCCACTATATAGGCTTCGAAATTATTTTTATTTAAAGTATCTAATATGAAAGATACATCTTTAGTCGTTTCAATTTTCATTTGCATCTACCTCATTTCAAGGACAAATCATTTCTTATATTACTAGTATAGCATTTTTAACTGTTTTTAATAAATAAAAAAGAAAAGGACTAGCCTTTTCTTAAATTAATTCGACCAAATAGCAGTTCCTGCAGGTATGTTGTCATATATAAATTTTGCATTTTCTGTTGCAAGTCTTACACAACCGTGCGATGCAGGTACACCTAAGGTACTGTCTATAATTCTTTCGCCTTTATTATCATATAATACGCTGTGGAAAAGGTAATTACCTTTGATTTGGGTATACCACTTGCAGCGAGCTCCTCCATCTGCTATGAAGTAACTGCCCTTTACACCAACTTCAAAGTTTCCTTTAATTGTCGGAGTATAAGACTTTCCAGTAGAGCAGACCATTGATTTTAGAAGCTTCCAATTCTTATTTGAGCCTGTAAAAATATTAACCCTCTGTTTTGGAATATCAATCCAAATAAGATATTTAGTTTTGCTAGGAAAATTTTTATTGTTTATATATTGCTCCAATGATGCTGCACCATTGGTTTTTGGTGGAGTCACTGATGAGGGCTTTGGTGCTGGCGGTATATACGTAGTCTCTGCAGTAGGATTTTTTTCTAGAGCTTTGAAGGTTGCAGGTCCAACAACTCCATCTGCATTAATTTTATTTCTCTTTTGAAAATCTATTACAGCAGCGGTTGTTGAAGAACCATAATCACCATCAACAATAAGTTTGTAGCCAAACTTATTTAGCTTTTGCTGTATTTCTTTAATTTTTTTACCTTTATCACCCTGCCTAAAAGTTGTAGGTTCCTTTGGTAGTTGATCAGCAGGGGGAGTAGGTTTTATTTCTTCTTTAGGAGATTCAGAAATTGGAGCAGGCTTTACTTGATCTTTAGCAGGCTCGGTTGTTACTGGTATAATAACAGGAGTGTTAGGTTGATCAAGACCTAAGTTAGTATCCTTAGTACAGCTGGTTAACGAAACAGCAAGTAAAAATGGTAAGACAAATGCTAAGGCTTTCTTATTCATTAATACATAACCTCATACCAATATTTTTAAGGATAAATCAATCTCTTACCATTATATTCAACTAAAGCAGGAATGTTACAAAAAATGAACAGACCATATAATAAAGTCTGTTCAGTAAATCAAAATTATTTTTTAAGCTGTCTTTTTTAACTCTTCTCTATCTATACCTTCATCCTTTATAAGCCAAGAGCTTATAAACATAGCAACAAATGCAGGTATAACCCATGCGAAACCATTGCTTGCTAAAGGAATCAGAAGGAATATGCTTTTAATTGCTGTAGGCAAATAACCAAGACCAGTTAAAGTATCAATTATGCTGACAACAAGTGTTGTATAAACTGCTGCAGCTACTACTTTATTGTGCTTTATCAATTTTCCCATCAGTGTAGTTAATATGAGGACTATAACCACTGGATAAAGTATGCTGAGAATTGGAGAAGCAAACTGCACAATATTATCCACTCCCATCATTGCAACAAATATGCTTAATACTGTTATAAGCATCACATTAACCTTATAGGAAACTTTTCCATTCGTAAGTGTTTTGCTGAAAAATTCTGCTGCTGTAGCTGTAAGACCAATGGAAGTAGTCAGGCAGGCAAGAGCGACAGAAAGTCCAAGTGCTATGCTGCCAAAGCTGCCTAAAGTTCTACGCGCTATCTCAATAACTAATTCAGTCTTCGTTATATCTTGGGGAAATATTTGAACTGTTTGAGCACCTAAGTAAAGAAGTCCTCCATATACAAAAGCTAAACCAAGCACTGCAACAAGACCTGCTTTAATTGTTGTGGATACTATTTCAGAGTTTTTCTTATAGCCTCTAGAAGCTACCGAGGCAATTATTATAGAAGAAAACATAACAGAAGCCATTGCATCCATAGTTTGGTATCCCTCTAGAAGTGCTCTTGGCAGTACATTTGCAACTGGAGTTGCAGTTATCGCCCCTATAGGTGTAACAATACCTTTAATAATTATTGAGGCAAGCATTAAAAGTAAAATTGGTGTTAGTATTTTTCCTATGTTATCAATTATTGAAGAAGGCTTCAATACAAAAGCTAAATTAATTAGAAAGTATATTATGATAGCTGCTAGTGGACTTATAAATGGGAACAAAGGCTTTATACCTAATTCATATGTAGTAGCAGCAGTTCTTGGTATTGCCAAAAGAGGACCAATAGCAAGTACTAAAGCTGTACCTGCAATCAGTGAGAAATTTTTTGACACTTTGCTGGCCATATCATCAAAGCTGCCATTGATTTTAGCTGAAGCAATAATGCCCATAAGAGGAAGTCCAACTCCGGTTAAAAGAAAGCCGATTATAGCAGGTAAGAATTTAGTTCCAACCATTTTTCCTAAAGTTGGAGGGAAAATTAAATTTCCTGCTCCGAAGAACATTGCAAAAAGTGCAAAGCCGATTACTATTATGTCTTTTGAAGATTTTTTCATAGATTCCTCCTAAGTATATTACTGTAAGTCTTTAAGTATATTGTGCATAAATAATATAATATTATGTTTCATAGCAATTGTACAAGCAAAATATTAACTTTATTTTTGATTTTTAGGGGGAGGGAAAGAGGTGATTGGTTAGTTTTCCATAAACTCCTCATATAAACTCGTCATGTGACCTTGTATAATAAAAGGCACAATAAATAAATTTATTAATATGGTGAGGAGGTTTAAAAATATGAATAGATTTATGAGAAGTTTACTTTTAACATCGGCTTCTTTTTGTATTTTACTAAGCGGTTGCTCACCAAAGATAGATACTGCCCAACATGAGAACATGACAAGTAGTGTACAAGAATTTTCAAATGCTGGCACTGCTGATAATATAGATTTGACAGAGCAGTGGGCAATAATCCACACGAAAAGCAATTTAGCATGGAAGGTTCATAAACAGAAGAAGCAGATAAAGGTTGCTGTAGTGGATACAGGGGTAGATTATAATCATCCTGATCTTAAAGATAGAGTGTTAAAGGAGGAGGGGTTTAATTTTATAAATAACAGCAATGATACAATGGATGACAACTGGCATGGCACCCATGTGGCGGGGATAATAGCTGCGGATACTTCAAATAACTTCGGGGTTGCTGGTGTAGTTGGAAATTATGATGTAAAGATAATACCTGTTAAGGTTCTAAATGGAAAAGGCGAAGGATCTTCTGATATAATGGCTATCGGAATAAAATATGCTGCAGACAAAGGTGTAGACATAATAAATTTTAGTGTAGGTTTTGATGTTATGGATCCTTATATTGGGGAAGCTATTAAATATGCAAGAAGTAAAGGAGTTTTTGTGGTAGTATCTTCAGGAAACAATGATAGAAACTCCGACTTTACTAGCCCTGCAGGAGATGAGGGGGCATATACAGTGGCTTCTATTAATTCAAATGATGAAAAAAGCATATTTTCTAATTTTGGTTCTTCGGTAAAAATCTCAGCTCCAGGTGAGAATATACTAAGTACTATTCCTGGAGGTAATTATGATTATAGAAATGGTACAAGCATGGCGGCCCCAATAGTAGCTGGTGCTGCAGCTATGATGAAGGCGGTTAATCCCAATTTAACACCAGAACAAATAGAACAAATACTAAATAAAACAGCAGATGATGTGATGGAAAAAGGAAAAGATAAAAGTACGGGTTTTGGAATATTAAATGCTGAAACTGCTGTGGAAATGGCTGATAACTATGATAAAGTATAGAAGGCATTAAAAAAGCGTAATCTTGTGTATTTAGTACAAGATTACGCTTTTGTTATATATCATAAATATGCCTTGATAATAATCGGTATGTGATATATTATATAAATAATATGGTATCATAATTGTGATATTTTACATATAATATTGTGTATTGTTATCATTTTTATCATGAAATTAGGGGGAAGGGTAATGGCACTTGCAGAGGAAAATCTAACAGAAGGACTGGAATATGATTTGAAATATTTAAAGCTTTTGTCAAATCAATATCCTACAATAGCAGAAGCTTGTACGGAGATTATTAATCTTCAGGCTATACTTAATCTGCCAAAGGGAACAGAACATTTCTTAACGGATATTCACGGAGAATATGAGCCTTTTATCCATGTGCTTAAAAATGCATCAGGTGTTATAAAAAGGAAAATAAATGATATTTTTGGGAACTCTTTGAGAAAAAAGGATATAAAAAGTCTTGCTACACTCATTTATTATCCAGAGCAAAAGCTTGAGCTTATGCTTAAGGATGAGAGTAACATAGAAGATTGGTACAAAATAACTCTATACAGGCTCATTGAAATATGCAGATATGTATCTTCTAAGTATACTCGTTCAAAAGTTAGAAAAGCACTTCCCAAAGACTTTGCATATATAATCGAAGAATTGCTTCATGAACAGCCGGATAGGCTTGATAAGGAAGAATACTACAGTGAAATAATAATGACAATTATAAGAATAGGAAGAGCAAATGAATTTATTACAGCTATATCAAAACTTATTCAAAGATTAGTAGTTGATAGGCTTCATATTGTAGGAGATATATTTGATAGGGGACCTGGTGCTGATATTGTTATGGATACTCTTATGAATTATCATTCAGTAGATATTCAATGGGGAAATCACGACATTCTTTGGATGGGAGCAGCAGCAGGAAGTGAAGCATGTATTGCTACTGTGCTAAGAATTTGTGCCAGATATGCTAATTTAGATACTATAGAAGATGGTTATGGAATAAATCTTCTGCCTCTTGCTACATTTGCATTGGAATTTTATAAAAATGATGATTGTTTGAATTTTAAACCTAAAATAGAAAGCGATAAAAATTACAGTGAAAAAGATATTAAGCTTATAGCTCAAATGCATAAGGCTATTGCAATTATCCAATTTAAACTTGAAGGTGAAATAATTAAGAGGCGTTCTCATTTCAACATGGAGGATAGACTTCTTTTAGAAAAGATAAATTATGGTGAGGGTACAATTGATTTAGAAGGGAAAAATTACAAATTGAAGGACATACATTTTCCTACTATAGACCCTAAAAATCCATATGAGCTCACTATAGAAGAAAGAGAGCTTATGGAAAAGCTTAAGTCTTCTTTCCTAAATAGCGAAAAGCTTCAAAAGCATATAAGTTTTCTCTTTGCGAAAGGCAGCATGTATTTAAACTATAATTCGAATCTTTTATATCACGGATGTATTCCTTTAAATGAAGATGGAAGTTTAAAAAAAGTTAAGATAGGTGCTACTGGACGAGAGTACAAAGGAAAAGAACTCTTAGATAGATTTGAAATACTGGCAAGAGAAGGTTATTTTTATAAGAACAATCCTGAAGCCAAGCTTTATGGTATGGATGTTATATGGTACCTTTGGACTGGAACTGATTCGCCTCTCTTCGGTAAAAACAAGATGACTACCTTTGAAAGATATTTTATAGCAGAGGAAGAAACTCATGTTGAAAAGAAAAATCCATATTTTAAATATAGAGACGATGAAAAAATGTGTGCTTCTATTTTAAAAGAATTTGGACTTAATCCTGAAAGTGCACATATAATTAATGGTCATATACCTGTAAAAAGCAAGAAAGGTGAAAGTCCAATCAAAGCAAAAGGTAAGTTGTTAGTTATTGATGGGGGCTTTTCAAGAGCTTATCAAGGGCAGACAGGAATAGCGGGTTATACTCTTATATATAATTCATATGGATTAGTTTTAGTTTCTCACGAACCTTTTGAATCTACTCAGAAGGCAATAGAAGAGGAAAAAGATATACTTTCTACAACTGTAGTTTTAGAGCAGGAGGTTGAGAGAAAGCGGGTAGGAGATACTGATATAGGAATTGAACTTAAGCAGCAGATAAGAGCTTTGGAAATGCTGCTTGAGGCATATAGGAAAGGTCTTATAAAAGAACAGAGATAACTTAAGATTAATAAGTAAGTGTGGATTAACTGCTTCTCTAGTCAAACTATAGAAGCAGTTAATTAGTTTTAAGGAAAACTTAAGAATTATTTAGATAATTATTTAATAATTAAGTGATACCATTGACTTGTAGGATTATTAAAGTATGGTAATATGAGTAAAAATATAAAACTTAATAAAAAATTATAGGTATTATTATATTTATATGGTAATATATATTTATAATTATTTTGTGTTGGAATTATATTTTTCTTTTTTATTCATACCGAAGGGAGAGAAATTATCTAATGGCTGATATTTTCGAAAAATGTTTTAACTATAATGATGCTAAAGAGGCGATAAAGGCTGGAATATATCCTTATTTTCACGCCCTTACTTCTGGGCAGGATACAGAAGTTATAATCGGGGGAAAAAGAGTAATAATGCTTGGCTCCAATAACTATTTGGGACTAACCTCAGACCCAAGACTTAAGGAAGCAGCTATAAAAGCTGTAGAAAAATATGGCTCAGGCTGCTCAGGTTCAAGGTTTTTAAATGGAACGCTAGATTTACATATTGAGCTTGAAGAAAGATTGGCAGCTTTTGTTAAAAAGGAAGCTGCACTTGTTTTTAGTACTGGTTTTCAAACTAATTTAGGAATTATATCTGCAATAGCAGGAAGAAATGATTATATAATCGGAGATAAACAGAATCACGCAAGTCTTGTTGATGCTTGCAGACTAAGTTTTGCAAAGTTTTTAAAGTTTAAGCACAATGACATGGAAGACTTGGAAAGGATTTTAAAGTCAATACCAGAGGATAAGGGAAGACTTATAGTAGTTGATGGGGTATTTAGTATGGAAGGAGATATTGCAAACCTTCCAGAAATAGTAAGACTAGCTAAACAGTACGGAGCTAGAGTAATGGTTGACGATGCCCACGGATTAGGGGTTATGGGAGAGTACGGAAGAGGTACGGCAGAATACTTTGGACTTGAGGATGAGGTTGACATAATAATGGGAACTTTCAGTAAGTCCTTAGCAAGTCTTGGCGGATATGTTGCTTCCAAGGAAGATGTAGTAGATTATATAAAACATCATTCAAGACCATTTATCTTCAGTGCTTCAATACCTCCAGCAAGTGCAGCAGCAGCTATGGCGGCTCTTGATATTTTACAAAAAGAACCAGAAAGAATTAAAAGACTTTGGGATAATGCTAAGTTCATGAAGGAAAGCTTTGAGGCTATTGGACTACCAGTTGGAGAAACTAGAACTCCAATAGTTCCTATAATTGCAGGAGAGGATTTTAAGGCCTTTAAGCTAACTATGATGCTTCTTGAGGAAGGGGTATATGTAAATCCAGCAGTTGCACCTGCAGTAGAACCAGGCTGTGCACTACTTAGAACAAGCTATACGCCAACACATACAAAAGAACAGCTTGAATTTGCATTAGGAGCTTTTGAGAAGGTATTTAAGGCTAGCGAGCAAACAGCTTAATACAGGTCCGCTATAGGCGGACTTTTTTTCGAGTTAAATTGAAAAGGTATACAAAAGGGGACATAAGGACTAATAGTACTTATGTAAAAAGATAATACTGGGGGGGATTAATATGAAAAAAATCAAAACATTATTTAGATATGCCTATAAATATCGCTTTAAGTACTTAATAGGCATTAGTTTTCTTATCCTTGTGGACATGCTTCAACTTATACCGCCAAAACTTTTAGGCTATATAACAGATAACATATCGAGAGGAACAGCAACTAAAGACTTGCTTCTAAAGTACATAGCATACATAATTGCTATTGCTTTTCTTATGGCTATTGGCAGATACGTATGGAGAATGTATATAATAGGCACATCGAGAAGAATTGAATATGACATGAGAAACAATTATTTTAAACATCTTCAAACGCTGTCTATTAATTTTTACAATAAAAATAAAACTGGAGACTTGATGGCTCTGGCTACTAATGATTTAAATGCTGTAAGAATGGCTTTAGGTCAGGGAGTTATGATGCTTACAGACTCCATAACTTTAACTATAACAACTATAATAATAATGATCTCAATTAATTTAAGACTTACACTGCTCTCGCTAATTCCACTTCCATTTGTAACTCTAGTAGCACTAAAATTCGGAAAAAACATTCATAAAAGATTCCTAAAGGTTCAAAAGGCTTTTTCAAAGCTTACTGAAATGGTTCAAGAAAATTTCTCAGGCATACGAATTATCAAATCCTTCGTACAGGAACAGAAGGAATATGAAAAGTTTTTAGAAGAGAATGAAAACTATCTAGAAACCAATATGTCCTTAGTAAAGGTTATAGTTATATTTCATCCCGTTATAGAATTTATAGCTTCCTTAAGCTTTGTAATTTTCTTAGGGGTAGGAGGTATATTTGTTATCTACGGCTATATTTCACTTGGAGATTTTATTGCCTTTAATATGTATTTAGGAAATTTAATATGGCCCATGATGGCTTTTGGATGGGTTATTAATAATATTCAAAGAGGTTTTGCTTCATTAGAGAGAATAGAAAAGGTTATGAATGAAAAGGCAGAAATAGTTGATAAGGCTGTTGAGGAAACAGACTCCATTAAAGGAGACATAGTAGTAAACAATTTAACCTTTAGTTATCCAGGGACAGAAGTACCAGCTCTTAATAATATAAGTCTTTATATTAAAAGCGGAGATACCTTAGGTATTATAGGTAGGACAGGAAGTAGCAAAAGCACCTTGGTAAATCTGCTTGTTAGGCTCTACAACGTAGAGGAAGGTAAAATAACCATTGGTGGAAAGGACATAAGTAAAATTCCACTAAAGGTTCTAAGAGAAAACATAGGCTTTGTTCCTCAAGATTCCTTCTTATTTTCATCTACAGTTGGAGAAAACATAAATCTTCCCTTTGAGAAACTTGATATGGACAAGGTAATTCAAGCTTCAAAGGATTCTGATATATATGAAAACATAATGGATTTCTCTGAGCAGTTTGATACTGTAGTAGGAGAAAGAGGTGTAACCTTATCAGGTGGACAAAAACAAAGAATATCTATTGCTAGAGCCCTTATAAAGAATCCTGAACTTCTTATATTAGATGATTGTTTGTCGGCAGTTGATGCTAAGACAGAGACAAAGATTCTTGAAAACTTGAAAAGAATCATGGAAGACAGGACCTCTATAATAATTTCTCATAGAATCTCAGCAGTTAAGGATTCGAATTTAATTGCAGTTTTTGATGAGGGAAGAATAATTGAGCTTGGCGCTCATAATGAGCTGTTAGCTAATAAAGGACTTTACTATGATATATATGAAAAACAGCAGCTTGAGCAGAAAATACAAGAGCAGGGGGAGGTTTAGTTATGGAAAAATACAACGAAGAGAGCTTAGCTAAATCCTATGACTCAAGACTTATGAAAAGGCTCTTAATTTATGCAAAGCCGTTTAGAATGTATCTGATAGCAGTTATCTTGTTGATGCTTTTAGGTACAGGATTAGATTTATTAAGACCAATACTTATTAAAAATGCCATAGATAATAATATAAATGGTTACAAAAAGCCTTATACTATGCTTCAAGAGCCTGTTGCTAACAGCATTAAAATAGGAGACAGCTATGTTGCTCAAGGAGAAAGGGCAGGAGGTAAGGCTGTTACTATGCTTTACTATGATAAAAAATACTTCATTGCCGATGGAAGAGTAAATGAACAAAAGCCCTATGCTATAAATGTTGATAAGCTTACTCAAGAGGGAAATACATATACAGTATATCCTTTAACTAGTGAAGAGTTAAAAGTGCTTAGAAGAGATGATGTTGCAGGTGTTATAAAGACAGTGATTTATACTTTGTTAATATGCATTTCAGTATTCGCACTTGGATATGTATGGATGTATCTTCTTCAGGTAGCTGGTCAAAAAATAATTTACAATATTAGAAATGATCTGTTTAAGCATGTTGAAGGCTTGTCGCTTTCCTTCTTTGATAAGAATCCAGTAGGAAGGCTTGTAACAAGAGTAACTAACGATGTAGAAGCCTTAAATGAAATGTATACTGGCGTTTTGGTTTATGTATTTAAGGATATATTTATTATTGTGGGCATACTCATTGCAATGTTTTCTCTAAATGTAAAGCTTGCTCTAGTTATACTAGCATCAGTCCCTTTTGTCTTAGCTGGTTCTATCATATTTAAGAAATATGATAGAGATGCTTACAGAGATGTTAGAGCAAAGCTTGCTAAAATAAATTCTTCCCTTTCAGAAAATATATCCGGAGTAAAGACAGTTCAGATATATCATAAAGAAGAGAAAATGTTTAATGAGTTTGATGGAATAAATAAATCCTATTTCCAAGCTTCAATGAAACAGCTTACTATTTTTGCACTATTTAGGCCTTCAGTAGATCTGCTTTCAACCTTAACTTTGGCGGGACTTTTATGGTTTGGTGGATTAAAGGTGTTGAATCAGGATATACCTGTGGGAATGCTTTTTGCCTTTGTAAGCTACTTAATGCAATTCTTCCAGCCTATATTTGATTTGACTGAAAAGTATGATATACTTCAGTCTTCAATGGCTTCTGCGGAGAGAATATTTTTGCTTATGGATAATAAGGATATGATAAAAAATATAGAAAATCCCGTTCATATTGAAAGACTTAAAGGTGAAATAGAATTTAAAAATGTTTGGTTTGCCTATAATGATGAGCAATGGGTTTTAAGAGATGTAAGTTTCAAAATCAGACCTGGAGAAAAGATAGCCTTTGTAGGGGCAACTGGAGCAGGAAAAACTTCTATAATAAGCTTAATAAGCAGGCTCTATGATATACAAAAGGGTGAAATACTGATAGATGGAATAAACATAAAGCAAATGGATCAGCAGGAGCTGAGAAAAAACTTGGCAACAGTTCTTCAAGATGTTTTCCTATTTACTGGTGATATTAAGAGCAATGTAAGATTAAATAATGGCAGCATAACTGATGAGGACATTATAAAAGCCTGTAAATATGTAAATGCAGACAAGTTTATTGAGAAACTTCCTAATAAGTATGATGATGCTGTAAATGAAAGAGGAACTACATTCTCTCAAGGAGAAAGACAGCTTATAGCCTTTGCAAGAGCTATAGCATTCAATCCTCCAATTCTTGTTTTAGATGAGGCAACATCAAATATAGATACAGAAACAGAAAGTCTGATACAGGATGCATTAAATAAGATAACTAAAGATAGAACTACTATAATAGTAGCTCATAGGCTATCAACCATAAAAAATGCAGATAAGATTATCGTACTTCACAAAGGAAAGGTTAGAGAGATAGGAAATCATGAAGAGCTGCTTGGAAAAGAAGGGCTTTACTATAATCTTTATAAACTGCAGTATAAAGAATTAGAAGGCACTAAGTAAAAGCTTTCATCTAGATAAGAAGATATCGTGATATCATGATATCTTCTTATGCAATCAGACTTTACTTATAATCCTCAATAATATAAACTATAGCGTAGAATAGATTCACAAAAGATTGAGGTGACATATGAAGCATCTTTTTATTATTAATCCGGCAGCAGGTAAAGGAAAAAACCTTAAACTTATACCTATAATTGAAGAAATATTTAAAAATAAAGAGGACAAGTATTTTATTGAAATAACAAAATGTGCTGGTCATGCAACCGAAATAGCAAAAAGCTATAGTCAAAAGGGAGATTACAGAATATATTCTGTAGGAGGAGATGGAACTCTCAATGAGGTTTTAAACGGAATGGTGAACAGTTCTAGCTCTCTAGCAGTAATCCCATGCGGAACGGGTAATGATTTTATAAAGAGTATATATAATTTTTCAAAAAACTATAAAATTGAGGATTTACTCATGAAAATCATAAATGGAAAAGAAAAATTTATAGACTTATGCACTTTTAACTATAGATATTTTATTAATATCGCTTCTGTAGGCTTTGATGCAGAGGTTGCATACAATGCAATAAAAGTCAAAAAGTTTCCTTGTGTGGGAGGAATGCTGGCCTACATTATTGGAATTATTATAACTGTATTTAAATATAACAGCTATAAGCTTAAAATTAACATTGACGAAAAGGTTTTAGAATTAGATGGACTTCTTGCGGCTATCGCAAATGGTAGATATTATGGCGGAGGTATTTTTGTGGCGCCAAAAGCTAGAATAGATGATGGTCTTTTCAGCATTTGTGCTATAGAAAAAGTCAGCAGATTAAAAATACTTGCTCTTTTTCCGAAGGTTATAAAGGGAACTCACGAGGATATTAAAGAAGTTTCTTTTTACCAAGGCAGTAAAGTGAGAATAGAAAGCGACAAGCCTGTGGCTTTTAATATTGATGGAGAGATTACGAAGGGAAAGATAGCAGAATTTAAAATAATAAAAAACGGAATTAAAATTATTTATCCATAACAAAGAGCAGAAATTAATTCTGCTCTTATATTTACAATTATTTGTCATAAAATGCATTAGACTTTTTATATAATTTAAAGTAAAATAATAATGCTGCTTACGAGCAGATAAATAAAAATGTAGTATTTATATATAAGGATTATATAGTTGGGAGGTTAGGTGATTGAGCTTTTATTCGCTTTTTTCAATAGCAATTGCACTGTCCTTAGACGCTTTTGGTGTTGCAGTTTGCATAGGCTTAAATAACCAAGTAAGAAGGAATAATAAATATTTATTTGCATTATCATTTGGGTTTTTTCAGTTTTTATTTTCATTAATAGGAGCTTATGCAGGTTTTTTATTTAATACATATATAGCCAGTATGCCTGAAGTTGTTGGCGGCATTGTTATAGCTCTTGTAGGAGCTATGATGATAAAAGAAGGTTATGAAAACCAGGGTGAATGTCCTCTTATTAAGCCAAGCATGTATTTTGTTTTAGGTATGTCTGTAAGCATTGATGCAATGGTGGTTGGGTTTACAGCTTTTCACGATATTGCAAGTATGGCCGCTAGACTTAGTGATACCATATTCATAGGAGTTGTAACCTTGGTAATGTCTTTAGGAGCATTTTTCCTATCTAGATATTTAAAGAGAATTGATTATATAGGAAAATATGCGGATTACTTAGGGGGAGTAATACTTGTATTGTTTGGATTAAAAATGATACTTCTATAAAGCATAAATACATATGTGATAAAAGTTAGGTATAACAGCCTAACTTTTATTTTTAGTTTATATTTATAGTTTTTATGGCAATGCTATATTATATACTCTTTTAGCAAAGGAGTGAGATATTTTGCTTGGAGAAATTTTTATTTTAGTGATACTTATAGGAATTAATGCTTTTTTTGCTGCTGCAGAAATAAGTATTATTTCTTTAAGAGAAATAACTTTAGAGAAAAAGGCTAATGAAGGTGATAAGAAAGCAGAGCAGCTATTGAACATTATTAAAGAACCAAGTAAGTTTTTATCCACAATACAAGTAGGAGTAACACTAGCAAGTTTTTTTACATCAGCCTCAGCTGCAGTTGGCTTATCAAAAGTATTGGAAGATTCCCTACGAGTTTCAAGTATTAGCTTTTTAGTTAAATTTGCTCATACCATATCTTTTGTTTTTATTACTATATTTATATCTTTTTTATCCTTGCTTTTCGGAGAACTAATACCCAAAAGGCTTGCTCTTAGAAGGTCAGAAAAAATTGCCTCAATGGCAGTTGGAGTAATTAGAGTTATAGATAGGATAGCTATGCCTTTAGTATGGGCTTTAACGAAAGCAACAAATTTTTTTGTAAACCTAATTTATGGCTCTGAAAGTGAACATGAAGATCAAATCACTGAAGAAGAAATTAGAATGATGATTAATGTTGGTGAAGAGCGAGGGATATTTAGAAAAACTGAAACGGATATGATAAACAGTATATTCCAATTTGATGATACTACTGTAAGCGATGTTATGACACCAAGACCTGATATGGTAATGCTTTCACTTGATAGTGGTTTTGAGGAAACTTTAAAGGTGATTATAGATGAGAAGTATTCCAGAATACCGGTATATGAAGATAACATCGACAATGTAGCTGGTGTTTTATATACAAAAGATATAATAGATTATATGGCTTTTAACAGTGAACAGGAGGAATTTAAACTTTCTGATTTTATTAAGGAACCTTATTTTGTTACTGAATATATGAAAATAGATATGCTGCTTAAGGAAATGCAAAAGAGGAGTACACATATAGGAATAGTTATTGACGAATATGGCACTACAGCTGGACTTATAACTATAGAAGATATGCTGGAAGAGATAGTAGGCAACATTTATGACGAGTATGATGAGATGGAAGAGGAAATAGCAATAAAGGGAGAGAACGAATTTGAAATAGATGGTGGAATTAATATGACAGAACTTAATGATCTGCTAGATACAAATTATTCTGAAAACTATGATACCGTAAGCGGACTTCTGCTTGATTCTTTTGGCAGATTTCCTAAAAAAGGTGAGAGTATTCTAATTGAGGATAATGTATTTACGGTTTTAGAAGTTGAAAACAGAAGGATTAAAAAAATACTTGTAAAAAAGAATAGCTAGGTAAAGATATAAAATGCTTAGAGATTTATAAAGAATGTGTTATAATGTTACCATAATTGTTTGTGTGGTGATATGATGGAACTTGAAGCTTATCTTAAAAAATGTAACATTAAAGTAACAAAAGGAAGATTAAATATACTAGAAATACTTTTAAACAGTGAAGATGCGGTAAGTGTTGATTATATATATGAACAATGCAAAAGCAGGGGCTTATCTATAGATTTGTCCACAGTTTATAGAACTATGGAGATTCTAGAGAGCAAAGGTATTATAGATAAATTTAATCTTGGAGAAGGTAAGTTTAATTATAGAATCAAAAAGGAAGTTCATAAGCATACTTTAGAGTGCAGTTTATGCCATAAAGAGGTGGAGATAGACTGTCCTATGGTACAGATAGAGCAGATAATAAAAAATAGAACTGGCTTTACTCTTATGGAACATGATTTGAAGATTAAAGGTATTTGTGAGGATTGCAAAAAACATAAATAAAGAAATGGGTTGGCATGTTAAATACCAACCCATTTCTTATTTTAATAAAGATGATTTGCTTCCCTTAAAAACTAAGACCAATATAAGAACGACTACAGACACAAGAGCAATAGTACCTCCAGGTGCACTGTTTATATAATAGGAAGAAACAAGTCCTGTAATAATGTCAATTAATCCAAACAAAATAGAAAACATCAAGGTCTTCTTAAAACCTAAATTAAGCTGGAGAGCAGTTGCAACAGGGATAACAATCATAGAGGATATAACCAGTATTCCCATTATTCTTATAGAAACGGCTATGGTTGCTCCAACTAGGAGTGTAAATAAATAATTTATGAGCTTAACATTTATTCCTGAGGTGTAAGCTCCTTCTTCATCAAAAGTTATATATACAAGTTTGTTATATAAAAATAACAAGACAACTATTGAAATTATACTCAATATAGCTATTATATATAAGTCTTTCCTAGTCACTGTTAGTATACTTCCAAACAAATATGTATTCACATTTGCTGTTGATTTTCCTGTGCTGATTAAAATGATAGCAAGGCCTACGCTAAATGTAAGTATAATTGACATAACAAGCTCAGCGTATTTTTTATAATAGTTTCTCAAAAATTCGATTAAAAGCCCGCAAATTGAAGTGAATATAAATGCGCTCAGAAGCGGGTTAAAACCAAAAATTAGTCCAACAGCGATTCCTGCCAAGGACGAGTGAGACAGGGTGTCACCCATCATGGAATATCTCCTAAGCACAAGAAAAACTCCAACGGTTGGGCATAGTATGGAAATCAAAATGCCTGCTATTAAAGCATTTTGCATAAAGCTGTACTCTAACATATTTTCCTCCATTCTTCAACAGTATATAAAGTACCATTTCCTCTTTCCATTTTGTATATATGAGTAGAGTTTTCCAGAGCAGCATTTAAGTTGTGCTCTACAGAGACAATGGTTACACCCAAGTCTTTATTTAATTTCTTTAAGAAACTGTATATTTCTTCTTGACTTGGAATATCAATTCCTGTTGAAGGTTCATCAAGAATGATAAGTTTGGGAGTAGCCATAATGGCTCTTGCAATAAAAATTTTTTGCTGCTGGCCTCCAGATAAAGTTCCAATAAGAGAGTTCTTATACTGAAGCATGTTTACTTTTTTTAAGCTGTCAGTAATTAAATTTTTATCTTTAAGTTTAAGTGTTTTGAGATGGCACATAAGCATCTCATTAACCGTTATAGGAAATTGAGAGTTGTAGCTCTCCATTCTTTGAGGAACGTACCCTAACATATTTGTTCTCAAACTTATACTTCCTGAATGAGGCTTTAAGAGTTTTAAAATTAGCTTTATGAGGGTGCTCTTTGCACTTCCGTTTTCCCCCAGTATTGATACGTACGATCCAGCCTTAATGTTCAGATTTATATTGTCTAGCAAGTAGGGCTGAGCAGAATTATAAGAAAAACATAAGTTCCTAATATTAATCATAAAAATATTAACTCCATTTATAAATGATATATAAAGTATTGACTAAAAATAGCCTAAGTATAATTATATAACTAAATGCAAATTGTTTGCAATACTATTATATTATAATTTATAAAAACAATTCTTATTTAATTATCTAAAAAGGTATATATATAACTACAAGTACTTAAGGTTTAAGTAACTCAAGTACTTGTAGTTTGTAAAAGTTTATAGCAAATTTTATTTATCAAGAATAGAAAACACATAAACAAATCTAGTAGCATGCTCTTGCTCATCTGTTATAATTTCAAAAAGCATATCTCTAAGCTTCATATTTGGAAGCATAGATTGAATTTTTCTATAGAGCTCAACAGCCTCCAGTTCACCGTTAATACTTGTTTCCACAGCATCAATAAGCTTATTATAGGTTTCTACTTGTGGAGCAGGTATGTCAATCATCTTTCCTGTAAGAGCATAATATATCTGTTGGAACATTTTGTAGTGTTTGCCCTCGTCCATATAAGCAAATTCAATTTGTTTTCTAATTTTTTCAGTTTTGGACATTTCCATCATATTTTTATATTTTATTCTATCATGTCTTTCATCCTTCATCGCTTCCTTGATTAAATCCAATAAATTCTCTCTTTTAGGCAGGTGCTCCCTATAAAGGTCCTCATAATACTCGGGGTTTATTCCAAAATACACTAAAATTCCCTCCTGTTAATTGTTCGAAAAAAGACATCCTGGTACATACTATGATTGAAGAATATTTTTTGCTACAGAGAAGCACATGGTTAAAAAACTTATAAATGGAGATAAAATAGAATCAAGGCTTCAAAAACAGATGAATAGAAAGGCCAAGGCTCGTGGTGGAGTAGAGTGTAAATTTTAAATTATTGTGAAAGTGAAGTAATTTGTATGTTATTTATTCATTTTTTATGTTAGAGTATAAATTGGGATAGGTTGGTTTATTTTTTATAATCTACTTATTCTTAAATTAAACTTTATATTAACTAGGAGGATTAAGATGAAAAAAGATTTTTCCCTAAGCAATGATAAAGCTATGATAAATTTTACAGTTAAATATTGTGATACTATGGAGAAGCTTATAGATAGCAGTGGTTTTAAAAGGGTTGTAATTTCACACTTAGAAAGAGCTAAAGCAAGAAAAACAAATATTTATAAGTTTTTGGAAGAGAGCTTGGGAGTTAAAGAAACTGAAGTATACGCTGAAGAGCTTGTTGGGCTTTTGAAACTTTTAACTATTGAGAAGGCATCAGAGGTAATAGACCTAAATTCAAAATATGAAAAAATATTAAGAGATAAAGAAGGCTTTGTTGATTTTATAGAGGATTTATACAGTTTTTGGAGAAGGCTTGAAAGATATACAATAGTTCAAAGCAGTAAAGTTAATGGTGGAGAAGGCTATGAAAATGTAAGCTTCATAGATGCTAATACGAACTTTTCTAAACTTGTGCTAAATACTTATAGAAGAATAGAAGAGCATGTTTTAGGTCATAAACCAACAGTTTATAGACAACTTCCTGCTGGAGGCAATGCAGGTCTTATAGTAAACAATAATAGATGGGATTTGCCAGAGGATTACTCAGCTCTAAAAAATATTCCATTTATAACTTCTATACTTTTAAACGCACCGTTTATATCATACCCTAAAAAAAATACAAGAAGCGGCTTCTTTAACGAAACTTTTGAAAATCCACTAAGTGATTGTACAATAAACAAGGATCACTTTTTCTGCTATCCTGCAAAGGTAGGAAGTCTTCTAGCATTTATATATTTCCATAGAGATTTTATGTCTCATGGGGTTACTTTGAGTAACTTATTTGAAATGGCAAGAGAAGAGGATTATGCAGATCGCAAACCAGACATAGTATATGTATTTGGTGCTAGAGATGATGATGCGGCGGTTAAAACTGTATTTTATGATGACGATAAAAATAATATTATGCTTGGTTATGTAAGCTATGGTGATGCAATAGATTACTTTGGATACATGAAGAAGATGACTCTTACTCTTCATAATGTTTTAATGATTAAAAGAGGGTATCTGCCAATTCATGGTGCTATGGTTAATATAGTTATGAAAAATGGCAAATCAGCTAATGTTGTAATAATGGGTGATAGCGGCGCAGGAAAGTCTGAAAGTCTTGAGGCTTTTAGAGGGTTAAGCGAAGATTATATAAGTGATATGACAATAGTATTTGATGATATGGGAGTACTAAAGCTTAATGAAAAAGGAAAGCCATTAGGCTATGGAACTGAAATTGGAGCTTTTGTAAGATTGGATGACTTAGATCAGGGATATGCCTTTAAGGAAATAGATAGAAGTATATTCATGAATCCAGACAAGATAAATGCTAGATTGGTAATGCCAGTTGCAACCTATAAAGAAATTATAAAGGGATATGCCGTGGATTTATTTCTTTATGCAAACAATTATGAGGATGTTGAAGAAGGTGAATCAGAAATAGAATACTTTGAAAGTCTAAAAGATGCAGTACCTGTATTTAGGGCAGGGGCTAGAATGGCTAAGGGTACAACATCTGAAAAGGGATTGGTAGAATCCTACTTTGCTAATCCTTTTGGACCTCACCAAAAGCAAAAAGAAACAGATATACTTATAGATAGATATTTTGATAGTTTCTTTAAAACAGGAGTTAAGGTAGGACAGATAAAAACTTGTCTTGGGGTTGAAGGGAAAGAAAAGGATGGACCTAAGAATGCTGCTATAAGACTTTTTGAAATTATTAAATCTCTATAAAGTAGTTCTATTTCCCTAAAATGCTTTTATAAATATAAAATAGAAGTATTTTAGGGAGTTGACTTCGTTGCGTAAATCTTTAGGTAGTATTTTGGGTTGGATTATAATTGCATACTTAAGCGTAATGCTATTGTTCTGTATTATTTGGTTCTTTCCAAGCAATGATAAAGGACATTACAAGGACTATAAAAAATATGAAAGCAAAATAGATGCAACCTTTAAGAAAAATATAGAAGAAGTAGAGAAATATAAAAAGCTATACTACGAAAATCAGCTTAATAAAAGGCAAATAATAGCTCGGCTTGAACAAGGAGCTGATTCTATGGAAAAGCTTTATGATTCATTTAAGTGGACAAAGGGTGATGAGCTTACAAAGGAGCTTTTTGTTTTAAAAAAGCAGATTATAATTAATTATGCACAAGTATACAGGAATAAAGCTCAAGCATTAGATAAAGAACTTTATTTTAATGAAGTTGATGAAATGAGTTACATAAATACTATCATTGACAGGTATAATGTAAAAGATAAGTTGGAAAAAGAAAGGTTTAATATTGATTTCTAACAAAAAAGGCAAGCTAAGCGCTTGCCTTTTTTGCAATTAACACACCTATTTAACTGTGCCATCATTTCTATCATAGTTTCTGTCTCTTCCAAGAAAAGATAGAGAATATAGACCAGCTATACCAACTAAAGCGTATATTATTCTTGAGAAAGCTGTCATTTCTCCAAACAATGCTGAAACTAGATTGAAATCAAAAAATCCTATTAGACCCCAATTTACAGCACCAATAATTACTAATAATAATGCTAGTGTATCCAAAAATCTCATATGGTACATCTCCTTTGTATTTTAGTATACATAAATAGTATTTACATTTTTTTAAAAATTATTAGTATTGTTTGTTTCGTATAAATTAATAATAAAAACTTCATTAAATGGATACAATTATACTAATAGGTATTTTTTGAAATATTTTTAAAGGATGATAATATGATTAGATGGAAAAGAACTGCCGTTTTATTTTTGCTTACTATATTTTTGTTTGGATGTACGGAAACAAAAGGAATAAAAAATAAGAATACTAATGAGGCTATAAAAGGAAATACAGCTTCTTTTGAAGAAAAAAATAGAGAACCTCAAGGGATTAACGCAAATAAAATAACTTTTGAAGAGGTGAGAAAAGAAGCTTTGCCTCAGAATATGAGTAATTCTATAAATAACTTGAAGGCTAACAAAGGATATTTAGTGTATGAAAAGGATGGGTATTATTATGTAGCTGTACTTTTAGGAAAGAAGAATACGGGTGGATACAGTATTAGAGTTTTATCAATTGAAGACAATGAAGGAAAAACACTTATAACTATTGAAGATAAAGGACCATCACCAGATATCAACGTAATCCAGGCTATAACATATCCTTATACAGTAGTTAAAGTAACTGGAGTGACGCCGAATATTACAATCCAAACCACAAAAGGAGAGAGGTTTGAAAAAATTATGAATGAGGAAGATATATACTAAACAATAAAAGGTCTCTTAGATGAGACCTTTTATCGTTTAACTATAATGTTATATTCCTGTCTATAGGCTTTAACAAAGATATAAAGGTGTTTGTACTTTGAATTCCAGGTATATTGTGTATTTTGTTCATTAATAAATCTTGAAGATTGGCTATATTTTTACACAATATCTTAATAAGAAGTGAATAATCACCCGTAGTGTAATGTAGTTCTACTATTTCACTTATAGCCTTTAAATCTTCTATTACTGAGGAATGAGAAGAAGATTTATCTAGACGTATTCCAACGAAGCAGCATACATCATAGCCAAGCTTTGAGTGATCTACTAAAAGTTTGGTACCTTTAATTATCCCCATGTCCTCCATCTTTTTCATCCTTACATGGATTGTTCCTCCACTAACATGGCATTGCCTAGCAATTTCAAGAAAAGGAGTTCTTGAATCGTTAAATAATATACTTAATATTTGAAAATCCAATTCATCTAATCCTTGACAGCACACTCCATCCATACTATTCCCTCCCCGCATCACTAAACAGTGTAGTTAAATTAATCTATAGGCTAGTCCGACAACGAAAATGAATTTATAAATTAATGTATAATAATCTATTATGTAATTTATATTATATCAGTAAAATGACACTTTGACAATTTTATAACAAATATTTTTGAAAAAATTTAATCTATATAAAAAACATTACTTATTGATATATTTTCAAAAATATATCATAATATTATATAGACAGACGCAACTTGTACACAAAAGGAGGTTATATCATGGTATGGGTAAAGCTTTTAGTTCAGATGTTGTTATTTGCAGTAATAGTTCTTGTGGTATACAACGTGCTTAAGTATTATGTGCTATCAAAAATAAAAATAAACAAATGGATTGTTTTTGCAGTAGCTGTAATAGTGCTTATTTTACCAAATATTTTAGTTGGAGCCTTAAAATTAAATATTCAGAATAACGTATTTTGGATATATGGACCATCAAGTTTATTTATAGTTCTTTTTCTATGGTTTATTGATTTAAGTGGATGGAATAAAAGAGCTAATTCTTCAAAAGCTACAACTAGTGGCTTTGGAAAGAAAAGTAACAAGAAAGATGTTATTATAAGACCGAAGGCAAAACCAAATAGAGTAAAAAATAAGAAGGATTAATTGAAGACCATTTTGGTCTTTGATTAATCCTTAATTATTATAAATCTATTTCATGTTTTAATTCAAACTTTTAGTATCTTGTAGATTTTTATATACTTTTCTTACCTTCCAGACACCATACTTATTTTTTTCTAAGATCATTTTATACATTACATTTTTATGAGGTGCCTTATTCTCAAGTCCCGATACGGTAATAACCGCAAGACTTCCATCAGAAAAACTTATATCCATTTTTTCTACCTTGTACAGTTTAAACTTATTTAAAAGTCCTGTAGTCAAATATCGTTCTGCAGTAAAATTGATATCCTTATATTTATTTTGACTGTATCTATAAGCTATAGTACAGCTGGCAATAATTAATGTCAGTATTATAAATATAGGAATAATATGAATTCTAGTTCTATGCCTTTTCATAACCCCTCTCCTGCTTCTAAAAAATTACTTCTAATAAAATGATAACCAATAATTGTAAATTAGTAAAGGTTACTATTATTTTTACTGTTTAAAAATAATAAATATGTGTTATTATATTAAAAGATATTAGGTAAAGAGAGGATGATTTTTTTGGATTTTTCATCGTTGGTGTTAATGGAAAGAGACAATGAAACAAATTTTTTTCTGAAGGAAATTGGAAGTTATAAGGTTCATGAAGGCGCAGCCTATGTTACAAAATTTTTCTATAATGGAGAAAAAGTAAACCTAGTGTTTGATACCAAAAGAGATGTAGAAGAATGGGAGTTTTCAGCAATATTTGATTTATTCAATCTAGAGGCTTTCGAAGATAATGGTTTTATAATAGAGGAAATGGTTGAAGAATATAATCCAACTTGGGTATTAAAGTTTGATTTTATTGAAGACCATGGTGAAATGGAAGATAAGATAAATGAGGCCTGTACAATTATAGAAGAAGAAATAGATAAAGTTTTTGAAAAAATTAAAGGCAAAGAAGAAGAGTATGAGGAATAAGTCTTCTTCAAAAGGATAATTTATGGTTATCCTTTTTTTATTAGAGAAATAGTAGAATTATAAAAAATGTAAGAAATCTGCTGAAATTCAGAGAAATGTGTAGTATAATATTAATATCCAAAAAAGGGACACTCGTATATCAAAGGTATGAAGGTCATTTATTGAACAGTCTTTGAATGGCAGCAAGAGTCATTAACTGATTAGTGCTCCCGCAAAATGGAGGAAAGTATGCGGCTAGAATTTATAGATAGAGTTAAAGAAAACGAAGTTCTTGGAAAGAATATTTTAACTAACGATGGAAAGATACTTTTAAGATCCGGAGTTAGTTTAAACAGTAGATATGTAGAAAAACTTAAGGAACTAGGGGTATTTTTTGTTTATGTTGAAGACGTTAGGTTAGATGATATTCTAAGTGAAGATGAGGAATTGACTGAGCTTAAGCAAACAGCAATACATAATATGTCTAAAATTATGAAAAATGTTTATACGTGTAATAGTAGAGAGGTTAAAGACTCTTTAAATATTGTTGAAGATATGGTTGATTATATAATTAGAATGGGCGATGTTAATACAAGCCTCTATGATATAAGAACATATGATAATTATACGTATGTTCATTCGCTAGATACTTGTATTATGGCATCTTTTCTAGGTTTAACAAATGGTTTTAATGAGAGAGAACTTAAAGATTTGGCTATCGGTGCAATACTGCATGATATAGGTAAAGTAAGGGTTGATAATAAAATAATTACTAAAAATGGGGCTTTAACAGAAGAGGAATTTAAAGAGATAAGAAAGCATCCAGAATATGGTGAGGAAATACTAAAAAAGAATTTAAGAATTCCGGATAATGCTATAAAGGCTGTAATTCAACATCATGAGAGAATTGATGGTAGGGGATATCCATACGGATTAGTAGACAAAGAAATATCAAAGTTCGGCAAGATTGTATGTATTTGTGATGTTTATGATGCTGTAAGCAATGATAGAGTTTATAGAAGAAAATTTAGTCCTAAT
Organism: Clostridium swellfunianum; assembly: GCF_023656515.1. NCBI lineage: Bacteria > Bacillati > Bacillota > Clostridia > Eubacteriales > Clostridiaceae > Clostridium > Clostridium swellfunianum. Next base: position 212,121 of record NZ_JAMOFV010000006.1, read on the forward strand.
GAAGCCTATGAGCTTATATTGGCTGGTAGTGGTACAGCTTTTGACAGCGAGATGGTTTTAAACTTTAGAGAGACCTTTGCAGTGTACCCTTTAGGATGTTGTGTGAAGCTTTCCAATTCAGTAGAAGGTTATGTTATAAGACAGAACAGAAATTTCCCTGATCGTCCTGTTATTAGGGTGCTGTATGATAGTGAAACAAAGGCACCAATTCCATTTTATGAAATAGATCTTTTAGAACATTCTAATTTAGTAATAACATCCATTGTAGTATAAAAAGTGTCTGAATCAGACACTTTTTTTAATACCTTTCATAAACGGTTGCGAGTATATAATTACATATTGGGTTAGTGATATATTCAGACGTTTTTTATTCTAACAGAATAAAAACTGAATAACATAGTAATATATTAAAACAGTAATATAAGTATTGAATTTTTAGCTGTAGATAATTAATATTAAGTTATTAGCGATCTCATAATAAAAGAAAAGGGAGAATTTTATGAAAGACATTTTTATTAAAAATATTATAAATGGTTTTTGTAAGTTCTATGATTATGGTGTCATAGAACTGAACAGCATCCAAGGGTTAAGTACTGCCTGGGCCCTAGTGAGAAATATTGATATAAGCTCTAAAAGAGTTATTATATTTATGGATTATACTAAAGAGTTTAATCAGGAAGTGTTATTAACTAATTTAAGAGAAATTCTTAACTGTAATAACCTTCAACTAGTGAAAGTAAATACTGTAAAAAAAGATGAAATATTTCAAGATAATAACGACGTCATGTACGAAGAAGATGTTATTACTTTGGACTATACCTCAAACAAACTGCTTGCCTATGGCTATGAATGTGAGGAAACAGCACAGGAATTAGTAAATTTGATTAACTATTATGACTCCAAGAGGACTGAAGAGAAAAGTAATAAGAGTAAGCCATGGGTTACTTATACTTTCATTTGTATAAATGTAATAATGTATGCGCTTACAGCATTTTTATCTGGAAATATAATAGATAGCGATATAAATGTTTTAGTGTTATTGGGAGCAAAGGTTAACGAGTTAATAGCATCAGGAGAGTATTACAGACTTATAACAAGCATGTTTCTTCATGGGGGATTGCTGCATCTAGTTTTAAATATGTATGCACTAAATTCTATAGGACCATTAATTGAGAGAATTTATGGAAGAAATAAATATATATTTATATATTTTATTAGTGGAATCGCATCTTCCTTATTAAGTTATCTTTTTTCAGACAGTGTTTCTATTGGAGCTTCAGGAGCTATTTTTGGCCTTCTCGGAACTGCATTAGTATTTGCTATAAAGATGAGAAAAAACTTAGGCAAGGACTTTTTAAAAAATATTGCTTCAGTAATCATCATTAACCTATTTATTGGCTTTACTATGTCCAATATAGATAATTTTGGACACATAGGAGGGCTTTTAGGTGGAGCAATCACAGCCGTAATATTAAATTTACAAAGAAAAAAGTGAAAGGACTAGTTTCCTTTCACTTTTTATATGCCTATTATGCAACCAGCATGTCTATATCTTCTGCTAATAGTGTTTCTTTTTCAAGCAGTTCATTTGTTATTCTATCTAGTAAGTCTTTATTTTCTATAATGGTTTTCTTTACTTCTTCATATAGAGAATCAATTGTTGTTTTGCATTCATTAACTATATCTTCAGTATTGTTAAAGTTTAAGTGAGAAAGCTCTTCAAGGTTTAGAAGTCCTAAACTTTCCCCCATTCCATACTGTGTAACCATGCTAGAAACCATTCTTGTAGTCTGCTGGAAGTCGTTATATGCACCCGTAGTTATATAGTCTTCTCCGAAGATAATCTCCTCAGCAGCACGACCAGCTAAAAGTACCATCATTCTTCGATATAGATAATCCTTATTTTGATAAAGCTTATCCTCAGGTATGCTTAAGGTATAACCACCAGCGCCCTTGCTTGTTGGTATTATAGTTACCTTTGAAAGTTTGTCATCTGGAAGTACTTTAAGAGTTAATAAAGCATGACCCGCTTCATGGTAAGCTGTAATTCTCTTATCCTTATCCTTGATATGATCTCTGTTTATCTTGTCATAGCCTGCAAGAACTATAGAGTAAGCCCTATCAATATGAATATTCTGAATGAATTTACTATCTTCCTTTGCGGCTAATATAGCAGCTTCGTTTACTAAACTCTCAAGCTTTGCACCAGAAAAATAAGAGGTCTTTTGCGCCCACTCATGGATATTGATATCTTTTGTTGGCTTATTTTTCAAATGTAGAGCAAGTATCTTTTCTCTAGCAGCCACATCAGGTAAACTAATTTCTATATGTCTGTCAAATCTACCAGGTCTTAAAAGAGCAGGGTCAAGTGTATCAAGCCTGTTAGTTGCAGCAATTACAACTATACCTTCTTTTTCATTAAAACCTGACATCTCTGTAAGTAGTGCATTTAGAGTCTGATCCTTTTCGTCTGAACCTCCTCCGGATTTCGTACCATCTCTTTTCTTACCTATAGCATCTATTTCATCAATAAATATTACTGCTTTTCCGTTAGATCTTGCTTTTTTAAATAACTGCCTTACCCTGCTAGCACCAACCCCTACATAAACCTGAACAAAGTCAGATCCAGATATGGCATAGAAAGGAACACCTGCCTCTCCAGCAACAGCCTTTGCAAGAAGAGTCTTTCCTGTACCAGGTTCGCCATAAAGCATAATACCTTTAGGCATTCTTGCTCCATAAGCGCTATATTTTTCAGGACTTTTAAGAAAATCTACAATATCTTTTACACTTTCTTTGGCTTCTTCATTACCTGCCACATAGTCAAAATTGTAGGTAGCATTTGATACAGCTGTAACATCAAGAGCGTCAACTCCTTTCAGTCTTCTTGAAGGAATACTTGAAGTTTTAACTGCCATCACTGCAATAAAAACCAATGAAGCACTAAAAAGCACAGTGGGTATAGCTTCTTTAGCTGAAAAAGGAGCATTTTCTGAAACCTTTATTCCTTGCTTTAAAAGTTCCTCTTTAAAGTTATCTGTTCTTGGATTATCCGTTTCGTATATCTGACCATTATTTAGTTTAACCTTAATGATTGGTGAGTTAGTTACATAAACAGTAGAAACGCTTTTGTTTGAAGTATCCTTTAAAAAATCTACGTATAATTTGGAGTTAACTGATTTATTATCTAAATTAAATATTATTAGCAAAACCAAGGAGAGAAGTGCAGTAAACATCGGAATATAGAAGTATCGTTTCATGTTCTTATTCATAGTAACCCTCCTGAAATTTTTGTTCTGTATGCAAAGAATAATCAAATCTTTGCATCTCCCATTTATGATTATTTTGATTGGTTGTCCATCGCATAATCTTATTATATAGATTTAATTTTTTCTGTCTAACGAAAATCATAAATTTTGCTAAAGTAAATTTTGTTAACTAAATAATTGGTTGTTGCATAAATTTTTAATTGCTATATACTTTAATTATGTTGTAAAAAGATATGTGAATAGGGGGTAGAGCTATGAAGCTTACTAATGCAAAGGCTAGATTATCTTCAGAGGATGCTCTAGGCATAATAAGGGAATATGTAGTAGTTGAAGGTTTAACTATAAAGAATATAAAAATAGATAATATAATAACTGTATATGGAAGTTATAAAAAAGGTGTTGAAATTCCATTTCAAGCTGCTATTGGTATTGGAAGTATACAAGGTAATATAGTTAATGTAAAAATCTTTGAATTTAAAGTAGCAAAGGTGGGAATATTATCACCAATTAAAAATTTTGCTTTAAAGAATTTATTGAAAGAAATTAATATAGATGGAATTACAGTTGATAAGGATATTTTAACTATTGATTTAGATACTCTTATGAAAGTAGTACCGTATGTGATTTTTACTTTAAAGTCTGTTGAGCTAGTAAAGGATGCTATAGAGGTGGAGATGGAGGATATTATCTATGCTCCACAAAAGGAAGTTTCTTCGTTAATTAAAAAAAGTGATAAGGCTGATAAAACTCAAATACAGATTGCGGACAACTATACAAAGGTAAGAGAAAACATAGAAACAAGGGTGCCAGATAAATATAAAAATATAGTAGAATATGCTTTATTAATACCAGATATCGCAGCGCTTTTGTGGAGATTATTTAGAGACAAGAGAGTTCAAATAAAGACAAAACTTCTAGTAGGTGGACTTATTGCTTACATTGCTTCGCCAATAGACTTGCTTCCAGATTTTATACCAATGATAGGGAAAATTGATGATGTGGCTGTGGTTTTCTTTGCTATGAATAAAATAATAAATGAAGTGCCTGAAGAAGTTATACTTGCAAATTGGACAGGTAAAGAGGATATAATTAGAACAGTTAAAGAAGGTGTTGCTTTCATAGCAAAGCTTGTGGGAAGTCAAAATGTAGCAAAGCTTTTAGGCTATATTAAAAAACTTTCAGTAAAGGGTGCAAAAGAGGAGTTACAAGATGAAAAACGTGGAAATATACACTGATGGTGCTTGCAGAGGAAACGGGAAAGAAAATACAATTGGTGCTTTTGGAATAGTATTTATATATAACGGTATTGAAAAGGAAGTTAAGCAAGCTTTTAGAAATACGACCAATAATATAATGGAACTTTCAGCAGTTATTCAGGCTCTTTCTATGCTTAAGGAACCCTGCAATGTAAAATTATACAGCGATTCTGCATATGTGATAAATGCTATAAATCAAAAATGGATTGACAATTGGCAGAGAAATGGATGGAAAAGTTCAACAAAGGAACCAGTTAAAAACAGAGAACTTTGGGAAAAACTTATAAATCTTATAAAATATCATAAAGTTGAATTTATAAAGGTTAAAGGACACTCCGATAATCCATACAATAACAGATGTGATAAACTTGCCAACGATGCAATGGATGAACTTCTTAACAGTAATTTCAACGTTTAATTAATCCAAATCTGAGCACTCTAATATTATAATATATTTGAAAGGAGTGTTTATATATGAGTATGATTAAGAATGTGACTACAGGTGCTATTATAGGCACAGCAGCAGGAATGATGATTGCTCCTCAATTAAATAGAAATACAAGAAAAAGACTTAGAAGATCAAGTGATATGATGATGGGCATAATGGGCGACATCTATGATGATATGATGAGGAAAATGAGATAAATTTTTAAAACTCGAGAAATTTAAATTCTCGAGTTTTTTACGTATATTTTGAAAATTAAATAATAAATTTAGCGTTTATTCACAAAATATGCTATAATGATTTTAAAATTTTATGTATCTTTTTGAATTTTATTAAATATGCAAAGGGAAGATTACTTATGGAAATATTATCTTTGGGGGAAAAACTTAAAAGAAGAAGAAAAGAATTAAATATGACCTTGAAGGATTTAGCTGGCGATAGGATAACGCCTGGGCAAATAAGCCTTGTAGAATCAGGCAAATCTAATCCAAGCATGGATCTTTTAGAGTATTTGGCTAGTACATTAAATACTTCCATTGAGTATTTGATGGAATCAGAGGAAACCCAAGCAGAAAATATCTGCGCTTTTTTTGAAAATATGACTGAAGCCTGTATATTAAATGAAGATTTAGTCTCTGCAGACAAGCAGGTTGAACAAGCTCTTTATTATGCTGAGAAGTATAATTTAGAATATCGAAAGGCTAAAAACCTGTATCTTCGAGGTGTAATTTATATAAGAAGATATGAGCACTCATTAGCTCAAAAAAACTTTCTCGCTGCTAATATAATATTTATCAAATTAAACAGTTATGAGGATATAATATTTACATTTTTAAAGCTAGGGATTATAGCATTAGGACTTAAAGCATATCAGTTAGCTTATAGCTATTTTAAGCAGGCTGAAAAAGTGTTCAAGGATAATGATGTAGGAAATGATTTTTTACTAGGTGAGATATATTATTACATTAGTTTCACATACTTTAAGCTAGAAAATACTCAGAAGGCAGTGGAACATGCAAAATTGTCAAGAGAAAAGTTCAGGCAGCTTGATGAAAAGAAAGAATATGCAGCTTCGTTGTTGGATGTTTGCAAACGATATGGTGAAAAAGGTGATATTAATAATGCATTAAAATATTCTAGAAAAACCTTATCAATCTTTAGAGAACTTTATGATAATTCATATCTAGCAGAGATTGAGAACAATTTAGGAAAACTGTTTTTCGAATTTGAAGACTATGAAGAATCCTTTTTTCATCTTAGTAAATCAAAAGAATTAAGAGAAAGAAATAAAGATTCAAGGCTTTCTGAAACTTTGGTCAACATCTGCGAAAGCTATATAAAGAAAAAGGATGTTGAAAGTTCTAGAAGAATTCTTCAGCAAATATTAGACAATTCCTCAGAAAATGACTATAAGGTACGAATAAATTATTATATGCTTAGATATAGAATCGAAGTATTAGACAATAATATGACAGAAGCAGAAGAAACCTTGAAGAAGGCTCTAAGTTATGTGAATAGTGGTGAGCACAAAAGAGAGGAAGCTGAAATAGCCATGCAATTAGGTAAATTTTATACTGATAAGGGTCAGGCAAAAGAAGCCTTTAAATACCTTCAAAGAGGAGTAGATATTTTTAAGGGATTAGGAGTTTTTAAAGGTTTTGATTAGCAAGTGAGAGGGGGAATAACTTTGGAAGTACTATCTGCAGGAGAAAAGATAAGAAGAGCTAGAGTTTACAAAGGATATACCTTAAAAGATATTTGTGAGAATAAAATTTCTGTTTCTAAAATGAGTTGTATTGAGAATGATAAAGTTGAAGCAGAAGATTGGATATTAGATATAATTTCTGAAAAGCTTTCTATAGATAAGGAATATTTAAAACAGGGGATTAAAGAACAGATTGAGAGTAATATAGAAAACCTTAGGAAAAATTACTCGCTTGAAAATATAGAAGAACAGACTTTGTATAATCTAACTTTTGCTGAAAAGTACCATTATTATGATCTATGTTTTAGATTGATACATATACTTTTTAATTATTATCTTGATAGAGGAAATGTGGATAATCTTCAATCTTTAGGTACAAGGTATTATGAATATTGTCAAAAATCAGATGAGGATGAAAATTACTTAACTTATTACATGGATATGGCTAGATTTTTATATACTACAAAGGAGTATCTTCAGGCTGCTAATTACTATAGCAATGTTAGAAAGTATGCTAAGGAAAAAGAAAAAATGACTATATTGGCAAGGGCGACTTTTAACGAGGCTGCTTGTTATATAATGCTAGAAAACCAGAGTAGAGCCTATGAAATAGCAATAAGGCTTGAAGAGTTAATTGATTACTTGGAAGGAAATTTAAGCAGAGCAGAGGCGTATCACATGCTTGGTGTGTTATCCTTAAGAATGGATAAAGGTAAATTTGAGGAGTATGAAGAAAAATCTTATAAACTATATGGCTATGAGTTAGAATACAAGGCTATGGCTATTTATAATTATGCTACTGCAATGTTTGATATAGGGGTAAATGAGAAAGCCTTAGATTATATTAGAAACTCGTTAACGTTATTTCCTAAAAGTAATGCGGAAAAGTTGGTTAGATTTATGCTGCTTGTTGTAGATGAACTTATAGATAATAATGTGCTTGAATATGCTCAAAATATATGTGATGAGGCATTGAATTATGCTATCAGCCTAGACGATGTCAAATTTATTGAAAGAGGGTATTATCTAAAGTCTCGTATTTTAAGAAGAGAAAATAATTTGATCGCCTCTGAGATGTATATGAATCTGTCATTGGATGCTTTGCTAAGATTTGGTAATAAAAAGGAAATATATAATAGATATATTGAAATGGGATATATGTACTATAATTTGAGCCAAGTGAATGAGTCTGTTAATTATTTCAACTTAGCATTAACAATGGAAAAGAAAATGTAGACCGTAAGCCTACATTTTCTTTTTGTTTTTTTCTCTATTTACTATAAATTCCCGAGCCTTGATTTCAAAAGTGTCATCGATAGGTTCAAGTTCAACATCATCATACTTATGCTCCATAGCTTTTAAAATAAGTCTGTCTGCTAGCTCAGGGTTTTTTGAAAGCAGAGATCCGTGGAAATAAGTACAATAAGTATTTTTATATATGCAGCCTTCATACCCGTCCTCACCATTGTTGCCATAGCCTGCAATAATCTTTCCTAGGGGTTTCAGGTCCCCGATATAGGTTCTTCCTGAGTGGTTTTCAAATCCTGTATAGGTTTCGTTAAATTCTTCGTTGTAAATAACTGTGTTGCCTATAAAACGCTTATCTCCTCCTTCAGTATATATATCAAGCACACCTAGGCCGCTTAGCTTTTCACCTTCTGGAGTAGTATAGTATTTTCCAAGGAGCTGATAACCACCGCAGATACATAGGAAAACCTTGGAATCTTCGATGAAATTGATTAGTTCGTCTCTTTTAATATCCATTAGATCTTTAGAGACTATAGATTGCTCATAATCTTGGCCGCCTCCAAAAAATACTATGTCATATTTTTCGGCTTCAAAGGCATCTCCAATGGAAAGGTTGAAGATATTGACCTTAATGCCCCTTTTTTCAGCTCTATATTTTAAAATTAAAATATTTCCTAAATCACCATATACATTTAATAAATCGGGATACAGGTGGCAAATATTTAGTTCCATTAGTATAACCCTCCCTAATTATAGTTTACCAAAGTTTTTTTATGAAACCTTTGCTATGAAGATACTTTCTAAAGTTAATCATTGCGGTATAAGTTGCAAGTATATAAACAGTAGGAGTTTGTATACTCTTAATTTCATCAAGAAGAATTTCGTATTCTTCGCACAGCTTGAAACTTTGCTTGGGGAGTCCTGCAACCTTAAGTCTAACAGCCATATCATATAATCTGACTCCGCCTATGAGTATCGTATCTATATCTAAATCTGTAAGCTTTTCAAAATTAACGTCCCATATCCAAGAAACGTCTCTACCATCTGCATAATTATCGTTTAGTATAAAAGCTGTACTTATAGTTCTATTATCAAGGCTTATAGTATTAATTGCCTGGTCGAAGCCAGCGGGATTCTTAACAAGAATTATCTTAACTTCCTTACCTTCGATAGTAATTGATTCCTGCCTTCCAAAACTTGAGGAAGTACTTTTTAAAACTTTATATATAATTGTACTTTCTACTTCCAAGGTTTTAGCAACAGCGTAAGCGCAAAGGGCATTATATATATTGTAAGTACCAGGCTGATTTATGAAAAATTCTATACCGTCAAGCCATATAAGGGAACCACTCGGAGTTTGCTCTACTATATTATTAACCGTATAATCAAGGTCTGGTCTTGCATAACCGCATTCTTCACAGTAAAAGCTGCCTAAATGATTGTAGGTTATATAATTATATCGGTAAGGGCTTTTGCATTTTTTACAGAACTTTGCATCTGCATTAATATCTATTTGTTTGTTTTCATCCATTGCAAAATCAAAACCATAGTAAATCAATTCATTTTCTAACTCTAAATCTCCGAGAAGAGATTCATCACCATTTAGAACTAAGGATGATGATGGTACCTTTTTAATTCCATCCATTATTTTACGAAGTGTAGTATATACTTCGCCATACCTATCTAGTTGATCCCTAAAAAGATTTGTAACTGTTATAATTCTTGGAGTTATGTACTCGGTTACTAAAGGAACATTTGCCTCATCCACTTCAATTACCGCATATTTTTTTGAATTACTTTTTTTAAAGGTGTAGTTTTCAATAAAACAGGAAACTATACCGGGGAGCATATTTGCACCTGTACTATTTGTTATTACGGTCTTAGAACTCTCCTCAAGCATGTTATAAATCATATTTGTAGTAGTAGTTTTTCCGTTAGTCCCTGTTATGAGTATAACTTCATAGCCCTTTGCAACAGTTTTTAATATATTTTTATCTATTTTTAATGCTATTTTGCCAGGAAAATTACTTCCGCCTTTAAAAAGAAGCTTTGAGAGTTTTATAATTATTTTGGAGATTATAACGCTTAAAATTGATTTCGTATTTATTTAAGACACCACCTTTTGTAAAATAACAGCGAAGACTATTATAACTCATATATTAATTATTGACATCAATTAAGAAAAAATCATCTTTTAATTCAAAGTTTAAGTTTTGAGAAAGTTTATTTATCTTCTTAAAAAACTCCTCTTTTTTAGCTCCTTCTAGTGGAGTTGGCTGATAGTTATTTAAATTGGTTACTGAAGAAATACTGCAAGGTATAACTTTTATTTCATAGGATTTGAGTTGTTCGTCCTCAAAATTAAATTTAGTTTGAAGAATAAAACTATCCTTATCAGATGGATTTTTATTTCCTCCAAAGCAGAAGTTTCCAAGACTGTAAGCTATTACTTTACCTTTATAACTTTCAAGACCTTGAATAACATGGGGATGATGACCGATTATGATGTCAGCTCCTTTATCTATAGAATAATGAGCTAGAAACTTTTGAACATTGTTTGGATAATATGTTCCTTCGTCTCCCCAGTGAAAATTAATTAATATAATTGCATTTTGATTTTTTAATTCTTCAATATCTGCGTCTAATTTTTTCAGGAAGGCTTTATCATAGCTGTAGCCTTTGTAACCTAAAAAGCCGAAGTTTTGACCTTTAACATTTTCAATCCATTTTTCACCTTCTCCAAAATATTTTACATCAGCTTTTTTTAATGTATTTTTTGTATCAATTAGACCTTGTTCCAAATAATCTCTTGTGTGATTGTTAGCGATAGTCACCCCTTCTATAGAACCGTTAGTTAAAGCTTGAACAAATTCCGGAGGAGCCTTGAATGTGAACTCCTTAGATGCTTTAATATTTGAATTGGTAAAGGTTGTTTCCAGGTTTGTAGTTGTTATGTCATCAGCTTCAAATATAGGAGCTACATTTTTATAAAAATATGAGTAGTCCTTATTATTCTTGTCAAAAACATGCCCTAAAGAACCATTAAAGGAAAATTTTTCATCCCAGCCTAAAGTTGAATCACCTGTGCTGCTTACTATAACTTCTTTTTTAACAGGAGTTTTGCGTTCTTCAATAGGCTTGATTTTTTCTTGTTGGGGCTCCTCCTGTTGAACAATTGGCTTTACTTCAGAACTGATAACATTTTGATTTTTTTTGTTTTCTGCAAGACTTTTATAAGCGTAAAATAATGCTCCACATAAAGATAGGATTATTAAAATTGCTATAATGACTTTTTTACGTTTATTCTTATGTTTACTGCTTCGCTTTTTTCTCAAAAAAATCCCCCCATAAATTTAAATAAATTATCTTTATTTTAGCATAAGGCTTTAAACTAAACAAATACAGAATTTTCTACCTTATTTTTATGGCTTTTTCAGTTGACTTTTGTTAAAATGTTTATAAATACGTTTTTTAACATATGAGAAGTTATTAATGTAATTAGTTGTATGATTTTAGCGTAACATAGGAGGATAATAATGATAGATATTAGTAAGTTGAAGGCTGTCTTAAATAAGGACAAGTTGTCTAAGCTAAAAGTAAGTAAGCATGATATACTGTCTGCAGTAAATAAAATAAAGAAGAACATTAATAAAGAAAATGCCCAAGACATAATAGAAAGTCTAAAAAAGAGTTTTAAAGAAAATACTATATCCTATATTGCTTTTGGTGTAGTAGGAGTTTTTATTATTTCATCACTTGGAATTTCCGTACAGCGACTTCAAAGTTCAGTTAGTACATCTTCTGGTATAGTACAAAAGGTTTTAATAACAAGTAATGAAGCTGAAGAATATTTTTATAAAGGACAATATGATAAAGCTCTCGAGGAATACTTAAAGCTCCAAGAAAAAGGTTCTATGGAAGGCATTTGGTATGCAAAAATATCTGAGATATATTCTGTTATGGGAAGCATTGAAAGCTCAAAGGAGTATATAGTAAAGGCAAAGGAACTTGGAAATAAGAATCCAGAAGTACTTAATTATATTGCATTCACTGAGTTTATGAATAAAGATTATAGCTCAGCTTTAAAGCATGGTGAGGAGGCTTTGACACAGTTTCCTAATGATAAACAGCTTATAAAAACAATGTTTACTATATATATGGCGAATAACATGCTTGATAAAGCTAAAGAACTAATATCAAGATATCCTGTTGATATTAGATCAGCTTACGAAATTGCTGAATATGCAAGAATGTTAATGATAGCAGGTCAATGGGAGGAAGGGTATAGGGAACTTAAAGTAGCTTGGGACATAGACAAGGATGAGTATAAGATTTATGATGTTCTTGCACAAATATCAATGTATAATAAGGATACATTAATAGAAAATGTTACAAGCCTAGCTGAAAAAAATCCGAACAATTTAGCTTATAAGATGTGGTTAGCTAAAATATATTCATTAAGCGATGCTACCTCTGAGGAAGCTGTTAAACTGATTGATGAGTTGAAGCAAAACCAGCTTGGTAAAATTGAGATTAAACTTATAGAAGCTGCTGCACTTCAAGGTTTAAAGCAAAATGAAAAAGCTGACGAGCTAATTGAGAATGTTATAGCTGAGAATAAAAATGATTACAGAGTGCTTCATACTGCTGGTTGGTACTATCTAAATAAGGCTAATTATATTGATGCGGAAAGATACTGCAGAGAATCTATAGCAAAAAATAAAAATTATACAGATAATTATGGATTTTTAATGCCTGAAATTCTTAAAGCTCAAGGGAAGAGTGTGGAAGGAGAACCTTATTTTAGAACGGCAATGTATAAGGAACCTTATAATTATAACATAATGCTTACAATAGCTAACTACTATTGGTACACTACTAAAAATACAGAAAAAGCATTAGAGTATTTCAAGTTCGCCGAAATTGTAAAGCCTAATGATGGAGAAATTAAATATAATATGGCTTTGATTAATATATCAAATAAAAACGTTAATAGTGCAATCGACCTTCTAAAGCAAGCCATTAAAATATCAGATAGTACAGCAAAGTATCATAGGACTTTGGGTGCAATTTATTTATTAAATGGAAAGAATGAAGAAGCTATTAAGGAAATAAGATATGCATATGGCTCTGACGAAACTGATATAATGAACCTCAATAATGCTGGATGCTATTATGTAACTCAGGATGTAAATCTCGAAAGAGGAGAATATAACCTCAGAAAAGCTCAAGAGGGAATTACAGAAGCTACTGACAAATATACTGCAGATACAATAAAGAGCAATTATAAAAAAGTTAAGGAGCTTTTAGATAAGTATAATACTGGATCAAATGAAACTTTAAAAATGCCTGAACTTACATTATTTTATTAAAAAGGATGGTATCCTAAAAGAAATTTTTGGGGATACCATCCTTTATTTGTATAAATTACTGCATAGTTAAAAGTTGTCTGTAATTACCTAAGATATCATTTACAGGTGAAACTGCAACAAAAGCATTTGGTTCTATTTCCTTTACTATGGCTCTGAGTGCATTTAGCTGAGTTCTTTGAATAACTACATATATAAGTTTCTTTTTGTCGTTTGAATAACCTCCTACTGCATCCAAAACAGTAACGCCTCTAACAAGCTGGGTATTTATGACAGATATCATTTCAGTTGAATTCTGACATATGATTATACATTGTCTTGAGGAAGCTATACCTTCCTGTATTGCGTCTATAGTTTTTGTTCTGATAAAGCTTGCTATAAGAGCATACATAACTGAGCGCGGACCAAATACATAAGCTATAAGACTGTATACGATAAAATCTTGTACAAGAAGTATATTTGAAAGCTGAAGATTTTTAAATTTGCTGTTTATTATCTTTGCTAGTATATCTAAGCCTCCGGTTGAAGCATAAGACATAAATATAAGATATACTGAAACTCCAAAAAGCACTCCGCAGAAAATAGAAGATAGAAGGATATCATCTATTGGTTTGAAGTGAAATATGGAGTTGAAATAATCTATAAGGAGTGAAGATAAAACAACAACAAATCCACTTCTTACTGCAAATTTTCTTCCTATTAGCTTATATCCAAAAATGAAAAGAGGAATATTAAGTATGATAGTTAAGAGACCTACCTTAATTCCAAATATATTGTTTATTACCATTGCTATACCTGTAACACCTCCGCTACCTATTTGAGATGGGAGTAAAAATGCTGCTATAGCAATAGAAAGTATAACGCTTCCAAGCAGTATTAAAGAATATTCTTTTATTAAATCTTTCATGTGCAAGACAACCTCCTAAAATTGAAATTTATATTGCAATATAAAAATAAAAATGAATGATAAAATTCAGACAAGCCTATATTAACATAAAAATATTGTTGAGACAATAAAATATTATAATTCTTTATTGATTATAGTGTTACCATAAAATAAAATAGATAATATGTAAAAATACTATATTATTAGGAGTGAATTAAATGTATCCTTTGAAATTTGAAAATATTTATTTTGATAAAATTTGGGGGGGGAGAGACTTAGAGCTTTTTAGAAGCAATCTTCCTGAAGGAGATATAGGAGAAAGCTGGGATGTAGCATGCCATCCACATGGGACTAGCGTGGTTGCAAATGGCGAATATAAAGGAATGAAACTTGATGAACTGATTAAAAAAGTAGGCAGTGAAATTATAGGTACAAGTATTTCTAAAGAGTGGTTTCCTTTATTGGTTAAACTAATAAATGCTAAAGATAAACTATCTGTACAAGTTCATCCTGACGATAGATATGGAATGCAAGCAGAAGGGGAAATGGGAAAAACTGAAGCTTGGTATGTTGTGGAAGCTTTTGAGGGGGCTAACTTAGTAGTAGGGACTAAAGATTGCACAAGAGAGCAGTTTAAAAAAGCCATAGAAACTGGTGAGTTTGATGAGCTTATGAATCAAATACCTGTTCAAAAGGGAGATGTATACTTCGTAAAAAGCGGTCTTGTCCATGCTATTGGAGAAGGAGTTATTATAGCGGAGATTCAGCAAAATAGTGATACTACCTATAGAGTTTATGATTATAACAGAGGTAGAGAGCTTCACATAGATAAGGCATTAGATGTAGTTAACTTAAGCTTAAGAGGTGAAAAGAGTAGAGGATTATTGGTTCAAAGAAACGGATTCTCTAAAACTTATTATTGCTTGTGTGAACATTTTGCTTTAGAACTTTATGAGGTAACTGAAAGTTTTAAGGAATGTAGCGATAACGAGAGATTCTACATATTTACAGTTGTAGAAGGAGCAGGCGAAATAATTTCAAATGGTAATAAAGAGAGTATTAGAAAGGGAGATAGTATTCTTATACCTGCTAGCCTAGGTGAATATGAAATAAAGGGTGTAGTAAAACTTCTAAAAAGCTTTGTTCCTAATATGGAAAAATCTAAACAGGAAATATTAAGCGAAGTTGTAACTGAATAAATTTTATAACAGGAGAACTTTAGGTGCAATTCTCCTGTTTTTTAATTGAATATGTTTAATAAAGTAGTATAATAGGAATAGTTATTTATAATTTTTGATGAGAGAGAGTGAAACAAATGATATTGATTTTAAAGGCAATTATAATCAGTATAGTTGAAGGAATAACGGAGTATCTTCCTATATCTTCAACTGGACACATGATAATCGTAGGAGACTTAATTAATTTCAAAGGCGATTTTGCTAATATGTTTGAAATAGTTATTCAACTAGGAGCTATATTAGCTGTAGTATTCTTATATTGGGACAAGATTTGGAATTCTCTTAAAAACTTAATGCCTGGAAAATGGGGCTTTAAGCTATGGTCTAATATTCTAGTAGCTTTTATACCATCAGCGGTGATTGGAATACTCTTAAATGACTACATAGATGAACATCTATTCGGAACTATTACAGTTGTTGCCGCCTTAATCTTTGGTGGATTTTTAATGATAATTATTGAAAATAAGTACAGAAAAAGAAAAGGTATTAATAATATTGAGGACGTAACTCTTAGGCAAGCATTTATGATTGGCTGTTTCCAATGCCTTGCGCTATGGCCAGGAATGTCGAGGTCAGCTTCTACTATAATGGGAGCTTGGATTAGCGGATTATCCACAGTGGCATCAGCTGAATTTTCATTCTTTCTAGCTCTTCCTACGATGGTAGCTGCTTCAGGTTGGACTCTATTAAAAAAAGGTATGGCTATTCAAAGCTCAACAGAGGTTATAGCGCTTTGCATTGGATTCGTGGTTTCATTTATTGTAGCATATATAGTTATTGAAAAGTTTATTAAGTTTTTACAGAGGAGACCTATGAGAATATTTGCTATTTATAGAATCTTCATAGGTGTTATATTATTGGCATTAGCAGCATTAAATGTAATTAAGGTTACAATGTAATAAAAGCTCTATGAATGCAAATATTCATAGAGCTTTTATTATTTTTAAGTATTTTTATAACGAAAGGGTAATAATAAACTTAAGATGAAAAATAGAATCATGTGCTAAAAATAGAAATATGTTATGCTACTTGATAAAAAAACATTAAATACTTAGCATATTTAAGCTTTATTATGCAGATTTAGAAAAAGTGCAAATTGTTTATAACTATGTTTAATTTTAGCATTTTACGTTGTATAATAGAACTAAAAGTTTTGGAGGGATTAGTGAATGGCAGATAAAGTGAAAAAGATTGCACTACTGACAGGCGGTGGAGACTGTCCTGGACTAAACGCAGTAATAAGGGCAGCTACTAGAACAGCGATTTTAAAATATGGATATGAAGTTATAGGTTATAAGTTTGGTTATAGAGGATTATACAATAACGACTATATTTCGCTAGATCTTGATAGTACATCCGGTATATTACATAGAGGTGGTACAATATTATATAGTTCAAATAAAGACAATTTGTTTGATTATCATGTAGAAGAAGAAGGGAAAGTGGTTAAAAAGGACGTGTCTGATGTAGCTGTTGAAAACCTTAAAAATGAAGGCGTAGACGTTCTAGTTGTTATAGGTGGAGATGGTACGTTAACAAGTGCTAGAGACTTTGCAAGAAAAGGTATTAATGTTATAGGTGTTCCAAAAACAATAGATAATGACCTAGCATCAACAGACGTAACCTTTGGATTTAATACAGCTGTAGGAGTTGCTACTGAAGCTTTAGATAGACTTCATACAACTGCTGAATCACACCATAGAATTATGATACTTGAAGTTATGGGAAGAAATGCAGGATGGATAGCTTTAGAATCTGGTATTGCAGGTTCTGCAGACGTTATACTTCTTCCTGAGATTCCTTATGATATAAATAAAGTAGTCGAGAAAATTTACGACAGAAAGAAAAAGGGTAAAGTATTTAGCATTATTGTAGTTGCTGAAGGTGCTAAATCAAAAGATGGAGACGTTGTAATCAGCAAGATAGTTGAAGACAGTCCAGATCCAGTTAGACTTGGAGGAATTGCTAATAAGCTTGCTCTTGATCTTGAAAGATTAATTAAAGACCACGAAATTAGAAGCACAGTGCTTGGACATATTCAAAGAGGTGGAACTACTTCAACTTATGATAGAGTTCTTTCCACAAAATATGGCGTTGCTGCAGTTGATTTAATTAACGAAGGCAAGTTCGGCAATATGGTTTGCCTGAAAGGTAATCAACTTTCCTACGATTCATTAGAAAATGTTATAGGAAAAACTAAGAATGTTGATCCTGATGGTGAATTAGTTACTGTTGCAAGAAGTATAGGAATATCATTTGGTGACTAAAATATAGGCATGCAGAATTTTGCATGCCTATTTACTCATAATGGAGGAGTGTCATGAAGGAATTAAAAAGATATCTTGATACAAGAATTGGGGAATATAGTTTTTATTTCGAAGATATAGACAGTGGATATACATACAGTTATAATGAAAAAACGGCCATGCCTTCTGCAAGTTGTATAAAGATTCCTATAGCTATGTCATTACTAAAGGAAGTTGATAATTCAGCCCTCAATTTAAATCAAAAGTATTTTATTAGCAAGCAGGAAATGGTTGATGGAGCTGGTATTATTCATGAGATGAATGAAAAGGAATACAGTCTAGAAGAACTTTTGAAAGTTATGTTAATTCAAAGCGATAATACCGCAACTAATAAGATTATAGATGTTCTGGGTATGGATAAAATAAATAATACTATAAGAGAATTAAAGCTTAAGGAAACAATTATAAAAAGAAAAATGATGGACTTTGAAGCTAGGGAAAATGGACTTGATAATTTTAGTAGTAGTTTCGATTTGGCACGCTGCCTGAAAAGACTGTATCAAGGAAGTTTTTTGAATAGGGAAAGCAGTAATTTTATTTTAAACATATTAAGAAGAAGTCAAAATAGAGAGAAGATTCCTTTTTATATACCAGAAAGAGAATGGAATAAGATAGGTAATAAATCAGGAAGTCTTGATGGTATTGAGAATGATGCATCTATAATGAATTTGGACAAAGGTAATTTTGTATTTGTAGTAATGTCTAAGGCTCTTCCTAATAATGTCTATGGAATTGTAACCATATCTAAGTTAGGAAAGATGATGTGGGATATTATCGATAGAAATTGGAAATAAAAATATTAGATAACGTACAAATTTGTGCGTTATTTTTTATTTTTTGAACTGTATTTAAAATATCGTATAGTCCTATAATTTATATAAATATAAGACTATAGAAATGGTTTAAACTTAACATCAGTATTGTTTTATAAGAATATGGTGGGGACAAAAGTGAATAAAATAAAAGTAGAGGAAGCCATAGGATTTAAAATTGGATATGCTATAACTAGAATAGTTCCAAAAGAATTTAAAGAAACGGCCTTCTAAGAAAGCATATGCTATAAACAAAGCACAGATATCTAATTTAAAATATATGGGAAAATACCATTAATAATAATTGGTAGGGAGATGTATTATAGACTCATAAAGAATAGACTTTGAGAAATTTTTAGATCAAAGGTATCATAATAGTGACTTTTATAGTCAGTTTATAGCTGCGAAATTGTTAAAGTAAGTAAAGTCACTGATGATAGTAAAAAAATATTGCGAAAGATTAATAATTATATGAATTGGGGTGCATGCATCTTATTGCGCCAAGATGAAATGTCTGCAGATGAATATGATTATACTCCAATATCCATTAGGAAGAAGTACGCGAAATTGTGGTGCATGGGGTGCCAGTTCAGCCAGTAAATATGTTTTTGAAGATGTATAAGACTGGAGTTCCCACAGTGGGAATATTAGGAATAGTAATTTTTTATGAGAAGATTCTATTTATATAATCTACATTCATCTAATATTGAACACCTAATTATTTTGCCTAGAATTCATATAGTTTTAGACTCGGTATAAAAGATAGTTATAACTGATACGGTTCCGGGTGTATCTGCATAAGATAACTTCCAAAATAAATAGAAATAAAAAGAATATATAAGATATTTTTGGGATATAAACAATGATAAAACTATTTTAAGTTTATTCCATGTTATTATTAAAAGCGTCGCCTGTAGTTATAAAAGCTCTCGACATTAGACGAACTAAAAGATAATATTACAAGTAAGTTTGATGTTGACAACGTGGATTAATCCTGATAAGATAATTCACACAGTAGCAAACAGCTACTAAAGCAAATCAGTTTCACCATAAATTACTAACAAAAAAATGTTGACAAATTGATGTGGAATTGATAAGATATAAAAGCTGTCAGAAGACGGCAAACAAATTGGTCTTTGAAAATTAAACAGAGAATATAAAGGTAAATGACTAGCAATTCTTTTGAAGTTGAAAAACTTCTAAAAATAAGTAAGCGATGAGCTTAAAAGATTCAAACTTTTAAATTGAGAGTTTGATCCTGGCTCAGGACGAACGCTGGCGGCGTGCCTAACACATGCAAGTCGAGCGGGGAACTTCGGTTCCCAGCGGCGGACGGGTGAGTAACACGTGGGTAACCTGCCTTGTAGAGGGGGATAGCCTTCCGAAAGGAAGATTAATACCGCATAACATACATGCTTCGCATGAAGAATGTATCAAAGGAGCAATCCGCTACAAGATGGACCCGCGGCGCATTAGCTAGTTGGTGAGGTAACGGCTCACCAAGGCGACGATGCGTAGCCGGCCTGAGAGGGTGAACGGCCACATTGGAACTGAGACACGGTCCAGACTCCTACGGGAGGCAGCAGTGGGGAATATTGCACAATGGGCGAAAGCCTGATGCAGCAACGCCGCGTGAGTGAAGAAGGCCTTCGGGTTGTAAAGCTCTGTCTTCTGGGACGATAATGACGGTACCAGAGGAGGAAGCCACGGCTAACTACGTGCCAGCAGCCGCGGTAATACGTAGGTGGCAAGCGTTGTCCGGATTTACTGGGCGTAAAGGATGCGTAGGCGGATGCTTAAGTCAGATGTGAAAATCCCGAGCTTAACTTGGGAACTGCATTTGAAA
>NZ_JAMOFV010000006.1:835000-1005000 GCF_023656515.1 Clostridium swellfunianum
AGGAAATATAGGTCCTCTAACGCCTTTAGATGTAACAGGGAAGGATAAAAAGGGGATAGCTATTCTAGTTGATTTTCCTGTAGAAAATAAAGAGGGCAAGATAAGCGATGTACCAGGTGTTAATTATCCTCAGATTCCAGTAAATCAGTTTGAAGGTTTATTAAACGGAAGCAAGTATGATCCCTATCAGCTGAATATGTTTTCATGGATAAAGACTGAAGCTGAAAAATTAGGAATAACAGTACCTACAAATAGAACCTTAAACAATTATTATAAAGAAGTAAGCTATGATCAGTTTAAGATTAATGTAGATGTAAAGGGTTGGTATACACTGCCTAAGCCATACAGCTACTATCTAAAGCAAGGAGAATATTACAACGACAATGGAGATGCTCATATTGGAGAATTGATTGCGGATGCAATAGACTTGGCTGACAAAGCTGGAGTTGATTTTTCGCAATATGCAGTGGATGCAAAGGCTGGAGATTTTGCAGACCTTTATGGCGATGCAACCGCTACTCCGGATGGAATTAAGAGGATTGTTCCAAATATATTTGTGATTCATAGAGGAACAGGAGCTGAATACAGCCAAGATCCTAGCATTATATGGTCTCATAAGTGGGATATTTTAAGTGCCAGCTATTACGGCCAATACTATCAGACAGGAAGCTATCCTGAAGACAGCAGTTTAAGCTACAAGGTTGTGGATGGTGTTGTAGTTAACACTTACAACATTTGTCCAGAGGTTGGTCAGGATATAACTGAATACTATACCAAGCCTGCAGGAATCCCTAAAAGAGAGCCTTCACCAGTAGATCCTGGAGTTTTTGCTCATGAGTTCGGACACGTATTAGGCCTTCCAGATCAGTATGATTATGGCTATGATTCAGAAGGAACAGGCATGTTTACACTTATGGCTGGCGGAAGCTATGGAAGAGATATAGATACAGGTAATAAATTATTGAACCGATATTTTAGCGGCTTCTCACCAGTTCATATGGATGCTTGGTCTAAGTATTATTTAGGTTTTATGCAGCCTAAGGTTATTACAAAGGAATCCTTAAGCGGCAAGACAGAGACAATAACACTTCAGCCAGTTGCTCAATCTACGGCTCCAAATTACTACAAGATAGTTGTGCCAGGTTCAAACGGCAAGGAATATTTCCTGCTTGAAAACCGCCAGCAGCTTGGCTATGACAAAGGTCTTGCTTATACTGTGGATGGAAAGAACCTGCATGGCTTGGTAATTTACCATGTAGATGAGAATGTTCTAGTAAGAAACTTCCACAGACCAAATGAAGCTGCTAACTGGGACTGGAATAATAGAGGTGCAAACTATAGGGATAAGGAAACAGGTGAAAACCACTATGGTATTTCTGTAGTTCAAGCAGATGGAAGATGGGATATGGAAAAGTATATTAATGACGGGGATTCAGGAGACGTTTTTCCAGGTACAGCAAAGGTAACAGCCTTAACTCCAAGCATTAAGTCCAGCATTAATACCACTTCTTATTACAAGTGGGGAACTGACAGCAGAAGCTACACTGGCATTACTATAGATAATATAGTAGAAGGCAAAAATGGGGTTATAACTGCTAGAGTTTATTTTAAATAGAGCTAAAAGGTGAGTATAGCGCTGGGGTCTATATAAGAACCAAATAAAATAGAAGGTCAGGCATTAATTTAAATAATGCTTGACCTTCTATTTAGTGTTTTCTAACAATTGCCAATGTGTTACAATATTAACTAAGTACTTTTTCTACAGAACGGAGGGGTTAGTAATGAGCCAGCCTGATTTTTCAAAATGCCAGGAATGGATTAAAATAAGCGGAAAGAGAAAGGTTCAGTCTTTTCAGGATTGTTTTGCTGATTTGTTTAATATTAGCTTGGGGATAGTGTCTTTAGAAGGAAAGTCATTAACTGTTTGGTCTAATTCCTCGCTGTTTTGCCACTATATTCTTAAGAAAAATCATGAAAGATGTAAACGTGAACAGCAAAGTATTTTAGAGCATTTATTAAAAAAAGAAGAATCTCTTATATATACTTGTTATACAGGGGTGACCTATTTTGCTATCCCTATATTTTGCGAAAAGGAAATAATAGCTGTATGCCTTGGAGGAGGAGTGTACCTTGAGGAAAATATAGAACTTGCAAACGAAAAGATTGTAAAGGGCATTCAAGTACTTAGCGAATCAAAGCTTAACGAGATTGTTAAGATGCTTGAAAATATCTTCAACCTTATAAATATAGAGCAAAATATATACTCCTTTAACGAAGAAAAGAAGGCGGACAATCATAACGATTTGATGCTGCTAAATAAAAAGTTAAGCCTTAGAGAGCTTGAAGTAGTTAAATTAATTAATTCAGGAATGTCTAACAAGGAAATCGCCTCTGATTTGAATATAAGTGAAAAAACAGTAAAGACACATATTACAAATATTTTAAGAAAGCTAAAGATGAAGGACAGATTAGAAATTGTTATATCTTGCAAAAATAGTGCAGTAAGTTGATTAGGTGATATTATGCCGATAAGAAAAAGAATTTTGATTTTGGTTTCTGTAATTATCACTGTACCTATGCTTTTAGTGTTTTTATTATCTAGTACTATTTTAGATAATGAAATTGAAAGGGCAGCCCAGGGATATCTCCAAAATGCTTTCATAATAGCTCGAAATTTAATGCAGGATAGATTAAATGAAATGAAGAGGCTGTCTTCTGAGACAAGCAAGTCTGAAGAGTTTTCAGTGGCAGTTGAGAAAATGGATTCTTTGAAATTGGAGAAAACCATTAAAAACATTAGTAAAGTATATAGTTACCTGGACTTATATATGGTGTTTGATGAGAAGGGTGAATTAATTCTCAATATGCCTAAGCTAAAATACTCTCAAGCTTCAAGAATAAAAGATCTAATTGAGAAATCTAAAACAGTACAAAGTACTGTAATTTCTGAGGAGGTATTTAACCTAGAGGACTTATTTGATGAGAACTCTGAAGAATACAACAGATTTAAGGTGTTAATAAGCAATAACAACACAACTAAATATTTAACTAAAGCTTTAGCAGCAATAAGCGTTTCTCCTGTGTACAACAGGGAAGGAAATAAAATTATTGGTTTCTTTGTTTTAGGCTCTCTAGCAAACAACAACAACTATTTTCCTGAGATATATACAAGCAATGTTGAAAATTCCTATTTAGCTATTTCGGTGGACGGAATACGAATAGCTTCTAATATCAGAAGTCCTAAGAAACAAAACTTTGTGGGAAGCACCATACCTGTACCCATAAGCAGACTGGAAGAAAGCACAAATGGCTATTATGGCAGGGAGAGTTACGATGGTGAGGTCCATATTTTTTTAGACAAGCCTATAGTAAACTGTGATGGCAACAAGATTGCTGTTTTAGGAGTAGGTATTCCTGAAAATAAATTTTCCATAATAATGAACACACAAAAGACTATCATTATTGTGGTTTCCCTATGCTGTCTAATTTTGATGGCGTTCATTGCAAGGTACTATGCTAATAAGATTACTGAGCCTATTATTAAGGCCACGGAGCTTGCCAATCAAATAGCTAAAGGAAGCAGAGATATTGAGGTTGAAGAAAGGTTTTTGCAAGCTAGAAACAGCGAAACAACAATTCTTCTGGAGGCTTTTGAAAAAATGGCTGCTGATTTAAAAAACAGTGAAGAAGAAAGAAGAATTTATTTTGAAAAGCTTGAAGGTGAGCATGCAATGCAGCAGAAGCTTTCAAAGGAGCTGTATTTATTGAATGAAAGCTTGGAGGAAAAGGTTAGTCTTAGAACACAGGATTTATATGAGGCTGTAGCGGCTTTAAAAAGAGCAGGAAAGGTTAAGTCTCTCTTTTTAGCTAATATGAGTCATGAACTTAGAACTCCATTAAGCGCTATAATAAGCTGCTCTGAAATTTTGAAGGAGGAGGTTTTTGGACCTCTAAACGATATGCAGCTTAAATACATAACAAATATATTAAACAGCGGCAATCATTTGCTGCATATAATTAATGATATTTTAGACATCTCCAAAATTGAGTCTGGAAAAATGACTCTCAACTTGGGAGTTTATACGATTTCCAGCATTGTTGAGGAAAGCATGACAATAGTTAAAAGCCTTGCCTATAGTAAGGATATAAGTCTGGAAGCAAGGATTATGCCTGAAGATTTTATGCTGAAGGTTGATGCCAATAAATTGAAACAGATATTATGTAATTTGTTATCTAATGCAATTAAGTTCACACCTGCAAACGGACAAGTATCTGTAGCTGCTGTAAAGGAAGGCTCTTTTGCAAAGTTTACCGTAAAGGATAATGGAATTGGCATAAAAGAAGAGGATCAGGAACGGGTATTTATTGAATTCGAACAAGTTGACAGCTCTTATGAAAGAAAATACGGTGGTACTGGGCTAGGGCTTCCTCTTACAAAAAAGCTGGTGGAGCTGCACAACGGGAAGATTTTCTTGCTAAGCCAGCCTGGAAGAGGTACGGAAGTTATTGTTACACTGCCTTTAGATATTGATGAGAGCAATAAATCAAGTATTATTGTTTCCTAAAAGTTATAGGGGGTGACCATGTGAGTAAGATACTGATAGTAGACGATAATAAGAAAAACTGCGAGATATTGGAGGATTTGCTTGCTGCCTGGGGTTACGAAGCTTTTACGGCAGATGAGGGTGTTAAGGCGCTAAACTCTGCCTTAGAGCTTGAGCCTGCTGTTATACTGCTGGATGTTATGCTGCCCGGTATGAATGGTTTTGAGCTTTGCAAGAAATTAAAGATGGGACAGACTACCAAGGATATACCTGTAATAATGATAACAGCTTTAAATGAGGTAGAGGATAGAATTAGAGGGTTTAACGCTGGAGCAGATGTATTTTTATCAAGGCCTGTGGTTTATCAGGAATTAAAGAATAGGGTAGAATGGGCGGTAAACTTTAGAAAAAAGCTTAATGAGATGGAAAATATGAAAAGTGTAGTAAAAAGCTTTGTAGCTATTATGAAACTTAAGGATGAAAAGCTTTATAGTCATGCTATAAATGTTAAAAACTACTGCGAAAAGGTTGTTAAGCTGTTTTCAATAACTGATGAGCAGGAAGAGAAAATTCTTACAGCTGCTTGTTTAATGGATATTGGAAAGCTTGCTTCAGATTCTGAGCAGGAGCATATAGACAAAGGCGTAAGCATTATTGCTCCTCTAAAAGCAGGAGAGTGGCTTAAGGTTTTTATTGAAAGGCATCATGATAGAAAGTGCCGTGCAGAAGCATCGCTGGAAGCGCAGGTTTTGACCACAGTAAACAGGTTTGTGGAGCTATGGGAACAATCAGGCAGCAAGGATACTGCCGAGCAGAGCTTAAGTAAGGAATGCAGAGAGGGCTTTTGGAGCACTGAGGTGCTGGAGGCAATTAGCCAGGTACTGAAGGATGAGAGCTTTGTAAGAAGTATAAAACTAGGACTTTAGTTGTAGGACAACAATACAACCAAGGTCCTAGTGTGCTTTACACTAGGAATATAATACAACCTTAGCCTAATATAAGTCTGCCTCCTAAATATCTATAATCTATAGATAGAACAACTTATAAAAGTAGTTTTGTACACATATAAGAGCGGGGAGGCTTATGGTATGGCTGTAAAAACAAAATTGGCAGATATTCTTGCCGAAAAGGGTTTACCAATTAATTTTCAATTTGGCGGTGAGGCTCCAGAGGAAATGATTTCTCGTGAGGTAACAAAGGAGCCTACACCAAGAGCTAACAGATTAAGAGACATATACTACGACACCTTATCAACTGCTAATACGGAATTTCCATATTGGTACACTAGAAGATGGAATGAGCTTGAGGGAGAGGTTGACGTTGTTAGAAGAGCTGAAGCTTTAAAGTGTGCATTTTCACACTTAACACCGAATATTCTTCCAGGTGAAAAGCTGGTTATGCAGAAAACTAATTATTATAGAGGCTCCTTCCCTATGCCTTGGCTTTCAGAGGGTTTTTTCGTAGCAAAGGAGGATGAGCTTTACAAGGAAGCTTTAAACAGGGGAAGCGCTAGCGCAGGAGAGCTTAGTAAATTTGGTACAGGCGGAGGTAACGTTACAAGAAGTTTTGGAAAAATAGTTTCTATCGCCGGAAAGTTTGGAATGAGACAGGAGGAAATACCTGTTTTAGTTAAGCTTGCAAAGGAATGGGTTGGCCGTTCCGTTGATGATTTAGGACATAAATATGAGCAGATGGTGCCAGGATATCAAGTAAAAGAAAATATAATGAAATCCTTAATCTGCATGTTTGACTCAGGTTTTACACTTCCACAAGGAAGAGAAGTTATTAATTACTATTATCCGATGCAATATGGTTTTGATGGCCTAATAGACATGGCTATGGAATGCAAGGCTGCTGTTGCAGGAAATGCTGACGGCGACGGTCTTGTTGGAATGGATCGTTTATATTTCTATGAAGCTGTTAAGCTTATATTGGAAGGTATACAAGCCTGGATACTAAATTATGCAAAGCATGCAAAACAGCTTGCTGAGGCAGAAAAGAATGAAACTCAGAAGGCTGAATATATAGAAATTGCTGAGTGCTTGGAGTGGATAGCTCACAAACAGCCTAGAACCTTTAGAGAAGCTCTTCAGTTAACCTACACTATTCATATTGCAGTGCTTAATGAAGATGCTATATCTGGAATGTCCCTTGGTAGACTTGGACAGATGCTTTATCCATGGTTTGAACAGGACATAGCAGCAGGAAGAACTACTGAGAAAGAAGTATTGGAGCTTCTTGAGCTTCACAGAGTTAAATTTACAACTATAGACTGCTTTGCTTCTACCGGAGTTGTAGGCGGAGTTCTTTCCGGAAATACCTTTAACAATCTAACTCTTGGCGGGCTTCAAAAGGATGGAACCCCTGCTGTTAACAGACTTGAATATTTGATAGTTGAAGCTGGTATTACCTGCGGCAGCCCACAGCCAACCTTGTCCTGCATGTACGATGAAAAGCTGCCTGAGGAATTCCTATTAAAGTGCATAGAATGCGATAAGACCGGTACTGGCTATCCTGCATGGATGAACAATCGTGGAGCTATAGAATTCATGATAAACCAATATGGACCTGAAGGCATGACAATAGACGAAGCTAGAGCGGTTGCTATTGGCGGCTGTTTGGAAACCTCTCCATGCTGCTGGAAGGAACTGCATTTAAACGGAAAGAAATACTGGGTTTCAGGAGGAGCAGGACAGCCTACTTCTGTTGGAGTTCACTTTATAGCTAATCCTAAAGTTCTTGAGCTGGTTGTTACAAACGGAAAAGACCATAGAACTGGCCTTCAGGTTTATCCTGCTCACAATAAGAAGCTTGAAACCTTTGAGGAGCTATATGAACAATTTAAGGATTACTATGACTTAACCTGCGATGTGCTTGCTAGAACTAATAACATACAGCACGATATTTGGAGAAAGAAGAACATGGCAGTATTCAGTTCAATGCTTAAGCCGGACTGTTTGGACAAAGGCCATCATATAGGCAATTTAGGATATAGATATAATGCAACCTATAATGTTGAGAGCTGTGGAACTATAAATACTATAAATAGTCTTGCTTCCATAAAGAAGCTTGTATATGACGATAATAAGTATACTCTTGATGAGCTTAAGGAAGCTATTCTTAATAACTTCGGCTTTAAGACTGCTGCTGAGGTTGGAAGCTATTCCTTAGCTGACCAGGAAAAGAGAGACAACAGTTCTAAGTATGATGAAATTTATGGAGACTGCTTATTGGCTCCTAAGTATGGAAATGATGATCCATACGTAGACAATCTGTTAAAGGATTATGAAAACTGGTTCTGCAATATGTGCCATGACTATGAATCCTTGTATGGAAAGAAGATGTATGCTTGCCAAATTTCTGTTTCAACCCATGGAGCACAAGGTGCTGCTACACTTGCAAGTGCAGATGGAAGATTGGCAGGAACAACCTATGCTGACGGTTCAATGTCTGCTTATCCAGGAACAGATAAGAATGGTCCATATGCATTGTTTACATCCGCCACAGTTTGGGATCATAGTATGTCCCAAAATTCTCAGATGAACTTAAAGATTCACCCAAGTGCAATTAAGGGTGAAGAAGGCTCAAGAAAGCTTCTTGATTTAACTCGTGCTTATATGAGAAAGGGCGGTTACCATATTCAATACAACGTTGTAGACTCAAAGGTATTAAAGGAAGCTCAATCGAGTCCGCAAAACTATAGAGACTTGATGGTGCGTGTTGCAGGCTTTACACAGTACTGGTGTGAAATAGGAAAGCCAATTCAAGACGAAGTTATAGCAAGAACTGAATATGAAGGGGTGTAATTAATATGGCAAAGGAAAATATGAAGCATAATGATTGTGTTAATTTTGCACCAGTGGATGCTGCAAAGGGCATCTGCAGAGTTACAAACTCTATGGTGTTTATAGATACTGAAACCTGCGGAAACTTTAATGAGGCCTGCAAATGCAGAAACTGCAAAAACTTTATTAATCCAAACAACGATAATATAGGAACCTGTGTTGGACTTAAAAAGGAAGCTTGGACTTTTGCGGATCTCTGCGCTGCTACTTGCGAAGGCTATAAATCAGTTTAAGGCAAATAAAAATGAAAAGGGGCATTTAAGCATATTTATTTGCCCCTTTTATTTATAATGGGGGGAATATAAAAATGGAGGATAAGAGAGCTAAGTATTTAGGCCATATGGTAGTTCTTGCTTCTTGGCTTGCTGTATTTTGTCTTTTTGGATTCAGATCAACTTTTTCCGTGCTTCAGGTACCTATGTCTCAAAGCCTTGGATGGAAAGCCTCACAGCTTACTCTAGGCTATTCCTTAATGATGACAGTGTATGCAGTTACAGCTTATTTTAGCGGAATGATAATTGACAAGTGGGGTACGAGACCTGCTTATGCAATAGGTTCTGTTTGTGCAGCTTTAGGTTTCTTTGTTACAAGCTTTGCACAAAGCTATTTAGGATACTTAATTCCTTACGCTATTTTTGCAGGTGTTGGAACAGGTATGCTTTGGGTGTCGTCAACGGTTTCAGTAAGAAAATGGTATGTTGGCAAATCCTACGCCAGCATGTGGGGAATTGCCTTTATGGGTGCTCCAGTTGCTCAGGTGTTCTTAAGCCTTGGAGTTAAACAGGTTATTAAGGTTATGGACTGGAGAGTAGCAATGAGAGGGCTTGCAGTGGTGGTGTTTGTATTCCTTGTAGCAGCAGCTATAGTTGCAAAGAAAAACCCACAGGATTATGACCTTGAACCTTTTGGCTTGGATTCTATTAAAGGAAAGAATAATGCACCTCAAAAGGTATGGACAGTTAAGGAAGCCTTTAGTATTTTTCCAATCTGGGGAGCGATTATTGCCTTCCTTGGAAGTATGGTAGGAGAATTTTTAATTTGGACTCAGGTAGTTAAGTATTGGACAACAGATGTAAAGATGTCTTTAAATACAGCTACTAATCTTTATATAATCATAGGTATTGCAGGAATCTTTACAATGCCTATAATGGGTAAAATAGCAGATAGAGCTGTAAGTAAATTTGGCAATGAAGCAAAGGCAAGAAAAACAATGATTATTTTTGCTCCTATAATAGGAATTGTTGCCTGCGGGCTTTTACTATTAAGCAAGATATCAATAGTTTTCGGAATAATAGCATGTATTCTTTTTGCAACTTATTGGGCTATAGAACCAGGTGGAGTTGCCGGTTATGCAGGAGCAATTTATGGAAATAAAACTTTGGGAAGAATATGGGGGCTTGCTACTCTTGTAGTTATGGCTATAGGGCCAGCGCTTGGCAGCTATATGGGTGCATATCTATATGACAGTTCAGGAAGCTATCTTAATTCTATAATCTTTGCTACCTGTGCTTTTGTTTTATCAGCAATATTTGCTTTGCTGCTGCCGCTGTCAGCAAATGCAAAGGCTTCAGAGCCTGCAAATAAGACCTTAAATAATTAAATAAAAGAATATAAGAATATGTAGATATTTTAATAGGTGAAATGAAGCGGAGGATAATAAAAGTCTATTTTATCTTCCGCTTTTCATTGATTAGAGCTTAGGATGCGTTGGGGAGGTTATGACTATGGAGGAAAAGAAGGGCTTGTTTTTTGATATACAAAGCTATTCGGTTCATGATGGTCCTGGCTGCAGGACTACCTGTTTTATGTGCGGCTGTTATTTAGAGTGTGAGTGGTGTGCAAATCCTGAAAGCTGGCTGAACAAGCAAAAAATTATGTTTGCTGAGCCAAAGTGCAAGCATAGTCAAGGCTGTGTAAGGTGCCAACAGGTATGTCCTAAAAATGCTGTAAGCTTTAATGAGGCGGATAAGCTTGAAATAAACTGGAATGCCTGCAGAAGCTGCAGCACCTTTGAATGTGCAAAGGCCTGCTATAATGAGTCTTTAAGGATATGTGGAAAGTATTACACAGTAGACCAGCTAATGAAAATTTTAAGCAGGGACAGACAGTTTTGGGGTTCAAAAGGCGGAGTAACCTTTAGCGGAGGAGAGCCTTTTTATCAGAAGGATTTCCTGTTAGAAGCCTTAAAAAGATGCAAGGAGGCTTACATTAACACTGCTATTGAAACTACGGCTTTTATTGACACTGAGGTTTTCTTGGAAGCTATGGACTATATAGATTTTGCTTTTATTGATATAAAGCATATGGACAGAGAAAAGCATAAGGAGAAGACTGGTCAATTTAACGATTTGATCCTTAAAAATATTGAGGCGCTAGTAAAGTCTAGCTGGAAGGGCAGACTTGTTTTAAGAATGCCTGTTATTTCGGGCTTCAATGACACAGAGGAAAATATTCTGGCTATAATAGCTTTTATGAAGAGGCTGGGACTTTTTGAAATTAACTTGCTTCCATTTCATAGAATGGGAGATTCAAAGTGGAATCAGCTTGGAAAAAAATATGCCTACAGCACTGAAGAAGCTACAGCTGCAGAAAAGCTTGAACAGCTGCAGGATATGTTTTTGGAAAAAAGAATTGCCTGTTATGTTGGAAATGAAACGGGCTTTTAAAAAACTGAAGCGGTGACAGCAATAATCACCGCTTCTTCTATTCTATATTATTAGTATGTACAGCAAGCTCAATTCTAGCAACATCCTGCCCATCCTCTAAAAAGAAGCAGTAGGTATTTTTACCGTCTGTAATTTCAAAGTTTGACCCAAACTCTGAGGAAATGGAATACATTACCGACATAGGAAAAAACATTTCCTGAGGCTTTGAGTCTACTATTCCATTAAAGGTTAAGCCTTCATTAGTTAAAGCTGCTGTTCCATGACCAGCGTTTCTATATGGGCCTGTAAAGGCATCAGCCCGAGTAAGCTTTACAACCTTTGAGACTATTGAAAAATCAATAGCCTGCACAGTAGCTTTTGCTTTTTCTCTCTGCCATTTAAGCCACTTAACTGCATCTTCAAATATTACAGAGCTTTCAGCTTCAGGATTTAAAAAACCGTACTCATCCATTAAAGCAGCATTTCCGCAGAATTTGCAATACAATCTATTTTTATTAGACCTCATGGCTTTTTCTTTGCCGCAGCCCGGGCACTGATGAAGAATATTGTGTATGTTTTCAGCTATTTTTTTATGCTTAAAGCTTACTTTTTTAATCCTGTTCCATTGGTAGTCGTTATAGTAGATAGAGCTGCATACAGCAGAATGAATTTTTTCGATACTAAGTTCCTTAATCTGCTCTGCTGACAAAACTTCCTTTGTGTTAACCTCAATACACCCTCTGTGGGGAAAAGAAGTCCAACGTGGCTTTGACAGGTAAGCTCCATTAGAAACCACCGCTGCTACTGGAACCTTATACAGCTTAATAAGTTTTGCAATTGAATCGGAAATTGTGTATTGGCTGCCATCGGTGGAACGTCGTCCTTCAGGGTAAATAACAAGAATTCCTCCTATGGCTATTACTTTGTTCATCATTCGTACTGCCCTAGTATCTTTATAGGCTTGAACCTTGGGCACGATTCCTGCCAGTTTCAAAAGAGGCCTAAGTATGGGAATTCTAAAATAGTGGTTTGTACCAAGAATATTTACCTTGTGAGGATACATAGTGGCTGTAAGTATGAAAGGATCAAGTGCTGAAGGATGATTTGCCAGCACTATATAAGGAGCCTTCATATTTTTTAAGGAACTATTGTCGATTTTGATTCTGTATTTTATTTTTAAAAATATATAAGAAAGCTTGGCAACCATGAAATACAGAATCCTATTTGGAGCATTGCCATAATCAAGTTTATTCATTTGCTTAGTTTCATTCATAACTATGTCCCCCATATTATTACTAAGCTTAATTAAAGGTAATTAAGCTTTGCCTCTCCTTATTAGGATAGCTTACTATTTATGTTTACGCAATGCTTAGAACTATTAGCATTTCTTAAAAATAAAAATTTAACTAACTATTGAAGTAATGGTAAATGCTGTGATATAATAAATGAGTGAGCGGATTGCTTGACAGTGCAATTTAGCTTATGAACTTTTAAATAGTTTTACTAGAATAGGCAATAGGAAGCTTGGCGGAGCTACTTATTGCTTTCTTTTTTATCTAGGTTTAAGGTAATTTCAGAGGAAAATTCATCAGGCTTTATGCTTGTCTTGGATTGAAATAAAGCCTTCATTATCTCCTGCTTGTAGCAGAAGCCAAGCAGCATAGCAACAATTCCCAGCATTGTTACACAAAGAACAGCAATAATAAAATTTAGATTCACAAGACCACACTCCTTTTATATTTTTATAAACAAGTGCAATCCGCTCACATTTTGAAGAGATTTGAAAAAAGGTATATGTTTGTAATTTAATTGTAGCACATATAGATTTTGGTATATTGAAAATTGCATAAAACTTCTAATTTTTGTCATCAAATATTTAGACAAGCTAATTTTGTTATAAAATTTAGGAAGGTATTTCCAAATATTTGTAGAATATTTATATCCATGACAAATTTGTATAAAGGGGTATGGTGAATATATGTACAATATATTAGTTCTAGAAAATGATTGTATTCAGTTAAGAACCCTGTCGGAAATAATAAGGCAAGCGGGTGACATGTTCAATGTATATGAAGCTTCTAGTATTTCTGAGGCTTTTGAAATAGCTGAGCAGGTGAGAATAGATCTTTTTTATATCGATATCAATTTAAATGAGGACTCTGGTCTTAATTTTGCTCTAGAAATGAGAAAGAAGGATAGGTATAAGCTTACTTGGATAGTTTTCGTAACAATTTATAAGGATTATATGCTTTCTGCTTTTAAGAAAATCCATTGTTATGATTACATTCTAAAGCCTTACAACAAGCAGTATATACAAAAGCTAACAAGGCTTCTGCTTTCAGAGGGTAAGGCTCAGGTAGCGGTAACAGCGGCCAGGGAAAAGTATATAATTGTTGATGTTAAGAATATACAGGTGAAAATTTATGTCAGCGAGATAATCTTCGTTGAGGTTTTTATAAGAACTTCAATTATTCATACTATAAATGGAGCTTTCACTATAAATTACTTATCGCTAAAAAAGCTATATTCCATGATAAATGATGAAAATATAATTCAGAGTCACAGGTCTTTCCTTGTTAATACAAAATATATAAGCAAAATAGAAAAGACTACTGATAAAACCTCCTATAAGATTTATTTTTACAATACCAGTGAAACTGCATTGCTAGGCTATAACTATAAAAAAGCTATTCTGGATAAATTCAGCAATGGGCAAGGTGGGGAGATAATTGAGCGGTTATAAGATATTCATTCTTGCATTCCTTGAATTGGCAAGCTTTATGCTGCTTTGGAATATCTTTAATAAAAAATATGAAAACAGGCTGTTTAAAAGTACTGCAATAGTAGTGTGCGCTTCTATAGTTGTTGTTATAACAAGCCTCATTTATCCTCCAATACAGTTTTTCACTAACTATCTGTTTTTATTTTTGTCTATTAAGCTGGCTTTTAAAAAGAACATAAAGTATTTGCTGCTGGAATTTGGACTGGTATTATCTATCTTTGGAATAATGCAGCTTAGTTTAATAGTTTTAATTAGATTGCTCAGCCAAAGCTTTATGTCAAAAGACATATTTACAAACTATCTCATGGCAAACTTTATTTGCATGCTGCTTAGTCTAAGCGCTTACAAATTTACTTCTTATGGAAGACTCTTTATATTTTTTAAGCAGGAAAGCTCAAAAATATACTTTTTTTCTGTAAACCTTCTTATTTATATATTTATAGCGAAATGGGTATGGAATTTTAAAAGACTTGAATTTCTAGACGAGATAGCTTTGTATCTTATCATACCTATAATTTTTATTCTGGCAAATCTGTTTTTTATGGAATATCATATGAAAAATAAAGAATTAAAGAAGTCTTTAGAAGAATATAGAAAATATTCTCCAGTTATTGCAGAGCTGCTGGAGGATGTACGAAGAAGGCAGCATGATTTTAAAAATCATCTAAATACTGTATACAGCCTTGTGCTTGTAGCTGATGAGCAAAATTTAAAAGAAGAGTTAACTAAATATATTGCTTCTCTAAATATGTCTTTGGAAAACATGGAGAAGATACTTCAGATAGACAATACTGTTGTAGCGGCTATTATATATAATAAAATAAATGAAGCTTCAAAGCATGATATTGAATTCAGCTATAACATTCAGGGGGAATGCCGCTTTCCTTTTAAGGATCATGAGCTTTCTGAGATTTTGAACAATCTTTTGGACAATGCCTTTGAGGCGGCTGTAAATTTAGAAAAGGGTTGTAAGAAGGTATTTTTAAATTTAGGCTATTTTGAGGACAACTGTATTATAGAAATCGGCAACACAGGAAGCAGGGTTGAAGCAAAAGATATAGGGAAAATTTTTAATGCAGGCTATACAACAAAGGAAGGCGACAATAGAGGCTATGGACTTTACAACGTAAAAAAGATAGTTGAAGGCTGTAATGGCAAGGTTCAACTATCTTATGAAAACAACTATACAGTTTTCAGTATAAAATTAAAGTGAAATTAGTCTTCTATTAAGCACTCAGGTATTTCTGGTTCTCCTAGAAATAGGAAGGAACCATAGAAGGGCAGCAGGAATGCACTCACTCCAAGGCATAGTGTGCAAGCTACATTTTTAGCTCTTAAGCTTTTCATTAATTTTCTCATAATAAACCTCCTTAAGTTTGGAAAATTTTAATACTTTGCTTTTTTAACCAGCATAAGCTGTATATTTTGTACAATGATAGTGCTGAAGCCGCAGTTTACATAAGCTGGAGCTTCTAAGTACGACAAAATAACAATCCATAAAGCTGTAGATATGGCTGCAATAAGCTTGTACTTCAGCTTTATTTTTTTGTCTTTTATAGGGCGTCTTACGCTGCATATTGGTGCCTTTACCAAGACTATAGCAAGACTTGCTATGCCGGAAAGCACATAGCAGACATAAGGAAGCCTTGGCATTAATGGCGCAGCTATGCTGGTAAAGGAAAACATCAGAACTGTTAAAAGCAGACAATTAAGAGCTCCCTTTACATGAACTCCTCCAGCAAACACCCTAATAGACATTAAGATTACAAGAGAAAAATAAAAGTAGCTTTGTCTATGTATAACACTAAAAAACAATAATAGGAAAATAATTTTAAAGCCTTCACTTAAAATAACACTTAAGGCATACTGTATTTTAGCCCTATCTTTGGTGTTGTCATAAGCCTCGGTGCATATGAAGGAGGTAAGCTGCAAGGCTATTTTGTCTATCATATTAAAGAACCACCTAAAATTCATTTAAAGAAGCTTCTTTATATAAACATATGACTTGCAAAGTAAATTTAGTACAAGCCTTCTTAAAAATATTACTTTTTTAATTGACTTCCACATATTGACTCAAAGAGGTTACAGGTGTAAACTAATCTTATAAGGTTACACCTGTAACCTAAAGGAGGTATAAGTACATGAACAAGCTTGCTTCAAAAATAACGGACTCAGAACTTGAAATAATGCGTGTATTGTGGGAGGCTGGGGGAGAGCTTCCCATTGCGGATATTAGAAAAACACTAGAGGAGAAAAGCAAATGGGAAACTTCAACGATTAAGACTCTTCTTAGAAGGCTTTGTGAGAAGGGCGCAGTTGAAGCTGTAAAAAAAGAAGTGTTCTATTACAGTCCTTTAGTAAGTGAAGCTGAATATAACGATTATATTACTCAAAGTTTGATTGATAAGCTATATAGCGGAAGTGTAAAAAATCTTGTGGCATCGCTTTTAGGTAGCAAAAAGCTTAAAGCTTCAGAGATAGAGGAGCTTAGAAGCATGTTTAAGGTAGGTGATTAGCATGAATGGCATTATTAAGCTTGTGCTATCACTTTCCTTGTCTGGAAGTATACTTGCAATGATTATTTTTGCTGCTAAACCCTTTATAAAGCACAGAATCTCAAAGGCTATACAATATTACCTATGGATTATTGTACTTTTTAGGTTGCTGCTGCCCTTTTCCTTTGAGCAAAGCCTAATGAACAAGGCTTTTTATGGTGAAAAAGTCTCATTGGAAATAAGCAGTAAAGGTTCAGCTCCTGAAATAGCAGTAATAAATGAAGGAGCTGCTGCAATTCAATCTAATGATAAAGAAAATTTCACAGAAGTTTTAAATAAGGCAAGCATTTATGATTTGCGGACAATTTTAATCTTAATAAATTCTTACAGCGTACAATTGTGGCTTATTGGAGCAATAATTGTGTTTGGAATCAACTTATCCGGTTATGCAAGATTTTTAAGGTGCATAGAGAGATCAAATAAACCAGCAACCTTGGAAGAAAACAGGCTGCTCTCAGCCTTGTTTAGAGGACGTATGGATGTAAGACTAGCAAGAAATAGGTTAATTAAAACTCCAATGCTTATAGGGCTAAGAAAACCCTGTATCCTAATTCCAGATGAAAATTTTGATGAAAAGCAGCTAAAAAATATTCTTTTGCATGAATTAACTCACTTCAGGAGGTTTGATATAGCAGTTAAATGTGTGACCATTGCTGCAGCATCCATTCATTGGTTTAACCCATTGATGTATTTTATTAAAAGGGAGATTAACCATGCCTGCGAGCTAGCATGTGATGAGGCTGTAATAAAAAGTTTAAATTCTAAGGAAAAGCAAGCCTATGGAGAGACACTAATATCTATTGCTGCAGATAATAAATGCCCAAGTGGCTTATTTGGTGCTACTATGGCCGAAGATAAAAACAAGCTGAAGGATAGACTGGTTTCAATTATGAAGTACAGCGGTAAATCCAAATTTGCTGTGGGAATTTCTATATTTATATTGAGCCTTGTGATGGCAGGCTCAATCTGCTTAGGTGCGGGAGTAGGGCATAAAAGGCAACCTGAAAGGCTATCTGCGGCTAGTTATAATTTAACGGAGATTTCTAAATATAAAACACCATATATAGGCAACAACTCTAAGGTTTCTGCCATAGCTAACCTGATGCCCGCGCCAAACAGCTACTATAGGCAGAGATATATTTCAATGGATACGGATGAAAGGCCTTATAAGCTAAAGGTATACTATGAGTCAAAATATGGGACGTCAGATGACAGCAAAGGCTATACTATTGATCCTTTCAGCTCTGATTTTTCCATTATGCAAAAGAACGCTTTAGTTTTGTTTTGCATGATTGGTAACTTGGAGGAAGCAACCTTTTACTTCCGTGATTCTAATTCTGATGGAAAACTTGTTGAAGAGGCTTATACTTCAGCTTTTACCTTTACAAAAGCCTCAATTGAAGAGAGCTTTGGAAGCATTTCCGATATTGAGAAAAATATAAAACTTCTTGAAAAGGCCTTGCTTTCTGATAAAGCCTATAAGCAGTCATTAGAAGCTTCAAAGGGAAATTTTACGGCGCTTGATAAATTGCCTAAGCATTATAATGCACCTGTTTCTTTAAGCAATGGGGATGTAGTATTTTATAAGGGTGAAACCTACAATTCACAAAAGCTTACAGCATTTTATGAAAGCTTTAAAAAAAGAAAGGCAGATACCAAGGAAATGCAGAGAATAACAACCTATGCTAAAGGCAACGACGCTTTAATATACGATATAATTATTGATGGCTTAGAAGTAAAGCTATTAGTGGATTATACAAGGTCTGAACCAGGTACTGCTTCAAATAATGAGTTAAATGAATACAAAATAGCTGACATAACTAAGAATGAAAAAGAGGATAGCATCAGCTATTCAATAGTGACAGCAGATAATAAGGGCATGTTTACCTTTTCCGTTTATGATAAATAAAGTGCTTTAATGCAAAAAAGGTGTTCTAAGTTTTTTAGAACACCTTTCGCATTTTTGATTAGTAAGCTCTGCCCCAGTAAACAAGCTTTTTAGCTGGCTTTCCGCAGCATACACAGGTTTCAGCAACCTGCTCTTGTTCAAATGGCATACATCTTGAGGTGGCAGCAGCTTCTTCCTTAATTTTGTCTTCACAGGCTCTGTCTCCACACCACATAGCTTTAACAAAACCAGTTTTATTATCTAGAATGTTTCTAAATTCATCCATATTAACAGCTGTAGTAGTTTTTTCATTTTGAGCAGTTCTTGCTTTTTCAAGCAAGGATTTTTGAATATCTTCAAGAATTTCTGGTATCTTAACTTCTAGTTCATCTAAAGATACAACTATTTTTTCTCTAGTGTCTCTTCTAACTAAAACAGCTTGATTGTTTTCTATATCCTTTGGACCGATTTCAAGTCTTAATGGAACACCCTTCATTTCATATTCGCTAAACTTCCAGCCTGGTGTCTTGTCGCTGCCGTCCATTTTAACTCTGACAACTTTGTTTAATCTATCCTTAAGCTCTGCTGCCTTTTCTAAAACTCCAGCCTTGTGCATTGCTATTGGAATTATAACAAGCTGAGTTGGGGCAATTCTTGGTGGAACAACAAGTCCGCTGTCATCACCGTGAACCATTATCATAGCTCCGATAAGTCTTGTAGTCATACCCCAGGAGGTTTGATGTACGTATTGAAGCTTTCCGTTTTTGTCAGTGTACTGGATGTTGAAGGCTTTTGCAAAGCCGTCGCCAAAGTTGTGGGAAGTTCCGCACTGCAGAGCTTTGCCGTCATGCATTAAGCTTTCTATAGTGTAGGTTGCATGTGCACCTGCAAACTTTTCCTTGTCAGTCTTTTGACCTTTTACTACGGGTATTGCCAAGTATTCTTCGCAAAGCTTGCCATAAACGTTAAGCATTCTTATTGTTTCTTCTTGAGCTTCTTCTGCAGTAGCATGAGCAGTATGACCTTCCTGCCATAAGAACTCTAGTGTTCTTAAAAATGGTCTAGTTGTCTTTTCCCATCTAACAACGGAGCACCATTGATTATATAGCTTTGGAAGATCCTTATAGGATTGAATTATCTTTGAATAATGGTCGCAGAATAGTGTTTCTGAAGTTGGACGAACGCATAATCTTTCTGTTAATTCCTGACTCCCACCGTGAGTTACCCAGGCAACCTCTGGAGCAAAGCCCTCTACGTGGTCTGCTTCCTTTTGAAGCAGGGATTCTGGAATAAACATTGGCATATATACATTCTCATGTCCAGTTTCCTTAAACATTGTATCCAAATTCTTTTGAATGTTTTCCCAAATTGCATAGCCGTATGGTCTTATAACCATGCAGCCTCTAACGCTTGCGTAGTCAACAAGCTCAGCTTTTTTAACAACGTCTGTATACCACTGCGCAAAATCCACATCCATGGAGGTTATGGCTTCTACTAATTTCTTTTCTTTTTCCTTACTCACAATTATCACCTCAAATTTATTTTGTGCAAAAATAAAAGCTTCAAGTCCCAAAAGGGACCGAAGCTTAGTCGGCGGTACCACCCTAATTAATGCAGAACAAAAAGACTGCATTCACTCGGTTCTGTAACGGCAGAAATCCGCTGCAGCTTAATTCGCTGCAGAACTCCGAGGCGGGTTCAAAACAAATCTCTAGAAGCCTCACACCAAGCGGCTTCCTCTCTGAGAAAGATTACATCTTTACTATTCCTCTTCACAGTTTAGTAATATTTACACTTACATTATAACAATGATAGAGCAAAAAGCTTATTGTGTCAATATTATATGATTAAAATATATAAATATTTACAGCTCACAACATTTAATTAAGCTTTATTGAAGAGGATGGAGTTATTTAAAATGAAGTTATATTAAGGGTTGACCGATTCAAAAGCTTTTCCTATAATTGTATTAACATAATATGATAGGGGATGTCAAAATGTTTAAGCCCATGAGAAAAAGTGCTAGAGAAATCTTTGATAAGGATATAATAGAAATATTACAGGAAGGAGAATATGGCGTGCTGGCAACCATAGGTGAAAATGGATATGCTTATGCAACACCGCTTAGCTATGTGTATTATAACGATTGCGTTTATTTTCACTGTGCTGTGGAAGGAAGCAAGCTTGATAACATAAGGCATAATAATAAGGTATCCTTATGCGTAGTTGGAAAAACAAAGGTGCTTCCAGCTGAGTTCAGCACAGAATATGAAAGCGTAATAGTTTTTGGAACAGCTTCTGAGGCTGAAGGTGAGGAAAAGAAGGAAGCTTTATTGGCTATAGCAGACAAGTATTCTCCCGAGTTTAAGAAGGAAGGCTTGCTTTATATAGATAGAGCTGTAAGCAAAACTTGCGTGGTTAAAATACAAATAGATAAGATGACTGGCAAGGCAAGAAGATAAATATAAGAATATATAATATGAGGTACTTTATGTTTACTCCAGTAAAAAACACAAAGGTTTACGAGCAGGTTATAGAGCAAATTAAAGAAATGATTGTAAGCGGAAAGCTAAAAAAAGGCGACAGACTTCCGCCTGAAAGAGATTTGGTGGAGCAGCTTCAGGTGAGTAGAACTTCTATAAGAGAAGCTATAAGGGCGCTTCAGATTATTGGACTAGTGGAGTGCAGACAGGGCGGAGGGAATTTTATAAGAGAAAGCTTTGAAAATAGCTTGTTTGAGCCTTTATCCATAATGTTTACACTTCAAAACAGCAAACCTCAAGAAATACTTGAACTTAGAAAAATTATAGAGGTTGAAACTGCTAGAATTGCAGCTGAAAAGATTAAAAATGAAGATTTAGAAGCAATTAAAGCAATAATAGAGCAGATGAAAATAAGCGAGGATAATGAGTATAGTGCAAAGCTTGATACAGAGATGCATTATAAAATAGCCCATGCTTCGGAAAATTTTCTGGTAGTAAGCGTATTGAGCGCAGTGTCTTCACTAGTTGATGCCTTCATTAAGGATGCTAGAGAAAAGATACTTAAATATCAGGAAAACAAAGAAGTATTACTTAAGCATCACGAAGACATATACAGTGCCCTAGCAGCTAGAGACAAGGGCAAGGCTGCAGAAGCAATGAGAAAGCATTTAGACTTTATTACTGGATATCTTTCAGAAAATAAGTAGTTTAAAAAATCACAAACCTAGTATTAAATTACTGGGTTTGTGATTTTTTATATCTCAGTATATACTTGAAAGCTAGTTATTTCAATATATGCAAAATTAGTCGAAAAATGCTTTTGAAAATGTTTTCGTTAATGCTGTTAACTTATTAACTATCGTAGAAATAATCAAAATATTATGTTACTATCAAATTGAAATTGGTCATACCATATTACCAAAATGCCGTGTCCAATAAAATTATAACTTGGGGTGGGACTATGAATAATTTAATACTGTTTTTACTTGCACTACTGCCTATTGCCTGGCTTATGATTTCGTTAGGAGTTTTAAAGATACCAGCGCATAAGGCATGTACTTCTGTACTTGTAATAGCCTTAATTGAAGCCATATTATTTTGGAAGATGCCAATGCTGAATGCGGCAACTGCAGCTCTCGAAGGTGTAGTTATGGCAGTATGGCCTATAGCACTTATAATAATTGCAGCAATCTTCACTTACAATTTAGCGCTTCATACAAAGAGCATGGACGTTATTAAAAACATGCTGGCAGGAATAACAACAGACAAAAGAATTCAAGTGCTTATACTTGCATGGGGCTTCGGAGGTTTCCTTGAAGCAGTTGCAGGTTATGGAACTGCAGTTGCAATTCCAGCTAGCATATTAGCAGCTTTAGGTTTTGAACCAGTATTTGCAGCAGTTATATGCTTGATAGCTAATACAGTGCCAACAGCTTTTGGTGCAATTGGTACACCAGTAATATCGCTTGCCAAAATAGCTAATCTAGATGTAAACGTTCTAAGCTATTTTGTTGGTCTTCAATTAGTTCTTTTTATAGTGTTAATTCCTCTGGCGCTAGTACTCATAACTACTAAGAGCTTAAAGGGACTTAGAGGTGTTGTAGGAATATCATTGGCATCAGGACTAGCTTTTGCAGTTCCACAAATACTAGCTGCAAGGTTTATGGGGGCTGAGCTTCCAGCATTACTAGGCAGCGTATGCAGTATGGCTGTAACAATTATAATCGCTAAAAGGATGAATACAAAAGCAAAAATGACAAGGGGAGCTGCGCAAAAAGAGATAGCAGCAACGAATATAAGTATAAGCTTCAAAGAAGGGATACTAGCTTGGCTACCTTACATTTTAGTTTTCGTATTCATAATATTATCAAGTCAGTTAGTACCATTTATATACAAGCCTCTTTCTAATATAAAGAGCAGTATTTTAATTTACACAGGTCCAGGGGCAAAGCCTTATGATATTAAATGGATTGCTACTCCTGGAACATTGATTATAATAGCAACGGTTATAGGGGGAATAATTCAAGGTGCTAAGGTGAAGGACATAGTGACTGTTTTTGGAAAAACCTTAAAGCAGCTCAAAAATTCAACAATAACAGTTATAGCTATTGTAGCTATGGCTAAGGTTATGGACTACAGCGGAATGATAAGAAGTCTTGCTGAAATTCTTGTCACCATTACCGGAAGCTTTTATCCAATGTTTTCAGGAGTCATAGGAGCTCTTGGAACCTTCGTAACAGGAAGCGATACCTCATCAAACGTATTGTTTGGAAGGCTTCAAACAGAGGTTGCACAGTCAATAGGCGTTAATCCAACTTGGCTTGCTGCAGCAAATACCTCAGGAGCAACAGCAGGTAAGATGATATCTCCACAAAGCATAGCAGTCGCTACAGCTGCTACAGGTCTTGCAGGCGCAGAGGGCAAGATCCTTAACAAGACTTTAAAGTTCTGCGCAGGCTATGTAGTTCTTTTAGGTGTGTTGGTTTATATAGGAAGCTTTTTTATCAGATAATTTAATTTTAATTGGGAGGATGTAAGGATGAATATTCTAGTATGCATTAAGCAAGTACCAGGAACAACAAAGGTAGAAGTTGATGAAAAGACAGGGGTTTTAAAAAGAGATGGAGTAGATTCTAAGATGAACCCTTATGACTTATATGCTATTGAAACTGCTCTAAGAATCAAGGAACAGACAGGTGGAAAGATAACTGCTATAACCATGGGACCTCCACAAGCCGGGGAGGTTATTAAGGAAACGTTTATGATGGGAGCAGACGAAGGAGCCTTAGTTTCAGACAGAAAGTTTGCAGGAGCAGATGTTTTGGCAACTTCATACACTTTATCTCAGGCTGTAATTAAACTGGGCAGCTTTGATATGATTCTTTGCGGAAAACAGACTACAGACGGAGATACAGCTCAGGTTGGCCCTGAAATGGCTGAATATCTTGGAATACCTCATATAGCAAATGTTATTAAGATTGTAGAAATAAAAGAAGAGTCAGTAATTGTAGAAATGGATATGCCAAACACTATAGAGCTTGCAGAAATTAAATATCCATGTTTACTAACAGTGGATAAGAATATATTC
This sequence comes from Clostridium swellfunianum, assembly GCF_023656515.1. Lineage (NCBI taxonomy): Bacteria > Bacillati > Bacillota > Clostridia > Eubacteriales > Clostridiaceae > Clostridium > Clostridium swellfunianum. The sequence goes on from NZ_JAMOFV010000006.1 coordinate 858,831, forward strand.
CAGCCAAGACTTCCTTCTTACAAGAGAAAGCTTGAGACTAAGAACAGAGAGATAAAGATGATTAGCCTTAAGGATTTTGAAGATCAAGATGAAAAGAAGTATGGACTAAACGGTTCACCAACACAGGTTGAGAGAATATTCCCGCCTAAGGCTAACGGTGACAGGGAAATGTGGAAGGGAAGCTCTGAGGAATTGGTAGATAAGCTTTCAAAGAAGTTTAAGGAACTAAAGTTTGTATAAATCTAAAAGGTGGTGTGGTTAAATGGGAAGACTAGTAGTAAATGAAAGTAAATTAAACAGTGAAATAGTTCAGGAATTAGTTAAAATATGTCCATTTAAGGCTATAGAAGACAAGGATGGTAAAATAGAAATAAATGCTGGCTGTAAAATGTGTAAGATATGCGTTAGAAAAGGTCCAGCAGGAGTTATGGAATTTGTAGAGGATGAAGTAAAGAGCATTGACAAAAGCTTGTGGAATGGCATAGCAGTTTATGTTGACCACGTGGAAGGAGACATACACCCTGTAACCTTTGAGCTTATTGGAAAGGCCAAGGAACTGGCTGCAAAGGTTGATTTTCCAGTGTATGCTCTGTTTTTAGGGGCAGATATAGAGGACAAGGCTCAGGAGCTTTTACATTATGGAGTAGATGAAGTATTTGTTTACGACAGTGAAGAGCTGAAGGACTTTAGAATAGAGCCTTATGCAGCAGCTTTTGAAGATTTTATAAATAAGGTTAAACCATCAACTATATTAGTTGGAGCTACAACTGTTGGGAGATCCTTAGCTCCTAGAATGGCTGCGCGTTTTAGAACAGGTCTTACAGCTGACTGTACAGTGCTTGATATAAAGGAAAACACAGACCTCATTCAAATAAGACCTGCCTTTGGTGGAAATATAATGGCTCAAATAAATACTCCGAACACAAGACCACAGCTTGCTACTGTGAGATATAAAGTTATGAATGCTCCAGAAAGAAGTACTGAAGCTTTTGGCAAAATAACAATTTGTGATATAGACAGTTCAAAGCTAAGTTCAAATATTAAGGTTTTAAAGGTAACTCACAAGGAAAAGGAAGAAAGCATATCCGATGCTGAGGTTATAGTTGCATGTGGAAGAGGAATTAAATCTGAAAAGGATATGGCTCTTGTGTATGAATTGGCTGATCTTTTGGGTGCTCAGGTTGCTGGAACAAGACCTTTAATTGAAGCTGGCTGGCTCGATGCTAAAAAGCAGATAGGCTTAAGCGGAAGAACTGTTAAGCCAAGGCTTTTAATAGCTCTTGGAGTATCCGGTGCAGTTCAGTTTGCAGCAGGCATGAATGGTGCTGAGTATATATTTGCTGTGAACCAGGATGAAAAGGCTTCAATATTTAATATAGCTCACTATGGAATTGTTGGGGATATTTACGAAGTAGTTCCTCAGCTGATTGAAAAGATAAAGATGGCTAAGGGGGCTTAACGATTAATAATCGTTAGCTACAGTATAAGGAATCCAGGAGGGATAGGGATTATGAGTTACAAGAAAATAGATGAAAAAGATGTAGAATTTTTAGTAGAGCTTTTAGGCAAGGACAGAGTTTTTGTTGGAGGAGAAATCAACGAGGACTATAGCCATGATGAGCTTGGAGGCATAAGCAGAATGCCTGAGGTTATGGTTGAGGTATTATCAACCGAGGAAGTTTCAAAGGTTATGAAGCATGCTTATGAAAACAACATTCCTGTAGTTGTAAGAGGTTCAGGCACTGGGCTGGTTGGAGCATCTGTGCCTCTGCATGGAGGCATAATGCTTAATATGACTAAGATGAATAAAATACTTGAGCTTGATGAAGACAACTTAACTTTAACAGTAGAGCCAGGTGTACTTCTTATGGAAATAGCTAAGTATGTTGAGGAAAGAGACTTTTTCTATCCTCCAGATCCAGGTGAGAAAACAGCTACTATAGGTGGAAATATAAACACTAATGCTGGAGGCATGAGAGCTGTAAAGTATGGTGTTACAAGGGACTATGTAAGAGGACTAGAGCTTGTACTTCCAAATGGAGAAATACTTGCGGTTGGAGGAAAGGTTGTTAAAAACAGCTCAGGCTACAGCATTAAGGATTTAATCTGCGGCTCTGAAGGAACGCTGGCTGTAATAACAAAGGCGGTATTAAAGCTGCTGCCTCTGCCTAAGAAAGCAATAAGCCTTTTAATACCCTTCCCAAATCTTGAAATGGCTATAAATACAGTGCCAAAGATAATAAAATCAAAGGCTGTACCAACAGCTATAGAGTTTATGCAAAGGGAAGTTATACTTGCAGCTGAAGAGTACCTTGATAAAAAGTTCCCAGATAACTCCTCTGATGCTTACCTTCTATTAACCTTTGACGGCAACAGCACAGAAGAAATTGAAAGAAACTATGAAAAGGTTGCAGAGCTTTGCTTAGCTGAAGGAGCATTAGACGTATTAATATCAGATACAGATGAGAGAAAACAGGCTATATGGTCAGCAAGAGGAGCCTTCCTTGAGGCTGTTAAGGCTACTACAACTGAAATGGACGAGTGTGACGTTTGTGTTCCAAGAAACAGTGTAGCAGACTTTATAAGATACACCCATGAGCTTCAGCAAGAGTTCAACGTTAGAATAAGAAGCTTCGGACATGCCGGTGACGGAAACCTTCACGTTTATGTTCTTAGAGACGACATGACTAAAGAGCAGTGGGAAAAGAAGCTTAGTGAGGTATTCGAGGCTATGTACAAGAGAGCTAGAGAGCTTAATGGAGTTGTTTCCGGCGAGCACGGAATTGGATACGCTAAGAGACCATATTTATTCGAACAATACAGTGAAGAGTATATAACTCTAATGAAAAACATTAAGCTTGCCTTTGACAGCAAGAATATATTAAATCCAGGCAAGGTTTGCCAATAAGAAATACAAATGAAGCCCAAGCTTGATGCTTGAGGCTTCTATTTTTATAAGATAAATATGTAAGATTTTATTAAAGGATACTGCTGATATTCCGCAGGTGACTTGCATCTAGGAAAGCTTCACTGCGCAAACAAGACTAAAACTTCCATTTTCTTAAGCTGCTAAATCCAATAAACTTGCTTCGCTTCGAACAATATTGGATTTCTAACGCAGCTTAAGAAAATGGAAGTTTTAGTCTTGTAGCTGCTTGTTTCAATGCTTTCTACGATGCAAGTCTCCTGCTCACGTCAGCAGTATCCTTTAACAAAGGCATAAATAAAAACGTACCAGCTAAATACTGGTACGTTTTGTTTTAAGCATTTTTAAGTTGTTCAATACCTTTTATGATTCTACTTAAGGATTCTTCTTTTCCAAGAATATCAGCTAATTCATAAGCTCCACCTGGAGAAGAAGCTTTGCCGGATAAAGCAGTTCTGATTGGCCACAGCATTAAGCCGTTTTTAATGCCCATTTCTGCAATAGTAGCTGTTATAGCTTTTTCAAGACCTTCATGAGTCCAATCCTCTAAACCTTCAAGCACTGGAAGAATCTTTTCAAGACTAACTAGTGAGTTATCAAGAGTAGTCTTCATCTTTTTGTGAATATAAAGCTCGTTTGAGTACTCTGGTAGCTCATTGAAGAAATCTAAAAAGCTTGGAATTTCATTTAAAACTTCAACTCTTGATTGAAGAAGCTTGCTTATTTTAAAGCTGTCCATGTGTGGATGCTTAAGTTCTTTTGCATAATAAGGCTCAGCTAGTTTATGAAACTCTTCTACAGAAAGCTTCTTTATATATTCTCCATTCATCCATCTTAGCTTAACAGGGTCAAAGATAGCAGGAGATTTGTTTATTTGCTTGTAGTCGAATATTTCTATAAGCTCTTCTAGGGAGAAGAGTTCTTGATTTGTTCCTGGGCTCCAGCCAAGAAGCGCAATAAAGTTAACAATTGCATCCTTTAGATAGCCTTTCGCTATTAAATCTTCAAAGGAAGCGTCGCCGTTTCTCTTGCTAAGCTTGTTTTGAGCATCCTTCATGATTGGAGGACAGTGAACATAAACAGGAATATCCCAGCCAAAGGCTTGATAAAGACGGTTGTATTTTGGAGAGGAGGATAAATATTCGCTTCCTCTAACAACGTGAGTTATTCCCATAAGATGATCGTCTACTACATTTGCAAAATTGTAGGTTGGATATCCATCGGACTTAAGTAGTATCATGTCTTCAAGCTCGGAGTTGTCAACGCTGATTGCTCCATATATAACATCATCAAAGGTTGTTGTCCCTTCTGTTGGGTTATTTTGTCTTATAACATATGGTATTCCTGCAGCTAAGTTTGCTTCAATTTCTTCCTTGCTTAGGTGAAGGCAGTGCTTATCGTATTTAACAGGTGCTTTTGAATCCTCTGCAGCTTCCCTTAAAGATTCAAGTCTTTCCTTTGTACAGAAGCAGTAGTAGGCTTCTCCTCTTTCTACAAGCTTCTTGGCATAATCAGCGTAAAGTGGTTTTCTTTCGCTTTGAACATATGGACCAACAGGGCCTCCAATGTCTGGACCTTCGTCGTGAATTAAGCCTGTCATTTTCATTGTGTTGTATATAACATCAACAGCACCTTCAACATAACGTTCCTGATCAGTATCCTCTATTCTTAATAAAAAGTCTCCGCCCTCATGCTTTGTAATCAAGTAAGCATATAATGCTGTTCGAAGATTACCCACATGCATGTAGCCAGTTGGACTTGGTGCATAACGTGTTCTGATTTTTTGGTTACCCATGTCTTTCACTCCTTTATTTATTGGAGGCTTAAAAATAACTTCAATAATTTTAAGCTATCCATTGTATCCTTAATTAAAGTATAACCATTATAAAATAAAAACCTCTCAAAAGAGAGGATTTAGTTACTCTTTTTATCATATAATATGGGATTTTTAATGTCAAGTTTTAGAAGGGAGTATAGTGAAATAAGGCAGCAGAAAAACTATATTGTATAAAACTATTTAAGTATATGTATAAACTGTACTATATGCCTAATATATTAGAAATTATAGCTTTGTTAATACGCACTATAACAGTTTTTAAAATTAGATATAACAGATTTAGTGAGAGTTTTAAAGAAATATGAAGTAATTTCTAAGTAGTTTGAAAATTTCAGTCATTTTCGGCTTTGATTAATTTTGGAAATGATATATAATGAAATCAATGGATAATAATTATCAATTAAAAGAAATTATCAATAAAAATATGAAAAAGGAGTTGAATGAGTTGAAATACAATATTTTAATAGGTGGTTCTGCTGGGCAAGGTATGGATACTATAAGTGCTTTGTTTGAAAGAATTCTTAAAAAGAGCGGGTATTATGTATATACAACAAAGGATTATATGTCAAGAGTTCGTGGAGGGCATAACTTTATTCAAATTAGATTTGGAGATGAGGAAATAAGCTCACATTATTCTGCTTTAGATGTAATAATTGCATTGGACAAAACTACAGTAGACACTCATTTGGAAAGACTGCAGGAGAAGGGTGTTTTGATATGTGATGATTCTGTAAAGTCTGAGGATAACAGAATGCTAAGAGTTTCGCTTAAGAAAATTGCAGTAGAAGCGGGAAGTCCTAAGGTATTTGGCACAGTTGCAGTTGGAGCTTTAGTTCAGCTGTTTGGAATTCAGTTTGAAAATATCGAAAAGCTGTTTAGCAAGAAGTGGGATGAGAAAATAATTCAAGCTAACATTACAGCCTTTGAAAAAGGAAAAGAAGCTTCTAGAAAACAATTTGAGCTTCCTAAGGGACAGGAAGATAAGCATATTTTGATAAATGGTAATGAAGCAATAGCTATGGGAGCCTTAGCGGGAGGATTAGATTTTTACTCAGCCTACCCTATGACACCTGCTACAAGCATAATGACTTACCTTTCAAAGGTATCCTCAGACGCTGGAATTATAGTAGAGCAGGTTGAAGATGAAATTTCAGCCATAAATATGGCTTTAGGAGCTTCCTATGCAGGAGCAAGAGCAGCTACAGGAAGCTCTGGCGGTGGAGTTTCTCTTATGGTTGAAGCTATAGGGCTTTCAAGCATTACAGAAACACCTCTTTTATTAGTGGACTCACAAAGACCAGGTCCTGCAACAGGACTTCCAACAAGAACAGAACAAAGCGATTTAAGCTTCTTAACTACCGCTTCACATGGTGAAGGTCCAAGAATGGTGCTTTCTGTTAGAAATGTTAAAGATGCTTTTTATGGAACAGCAAGAGCGCTTAACTTAGCAGATAAATATCAGATTCCAGTTATACTTTTAACTGACCAATACTTGGCAGACACTATGGTTACTGTAGAGGAATTTGATTTTGACAAGATAAAAATAGAAAGGTATCTGTCACAGGAGGATGCTTTAGAAGCAGACGGAAGCTATAAGAGATATAAGGTTACTGAAAGCGGAATATCTCCAAGAATACTTCCAGGGAAATTTGAAAGTGCAGTAGTACTAATAGATAGCGATGAGCATACTGAGGATAGTCAAATTACAGAATCTGCTGAGGTTCGTAATGCTCAAATGGAAAAAAGAATGAGAAAGCTTGAAGCTTTAAAGGAAGATTTAGTTGAACCTGACTATTTCGGAGCACAACAGCCGGAAATTCTTTTATTAGGCTGGGGTTCAATGTACGGGCCACTAAAGGAAGCAGTTGAAATGCTTCAAAAGGATGGAGTTTCAGTTGGTGCTTTAGTATTTGGAGATTTATATCCTCTTCCAACAAAGCTTCTTGAAAAGTATACAGCTGCTGCGAAAAAGGTTATAAATGTAGAACAAAACTTTAATGGACAGCTGGCTAAGCTTATAAGAATGGAAACTGGAATCGGTATGACAGGAAGCATTTTGAAATATGACGGCAGACAGTTGAGTTCGCAGGAAATTGCTGAAAAAGTTAAGAAAGAAGCTTAAAAATTACAAGGAGGAATGGATAATGTTAGATTTAAATATATATGAGTCTCATGAAGAATGTGCATGGTGCCCCGGTTGTGGAGACTTTGGCATACTTGCAGCTTTAAAACAGGCATTAGCAGAATTGAAGCTTTTACCACATGAAGTGGTTATATCATCAGGTATAGGTCAGGCTGCAAAGCTTCCACACTATATAAATGTAAATGGGTTTAATGGTCTGCATGGTAGAGCTGTGCCGCCAGCAGTAGGAATTAAGCTTGTTAATAAAGACTTAAAGGTTATTATTAATTCAGGGGACGGCGACTCCTATGGAGAAGGTGGAAATCACCTGCTTCATAATATAAGAAGAAATATAGATATAACACATTTTGTTCACGACAATCAAATATACGGACTTACAAAGGGCCAAGGCTCTCCAACTACTGAAAAGGGTCAAAAGACCTCTATGCAGTTTGATGGAACAAATATTGAAGCCTTTAAGCCTTTAGCCTTTGCTATAACAGCAGGCGCAACCTTTGTAGCTAGAAGCTTCTCAGGAGATAAGGAGCACTTAGTAGATATCATGAAGCAGGCTATACTTCATAAGGGCTATTCATTAGTTGACATACTCCAGCCATGTGTTACCTTTAACCATGTAAATACCTTCAAATGGTACAAAGAAAACACCTACAAGCTTGATGAAGACTATAATCCAACTGATAAGTTTGAAGCTATTAAAAAGGCCATGGAGTGGGAAAACAAGATACCACTTGGAGTAATATACAAGGAAGAAAAAACGGAGTATACTGATGAAATCTCACATTTAACAGAAGGCAAATCACTTCTTGATAGGCAGTGGAAGCCTCAGGATGCAAAGAGATTTTTAGAGGATTTTAGATAATATTATTAAGCAGATTGATCAAAGGATTAATCTGCTTTTTTTATTTTTTGGTATGATATTTGCTTTATTAATACAAGGTACTTATATAAAGAAGAAAGAGGGGATAGGGTGGATAAAATTAAACATTTAAAATGCTCCAAGTGCGGCAAGACTTTCAGCGAAGAGGTTATGTATCACTGCGATGATTGTGGCATTGAGGGCACTCTTGATGTTATTTATGATTTTGAGGTAGTTTCTAAAAAGTTAAACAGAGAATATTTGAAAAGCAATGAAAGAAAAGATCTATGGAGGTATATGCCAATACTTCCGGTGGAAAGTGAAAAAGGAATTGCTCCTCTTCAAGTTGGGTGGACACCTATTTATAAAGCCGAAAGGTTAGAAAAATTATTAAACATAAAAAACATATATGTTAAGGATGATGGAAGAAATCCAACTGCATCCTTTAAGGACAGAGCTTCAGCTGTGGGGGTTGCAAAGGCTATAGAACTTGATAAGAAGGTTATTTGCGCTGCCTCAACAGGCAATGCTGCTTCCTCAGTTTCAGGCTTTGCTGCCTGTATGGGCATAGAAAATTATATATTTGTTCCTGCAAATGCTCCGGAAGCAAAAATTACTCAGCTTCTAATATACGGGAGCCATGTGATTTTAGTAGATGGAGATTATGATACTGCCTTTGATTTTTGTCTTAAGGCTGTAGATCATTTTGGCTGGTACAACAGGAGCTGTGCAATAAATCCATATTTAGTGGAAGGAAAAAAGACAGCTGCCTTTGAGATTTGTGAACAGCTGAATTTTGATGTTCCTGGTAAAGTTATTATGTCTGTTGGGGATGGCTGTTCAATATCGAGTGTATGGAAGGGTTTTAAAGAATTTTATGACTTAGGGCTTATTCATAAGCTGCCTCAGATGGTTTCGGTTCAGGCAGAAGGCTCAAATCCTGTTAACAGAGCTTATAGAAAGGGTTTAAGAAGCTTTGAATATGAAACGCCGAATACAATAGCAGACAGTATATCTGTTGGTATACCAAGAAACGGCTACAAGGCTTTAAATGCTTTACGTGAAAGTAAGGGAATAGCAATAGATGTAAGCGATGAAGAAATACTTAAGGCAATGACTGCTTTGGCAAGATATACAGGAGTATTTGGAGAACCAGCTGGCGTAACAGGCTTTGCAGGGCTTCAAAAGATGGTGAGAGAAGGTCTTGTGGATAAAGATGAAACAGTTGCTTTAATTGTTTCAGGCAGCGGACTTAAGGATGTTAAATCGGCAATGAAGGCAGTTCAAAAACCAGAAAAGGTTAAACCAGATTTGGCTGAGCTTATTAAATATATAAACAAATAAATATAAGAATATATAAATTTTTAAATATGGGGGGTAAAATTATGTGTAAAATTCCATTTGGACCAAACTACGACGAAATGCTGAATCCGCAAAACATCAACTCAAGGGTTAGAGAAAAAGCCATTGAGGCTCTGGAAGAAAATGAATTTGATTCCATTAATCTTTTCAATATAACCTGGAAGGATGAAAACAACGAAGTTAGAAAAATAGTTCTTCCCAAAGAGCTTACTGGCGTAGATGCAAATATAGTGGTAATGCTTGGAAAAGGCTTTCCATCAGGCTCTCACAAGGTTGGTCCTGCTTACTCCACTCTTATTGAAGGCTGTGTTGATGGAGATATAGTTCCAGGTGAGCATACAATACTTGGACCTTCAACAGGGAACTTTGGAATAGGCGTTTCATATATTTGCAGGCTTATGGGTTATGAGGCAGTAGTTATTATGCCTGACAACATGAGCAAGGAGAGATATGAAAGAATACAAAAATATGGTGCTAAGCTTGATTTAACACCAGGTTCAGAGTCAGACGTTATCCTAACACTTGAAAGAACCTATAAATTAAAGGAAGATCCTAAGAACAGGGCACTAGCACAGTTTGAGCTGTTCCCAAATTACCGCTTCCACAGACATGTTACAGGAAATTCTGCTATTGAAGCTGTTAAGGGAATTGGAAATGGTAGAATTGCTTGCTTTACCTCTGCTCCAGGTTCAGCTGGAACAATAGCAGCAGGCGATCAGATTAAGACAGTTTTCCCAGAGTGCAAGGTTGCTGCTCTTGAGCCTTATGAATGTTCAACACTTGCTAACGGTGGTAGAGGACAGCATAGAATTGAAGGCATAGGAGATAAGATGTGCACCCTTATCCATAATGTTTTAACTACAGACTTTGTAGTTTTAATAAATGATGAGGAAACCGTTCAAGGCATTAAGATAATTCATGATGGAACTAAGGCATTAGTAGAGCTTGGAATAGCCGAAGAAACTGCAAATTATATGAAGGAGCTCTTTGGGCCATCGGGTATCTGCAATATTCTCGGAGCCATAAAAATGGCTAAGTATTTAAAGCTTGGACCAGATGATAATGTAGTTACAATAGCTACAGATGGATTTGACAGATACAATTCTGTTATTGAGAATTTAAATTCAAGATATCTTGAGGTTGAGGGTTTTGTTATGAGAAGATGGATTAAAGATATATTCCTTGGACAAAAGGATGACAATGTATTTGATTATAGAAGAAAGGACGCCAAAGAAAGATTGTTTGCTCAAAAGGAAAACGACTGGTTAAGATTTGGCTACTGCAAGGAATATCTTGATTCAATGAAGCACATGGAATTCTGGGATAAAGAATATGCAAAGGTTAGCTATTATAATGATAAAATTAAACAGATGAGATAATAGGAAGCTGCAGGACTTTGCCTGCAGCTTTTTTAATTTTAGGCTATGTTTAATAACTGTGTTGAAGCAAGCATGTTATTTATTCTCTAGGAAAGCGTTCGCTGCACATATAAGACTAGGACATCTTTTATATAACTCTGCTAAAATTTTTAAACTTGCTTTGCTCAAACAGTAAAAATTTCTTAACGCAGAATTATATAAAAGAAGTCAAGTCTTATTGATGTTCGCTCAATGCTTTCTACGAGAACAAATAACATGCGTGATTTCAACATTGTTATTAAATATATCCTAATTTTAATCTTCTCAAATTGACTATACTTTCGCATTATTAGAATTTTATAGGAATATATTTAACATAAGAAAGCTAATTAGGGTGGGGTATATGAATAGATACAGCCTGATAGATATTAAGGACTATGTACTGAAGCTGGGTGAGCTTATAGCTGAGGTCCTTAAGGTAGATGTGGAAATTTTGGATAAGCTTTTAAATAGGGTAGCTGGCACAGGAAAACATGATAATTTAACAGGAAAGGGCTTAGATGGGGAATGTTTAATATACAAAAGGGTAATTGACACAGGGAAAAAGCTGGTGCTGGAAAACCCCGGATTTCATAAATTTTGTACTGATTGCAGAAGAAGGCATTACTGTCCTGAGAAATTTCAATGCTGTACTCCTGTTGTAGTTGACAAAGAAGTAATTGGGGTTATTGCTCTAATTAGTTATACAGATGAGCAGAAGAAAATTATATTGGCAAAGCTTAAGGAATACACTGATTTCCTGGATAGAATGTCTGAGCTTATAGCTTCAAAAGCAAAGGAAAACTATGATGAGCTTCACAAGGAAAGGCTAATAAAAAATGCTGCCTATGATAACAGTGTTGTAAAGCTGGATTCTATTATAGGGAGAAGCAGTGAAATAATAGAGCTTAAGCAGAAGGTTAAAAACATTGCAGACGGCTATGCTAATGTGCTTCTAACAGGTGAGAGCGGTACAGGAAAAGAGCTTTTTGCCAGAGCTATACATTTTGAAAGCAAAAGAAGCCATATGCCCTTTATTGCTGTTAACTGCGGAGCCATTCCAGAAACCTTGCTGGAAAGTGAACTTTTCGGCTATGCAAATGGCGCTTTTACCGGTGCCAGCAAGGGTGGGAAAATTGGGAAATTTGAACTTGCAAGTGGTGGAACAATTTTTTTGGATGAGATAGGAGATATGCCTCTTATGCTTCAGGTTAAGCTTTTAAGAGTGCTTCAGGACAGAGTGGTTATACCTGTTGGAAGCAATAAGGCTGTAAGAGTAGAGGTAAGAGTTGTTACCGCTACAAACAAAAGGCTTGAGGAGCTTGTTGGTGAAGGAAGGTTTAGAGAGGATTTATTTTATAGAATAAACGTTATACCTATAAGAATACCGCCTCTTAGGGAGAGGAAGGAAGATATTGAACTTTTGATGGAAGTTTTACTTAAGAAATACTGCATAATTTATGAAATTCCAGTACCTAAAGTTAGTGCTGAGATTATACAGCTTTTTAAAACTTACCAATGGAATGGAAACGTTAGAGAGCTTGAAAATACAGTTGAGTATATAGTGAATATGCTAGGCAGTGATACGGAGGTGTCAAGAAAAAATTTACCGCCTAAACTTGTTGAAGAACATAAGAGCCTTGCTGAAGAAGAGGAATTAAAACTTGAAAGCATAGAAAAGAAGACAATAATTAAAGCTTTAAAACGGTACGGGTTAAATACTGAGGATAAAAGAAAAGCAGCAGAGGCTTTAGGAATAAGTCTGGCAAGCCTATATAGAAAAATTAACTCTTATGGTATAGATTCATATAACCTGTAGTTTTGGCACAGCAATTGCTAGTATATTTGTGGAATTATTTATAAAGAGAGGCGGTATAGTATGGATATAAAAGCTAGAATAGCTGAGCTGAGTGAAACATATGGTGAAGATATGACTAATTTTTTAAGAGATATGATTAGAATACCAAGTACGAGCTGCAATGAGGAAAAGGTTATACAAAGGATAAAGGAAGAAATGGAGAAGGTTGGTTTTGATGAGGTAATTATAGATAAGATGGGCAACATCCTTGGAAGAATAGGCAGTGGAAAAACTGTTATTGCTATGGATGCTCATATTGATACTGTAGATGTTGGCGATCCTTCTCTTTGGCAGGTAGATCCTTTTGAAGGAGATTTAAAAGATGGTGTTATATACGGCAGAGGAGCTTCAGACCAAGAGGGCGGAATGGCATCCATGGTTTATGCAGGCAAGATAATAAAGGATTTAGGTTTAACTGAGGATTATACCTTGTATGTTACTGGCACAGTAATGGAGGAAGATTGCGATGGCCTTTGCTGGCAGTATATTATTGAGCAGGATGGCATAAAGCCTGACTTTGTTGTTATAACAGAGCCTACAAACCTTAACATATATAGAGGGCACAGAGGAAGAATGGAAATGATAGTTACAGTAAAGGGTTTGTCCTGCCACGGCAGTGCACCTGAAAGAGGCATAAATGCCATTTATAAAATGGTACCTATTATTGAAGGTATCGAAAAGCTAAATGAAAATTTAAAGGATGACCCATTCCTTGGCAAAGGTACAGTCACAGTAACTCAGGTATTCTTTAAATCACCTTCACAGTGCGCAGTTCCAGATGAATGTACAATTCAGTTAGACAGAAGACTTACCTTTGGCGAAACTATGGAATCGGCAGTTGCTGAAATTAAAGCATTGCCTGGTGCTGAAGAGGCTATAGTTGAAGTATTAACTTATGCTCAGCCAAGCTATACGGGCTTAGTTTATCCAACAGAAAAATATTATCCAACCTGGGTAGTAGGAGAGGATCATGTACTTGTGGAATCAGCAGTAGAAACCTATAAGAATATGTTTGATAAGGAACCAAAGGTAGATAAATGGACCTTTAGTACAAATGGAGTTGCTACAATGGGAAGGTTTGGAATACCAACTATAGGCTTTGGACCTGCAAATGAAATACATGCTCATAGTCCAAAGGATCAGATAGCAGTACAACACCTGGTTGAGGCTTGTAAGTTCTATACTGCTTTTCCTGTAACGTTAATTAAAAATCTAAAATAGAAGATAAAAATATGTTTTAAGCTCATGGATAGAAGCTATCCATGAGCTTAATATGTTATAATAAGGAAAAAGATATTTAAGATTGAGGACTTACAGCTCGGAGGAAAGCGTATATGACCAAAAGAGTAAGATTTATACATACTGCAGATATACATTTAGGAAGCATACTTCATGTTGGCAGGATTGAAAACAAAAGCTTGGCAGATATATTTAATAATGCGGTTTACAACTGCTTTGAAAGGCTTTGCAGCGTTGCTATTGATGAAAAGGTGGATTTCATTGTAATGAGCGGTGATATTTACGATAGAGAATCACGTTCTGTAAAGGCTAACAGCTTTTTTATAAATCAATGTAAAGAGTTAGAGCAGCATAATATAAGGGTATATGCTATAGGAGGAAATCATGATCCTATTAAGGAAAATTCAGAGCTATTTACTTTGCCCGAAAATGTTCATGTGTTTAGTACTCAAAATCCAGAGGTGATAGAACACACTAATAATAAAGGAGAGGTTATAGCTAGAATTGTTGGACAATCCTATAGAGAAAATTGGAAAAGCAGAAAGATGTTTAAAAAATATGCTGTACCTAAAGATTCTACTTTAAATATTGCCCTTTTACACACTCAACTGGATGGAAGCAATAACTATGTACCCTGCAGTGCTGAAGATTTAAAAAATCAGGAGAATATAAACTATTGGGCTTTGGGACATATCCACAAGCTTAAAATTGTTAATAGGGAAGAGCCGGCTATAATATTCCCAGGAATACCTCAAGGTACAGACTTTGGTGAAGAAGGCTTTGGAGGTGCTGTGCTTGTTGAGGCAGAAGATAACTGCATACAGACTATAAAATATATACCTTTATCACAAGTTGTGTGGAAGAAGGTAACTGTAGACTTAGACAAGCTTGAAGCTCATGAGCATAGAAATTTTAGTGATTTAGAAAATATACTGCTTGTAAAGGCTGAAGAAATTTTTAATACAAATGAAGCTTCACTTCAAGGAATTCAATTTGAAAACTGTAATTATGAAGATTTTTTTAAAGGCTACGTTGTAAGATGGAATATAATCGGCAGAAGTGAACTTTACAAGCTTATTAATGATAAAGATGAAGAGACGAGCGATTATCTTGTTGAAGCTTTGAATGGAAGGCTTTTAAACAGGGATAGGTTTTTGTTTACTGAGTCTGTAGATTTTAATATTGGGAGACCTATAGAAGATTTTGAAATATTAAAAGCTCAAAACACTGCTGTAAAGGCTTTAGCTGATTTTGCAAAGGAAGTACTTGAGTGGGAAGACCTAAAGCAGCAGCTTGTTAGAAGACTAGGCAGTCTTTGGGAAGTAACAGAAGATCTTGAAAATATTAATTTTAAAAAGCTGCAGTTGGAGGAAGAAATGTTAGCTAGTATTGTTAGACAAGCCGAGCAGATGATTGTTGATTCAGTGCTCCAAAGGAGTGAAGAATAATGAAGTTAAAAAGACTATACATTGGAGATATGGGCATTTATAGAAATTCCTTAATGGATAATATAGATTCCAAAATAGTAGTTATAGGCGGGTTAAATCGTTCGGGTAAAACTACCTTTCTAGAGATTTTACGACATCTTCCCTATGGTTTTACTAAGGGAATAAGAGACGTAAAAAGTGAATACTTTGCTGAAGCAGATTTAATTGATGAAACAAGCGACCAGTACACTGTAAAGCTGAGCTCTTTGAGAGAACCTCAGGTGACTTCAAAGGGGGAGGCTATATCAAGGCCAATTTATGGGACTGTAGATAAATATACCTATAGTCAGCTTTATACCATTACATTGGATGAACTAAAAAGATCTAATGTGAAAAGTGAAGAAGAAAAACTGCAGTCTGTGTTGCTTGGGGCAGGTTTAAAGGATATTGTCCATATACCTAAGCTTACAGATGAATTTAGAAAAGAAAAGGAAAAGCTGGGTGGAAAACAAGGCAATCCTACTACAAAAGCTTTTAAGCCTTATTATGATAAGCTTCTTGAAGGGATTAACAGCAGGGAAGAGTCTCTTAAGCAGTTGCAGGAATATGAAAATAGATGTAATGAATTAAAGATACTTGAGAATCAAATTGAGGCTTGTAATGATATTTTAGGAAAGCTTAATTATGAGATTACAGCCTTGGAAATAGCAAAATCCTACTATAGCCATTATGCTGATAAAAGAAGCCTTCTACTCCAGCATGAAGAGTTGCAAAGTAAAATTACTAGGGAATTCAATGGAGATTTTCCTTCACTGGAAAGAATCGAGGGACTTTATGAAGAATATAAGGAAGCCTTAAATCAATATGAGAAATTACGGGAGCAGTTTGAAAATAAGAGAATTAATGATGAGAACTTTTATCTCAGGCTCATTAATTCTAAAGAACAGCTTCGAAGCTTTGAAAAGAAGCTTTCAGGCTTATCTGAGAAAATGGAAAACTACAATTCGTTGAAGTCAAGCTATAACAGAGATAAACAGCAGCTTCATACAAGGATGAATGCTTTAAACAGTTCTTTTAGGGAGGATTTCATAGAAGTAATAGATATAGATTGCGATTCCATTGAACAAGATAAACTAATAAATCTGGTAGAGGAATATAATGAACTAGAGGCAGAAAAAAAGAGCCTTGAAAGGGAACTTGAAAGCTTAAAGCTTCAAAAGCAAATGCTGGAGAAGGAGGCAAAAGTTCAAAAGGCATCAGATACAGGAAGCATTATGAATAAGTATTTGTATGTATCTGCTGGAATACTTTTAGCTGGAATTTTGTTATATTGGCTAAGCAAGCCTCTTGGAGCAGCAGTAGCACTTATTGGAATTACAGCGGCTGTCTTGTATTTTGTGATGAATTATTCGAGTAAGGCTAGTCAGCATCCAGAAAATAATGGTTTAATCCTTCAGATGAATGCTCTAAGTAACAGGATAAAGCTTCAAGAAGATAATTATAACAAGGTTAAAAGCAGTTTTGAGGAATCAAAGAATGAGCTTGGTCATTATAAAAATAAGTTAAAGCTTAATAGAGAGATATCTTCAATGGGGCTTTTGCAGTACTTTAAAGATATAAAGGAGCTTAAAAAGGATATATTAAACCTGGGCTTCAATGGTAAAAATTTAGATAAGCTTAAACAGGAGATAAATGGGGAATTGATTAAGGCTAATGAGCTTGTAAATAATATTGAAGGTTTTAATAGAAGTTATGATGAGGATAACTTTAAAAATTTTAAAGATCTTTGCATAAAAATTGATGAGTTAATTGTTCAGCTTTCTCAGGCAGAAAGGCTTCTTGAAGCAGAAGTGAAATTTAATGTAGTAAAAGATAAGCTTAGTACCCTCTTAAATATTCCTAAGGACAACGTAATATTACAAGTGATAGACATTATTATTAATCAGTATAGAATTTACAATCAATGTAAGTTTATTGAAGAAAAAATCGAAAATATTGATAGACAATTTGTTAGCATATTGAAGAACGAAAGAATAAAAAAAGCATTGGAGTTTATATTCAATGAATATAATATTAGAGAAGAAAATATGCTTTTATCGCTAACAGCTTTTTTTGATAACTTTAATTCTCAGGAACAGATAGATAGAAAATACGAAAGTGTAAACATAAGAATTGAGGAAGAAAACAGACGCCTTGAAAGGCTGAAAGATCAAAAGCAAGCATTATCCAGCGAAATAAAAAAACTGTCCACCTCTGAAAAATTAATAGATGCACAAAGAATAATAGATGAGCAGAGAGCAGCTTTAAGACAAATTGCAGTTAAGTATTCAGTATTAAGCACTGCAGAATTCATTTTGGAAACCGTGCAAAAAAACTTCATCGAAACAGCTAAGGATACTATATTAGGCGGAGCTGGGAAAATTTTTAATAAAATTACTTGTGGAGAGTATAAAGCACTGCTGCCTGGAGAGAATTTACTACAGAATGATTTTAAGGCTATGCTTGGTGACGGTCAGATTCAAGACTCCGTTGGCATGCTCAGCAGGGGTACAGGAGAACAGCTTTTTCTTTCTGTAAGGCTTAACAGAATAAAGGACATTAAAGAGAAGCTGCCCATAGTTCTAGATGATCCTTTTGTAAATTTTGACAGCCTTCATATGAAAAATGCATTAAGAGTTATTTGTGAAATGGCTGAAGACAATCAAATTTTTATATTAACTTGTCATTCAGAACTAGTTGAACTTATAAGTGAAGTAAGCAGCCAGGTACAATATTGGAAGCTTAAAAAAGGAAGCTTTGAGTTGTCTGACAGCAAGGAACTTGTGAATTATTTGCTTTAAATCAAAAGGCTTTAGGAGAAGAGGTGAGGCATTTGAGATTTAACCCTATAACTCTTATATTAGTGGCAGCATTTGTTTTTCCAATAGTAAAAGGATTCTTGTTTAAGTTTTCTTCAAACAGCTTAAAAGGAGACATTCAGGAGGTTGGAAGCAATATTGCCTTTATTGCAGCCTTGTTTGTCGGAATAATTTTTTCTAAGAGGATATTTATCGAGCATGACAAGGGAATATACAAGGATATTTACGAGGCTATTCCAAAGCAGCTTTTAAGGTATATGGAAACTAACGATATGATTTTTTATGCTGTGGTTATACCAATTATGGTATTTGTATTTTATAAACTTATAAGTTTTTTAATAGAGCTTATAAATAGAATAACTCTATACCCTGTAGTGGATGTTTTAGAGAGGTTTATGCAAAACAAAAGTGCTAGCTTTAAAAGGTTTAGCGGGGCGATTATAGAGATTCCTAAGGCCATTGTTTATGTGCTTTTTATAACCTTTATAATAAATATTCTTTCTATGCTGAACTTAACAGGAAAATACAGTGCTTTCTTGGAAGACTCTAAACCTTATAATTATCTCTGTAGGGAAGTGGTTTTACCGGCAACAAATTCAACAGTTGCAAAGCAGCTTCCAAATATATTAAACAACTCCTTTAAAGTTGTAGTTAAGGATGCCGATTCAAAGGATTTAGGAAGTTCTATTGTCGATATTGCGTCAAATAAAAGGGTTATAGTTTATTATAATGGTGTCACCTTGGACGAGGGAATAAAGTCAAACACTAAAATAGACAGCTTTGCAAAAGAGCTTGTTAGCAAGGCTTCTACAAATAGAGATAAAGCAAAACTGATATATAATTGGATAGGCTCAAATATAAGCTATGACTATGATAAGGCTGAGGCGGTTTTAGGCAACGATTTTGATATAAAATCTGGTGCTATTCCTACTTTTCAAACCCAAAAAGGCATATGCTTTGACTACGCATGCCTTTACGTTGCTATGGCAAGAGCTAATGGGCTTAAGGTAAGAATTGTAACTGGAGAAGGCTTCAATGGTGTAAACTGGGTAAGCCATGCCTGGAATGAGGTGTATATTCCAGAAGAAGATAAATGGTATAAGGTTGATTCAACTTTTTATAAGGGAGGAAATTACTTTAACAGCAGGCGTTTTGATTTAGATCACAGAGATGCAAAAATTGCTGGACAATGGTAGTAAAAATATGAAGAAATTTGCATTATCCTCGTGATTTTTTATGGTATATGATGTATAATTGTATCATATGAAAAATAGGGGATGGTACTGTGACGAAAAAGATATTATTAATTGGACTTGCTGTGGTTTTAGGTGCTTTTTCTGTTTCATGTTCTAGCGCTAATGAACAGTATACTAGAAAAAATATTATAGTTGGTGCTGCTAAGAGTTCTAATGCAGATTTGAAGCCTGTTAAGCTGGATGAAGATACTAAGCATGAAAAATCAGAAAAGGAAAATATAAAAGTTGCTTCTGACAAAGATAATTTAAATAATAATGGCACGGGCAAAAGCCAAGCTGAAGAAAATGATAAACATTCAGGCAATGCTAATGCTAAAGAAGCATTTTTAACTTTTGATGATGGACCTACTAAAGAGATAACTTCGCAAATTTTAGATATCTTAAAGGAGAAAAAGGTTAAAGCTACTTTCTTTGTTGTGGGGAAGATGGCAGAGAATGAAAAGGATCTGCTTATTAGAGAAAAAAATGAAGGACATGCTATAGCCAATCACAGCTATAGTCATGATTATAAGCATTTATACTCAAATCCTAAAAATTTTGTAGATGATATAAATACTGCTGATGCTGCTATTAAAAATATACTTGGAGAGCATGAGAGCAAACTAATGAGATTTCCAGGAGGATCCTTTGGAAAACAGCGGGAAAATTATAGACAAGCTGTTACTGAAGCAGGATATCATTATATAGATTGGAATGCTTTAAATGGAGATGCAGAAGGCAAGGGAAACTGGCCTGCTGAAAAGCTTGTTCAAAATATAAAAACAACCTCGGCGGGAAAAAATAGACTTGTAATTTTGATGCATGATGCTCCATTAAAACAAACAACTGTACAAGCTCTTCCTGAAATAATAGATTATTTGAAAACTCAAGGTTATACTTTTAAAACCCTAGAATAATAAAATTCTAGGGTTTTTTTGCATAATTTTTTATTATTAAATCTATGGCTTTTTCACAATCCTTATCATTATTATCTAAGGCCCAAGCTGTATTAAAATAGATTAATGCTTTTTTGTTATCCTTCAGCATAGCGTAGCAGTAACCTAAGTTGAAGAAATATTTACTGTCTCTCTTTTGAAGTAAGGCTGACTTTAAAAGCGGCAGTGCCTTTTCATACTGCTTAAGCTTTATGAAGCATACAGCAGCATTATACATTGAGGCTGCTTCATTATCTTTGTTTTCGACAGCTTTTTGATACAGCGATATAGCTCTTTTATAGTCTTGAGTATTATATGATTCATTTGCTTTTTCGAAATAACTCATGTACATCCTCCTGCAATTTTAAATAAACAGTATTTTAAATATAAAATCCTTTGTGCTTTGTATTAATTTATATTTAAGTATTATGAAAAATATTCCATTTAGATACTGTCCAAAAAATGCAGGAGTTATACATGTACTATACTAACTTTTAATACTTGTGTATAAACTTCCTCTCTAGGAGCGCTACTATTTCATACATAACGTAAGCAAGCACTGATAAAATAATTATGCTTAGCATAACTGTATCCAGTTGAGCAATTTGACCTCCAAAGACTATTAGGAAGCCTAAGCCGCTTTTAGATACTAAGAACTCTCCCATTATTACCCCTACCCATGATAAGCCAACATTTATTTTCAAGGTAGAAATCAAGGTAGGCACAGAAGCAGGAATAATAAGATGTTTTAAAACCTGAAGCTTTGTAGCGCCAAAGGTTTTTAAAAGCTTAACTTTGTCTTCACTAACTTCCTTAAAACCATTTAGCACATTTATAATAGTTACTACTATAGAAATTAATAAGGCAACCAATACAATGGCTTTCATACCGTTACCCATCCAAAATATTATTATTGGAGCAAGCGCAACCTTTGGTAGCGCATTCAAGACTACTATATATGGGTCAAGTACCTTGCTTGCAAAATCTGACCACCAAAGCATAACTGCTATTACTGCTCCTAATAAAGTGCTTAACAAAAAGCCTAGAATTGTTTCGAAGCAGGTAACAAATATGTGCTTAAAAAGCTGGCCTTCCCCGTAGAGCTTTATAAGACTTCGCCACATACGGGAGGGTGTACTTGTAAGAAATGGATCCACCCACTTAAAATATCCTGCAACTTCCCATAAAACAAAGAAGACTACAAGTATAACCAATCGGCTTATTATTATTTTTCTGGTTCTATTTTTTAGCTCCTTTAAATATTGTTTATGCTCCAAACTATGATTTATCATTCAAGTCCAACTCCTTCCATATGTTGTTGAAATAAACTCTAAATTCAGGAGCTTCTCTATGCTTTAATGGCGTAGCGTACTCCTTTTCAAAGTTAATATCAATTATCTTTTTTACTGTTGCAGGTCTTTTAGATAAAACAATGATTCTGTTTGACATGCTAACTGCCTCAGAAATATCATGAGTTACCATTATTACTGTTTTTTCTTCCTGCTTTATTATTTGGTATATTTCATCGCTTACATTTAATCTTGTTTGATAATCTAAAGCCGAAAATGGTTCATCTAAAAGAAGCACATCAGGATCGAGCGCTAGAGTCCTGATTAAAGCAACTCTCTGTCTCATACCTCCTGACAATTCATCTGGCTTATGCTTCCTAAAATCCCAAAGACTATAGTTTTTTAGAAGCTGGTTGATTTTTTCAACAGCTTTATTATCTAAGCTCTGTTGAATTTTTAAACCTAAAGCTATGTTATCCCATACATTAAGCCATTCAAAGAGATGATCTCTTTGAAACATATATCCGATTTTTTTAGAGATAACATTGCATTCTGAGCCGTCAATGCATACATTCCCGGAAGATGGTTTTAATAGTCCTGCTACTATGTTCAAAACCGTTGATTTTCCGCAGCCCGAAGGACCAACTATGCTTACAAACTCACCCTCGTTTACAGTAAAGTTTATATCCTTAAGAGCTTCTGTTTCACCCTTTAATGAATGATAGTTCATATATATATGGCTTACTTCAACTTTTTTCATTTAGACACCCCTTTATTTAACATTGATATTAAAAGATAATAATTTTTGTTGTAAAAGCAAACAATAAGGATACTTCAGTATATGTATAAACAGTTTATTTTGTTAAAAAATACATTAGCGAAGAATATTAAATGAAAAGTGGTATAAAAACGCTTACACAAGATTAAATCGACTTTTTTAACCAAATTTTGAGCTTGAATTAATAACAGAACGGCATATAATTAATTTATATGATTTAGGGGGAGCTAGAATGGCTATTAGTAAAGTTAAATCAATGCTTAGAAGGATTTTCTTTTACGATTTCTTAACTGGTTTAATTATCTCCTCAATTTTATTTTTTACATACAGACAATATGCTGGGATATTATTATTAGGACTATCGATTGCAGTGATTAATTTTATAATTGGTGGAATACTAACTGAAAGAGTAGTCATAATAAATAAATCACCTAGCATTTTTTTTGTGTTAGTAAAAATTTTGAGCGTGTTATTAATTTGCTTAATACCCATCTTACTATTCAAGGATAATATGTACTTCATACTTGTTTATATGCTTGGGTTCACTTCACATTTTATTGCTCTCATCCTATATGCATTATTTGATAAAAAAGTTAATTAGAAAGGAAGTGAGTGTGTGGAAGCAGAGGAGTATTTATTTGAAATACCAATATTAGGTCATCATTATGGATTTTCTAAAAATATAATTATTCAATGGGCAATAATTGTGGTATTTGCTCTGGTGGCGTATTATTTAACAAGAAACTTAAAGAAGGTGCCAGGAAAGAAGCAAAATATTGCCGAGTTAATAGTTCAAGGTATAGAGAGCTTTATTAGTGAGATTATGGGCCCAGAATACAAGTCATTTGCACCATATGTAGGAAGTCTTATTATGTTTCTTCTTACCATGAATTTAACTGGATTATTTGGCATTCATCCTCCGACAAAAGATTTTAGTGTAGCCTTGGGAATGGCCTTGACAACTTTCTTGATAATACAAGCTTATGCAATAGGAAAAGTTGGTATAGCACATTATTTTGGAGGACTTTTTAAACCCTTTTTCTTTCTAGCACCGATGAATGTGCTTGAGAGGGTGCTTCTGCCAGTTTCGTTAAGCCTTAGATTGTTTGGTAATATAACTGCAGGAGTCGTAATAATGGGTCTTATTTATGAAGGGCTTGGAAGCATAAATTGGTTTGCTCAGCTTGGACTGCCTATAATAGGTCATGTTTATTTCGATATATTTGATGGTACAGTACAAATGATAGTATTCACTATGCTTACCATGATTAACATTAAAATTATATCGGAGCATTAATATTTATACAGCTATATTAAGCTAATGACAAAGTGCATTGGCTAAATTATAAATCATAATAATAATTTTTTTATTTTAAGGAGGAAACAATAATGAGTGCAGCAGGATTAATGGCAATAGCAGCAGCTATAGCAGTATTAGTAGGAGTAGGAGCAGGTATATCAACTGGAAATGCAACAGCAAAAGCAGTTGAAGCTATATCAAGACAACCAGAGGCAAGTGGTAAAATAACTACAGCGTTAGTTATAGGTAATGCTTTCGCAGAAGCAACTGCAGTTTACGGACTATTAATTGCAATAATGATACTTGGGAAAATAGTATTATAATTTTATTTGGTGCCTGTTAGATACTAAAATATAGCCCAGAAGGGGGGATTTTAATTATGGAAATAAACCCTTTAACTGTCTTAGCTACTATAATAAACTTTGGTATTTTTTATTTAATTATGAGAAGAATTCTTTTCAAGCCAGTAACTCAGGTTATATCTTCAAGAGAAGAAGAAATACAAGGAAGAATTAAAAGAGCAGAAGAACTTGAGAAGCAGTCTGAAATAATAAAACTTCAAAATGAAGAACACTTACAAAATGCTAAGGAAGAAGGAAAGGCTATTGTAGAGGACTTAAAGGTAAAGGCTGAAAGAACAGCTGATGAAATAATAACTAAGGCTAAGACAGAAGCGGAATTCATTATAGAAAGAGCGAAGATGGATGCTGAAAGAGAAAGAGAAAAGGCTACAGATGAGATGAAGACTCAGGCTGTAAATCTTGCACTTCTGTTATCTTCAAAGGCTTTAGAAAGCACTATAGATGAAAAAGAACATAGAAGACTTATTAAGGACTTCATTGCTAAGGTAGGGTAAATATTATGCTGGAATATTTAGATAGAAGATATGCCCTTGCTTTTTATGAACATATAGAAGAAAAAGGCAAGGTGGAAGTATGCTTAAAGGAATTAGCTGAAGTTGTAGATATTATTGATAATAATAAAGAGTTATTAGAAATTTTAAAACATCCCGATTTAAGTACTTCTAAAAAGAAGCAACTGTTTGAAAGCATCTTTAAGGACAGTGTTGAAAATAGTGTATTGTCATTTCTTCTTATAATAATTGAAAAAAATAGAATATTAGAGTTGGATGGCATATTAGAAGAAATAAATAAGCTTCATTTGGAGAGAAAGCACACAGTTGAAGCTTTTATTGAAACTGTAGTTCCTTTAACTGATGAAGAGAGAAGTGTTCTTAAAGCCAAGCTTGAAAAAAAATATAACAAAAGCATAATTTTAAAGGAAACAATTAATGAGGCCATACTAGGCGGAGTGCTTGTAAGGGTAGAAAATGAAATTATTGATGGTACTATTAAATCAAAGCTTGAAAAAATGAAGAAGCTAGCCCTTAAGACAGAATAGAGGTGAAATGATGAATATAAGACCTGAAGAAATTACGTCTATTATAAAACAACAAATAGAACGATATGAAAATAAATTAGAGACTGTAGATTCAGGTACAGTAATACAAGTAGGTGACGGTGTCGCCAGAATATATGGATTGGATGAATGTATGGAAGGAGAACTTCTTGAATTTTCCAATGGTGTATATGGAATGGCTTTAAATTTAGAGCGAGATAACGTTGGTGCAGTTCTTCTAGGAAGTGAAAGAGGAATAAAGGAAGGCGATCTTGTTAAAAAAACTGGTAGAGTTGTTCAGGTTCCAGTTGGTGAAGCCCTTTTAGGAAGAGTAGTAGATGCAATGGGTATTCCAATTGATGGAAAGGGTCCTATAAAAGCTGCGGAATATAGAGATACTGAAGTTAAGGCTCATGGAGTTATTGACAGACAGTCTGTTAGGGAGCCTCTTCAAACAGGTATCAAGGCTATAGACTCTATGATTCCTATTGGAAAAGGACAAAGAGAACTTATTATAGGGGATAGACAAACTGGTAAAACTGCTCTTGCTATTGATACAATTATCAATCAGAAGGGTAAGGATGTTATATGTATATATGTTGCTATAGGACAAAAACAGTCTACTGTTGCTCACATATATAATACATTAACTGAAATGGGTGCTATGGATTATACAATAATAGTATCCTCTACTGCTTCTGAAACAGCTCCAAGACAATTCTTATCTCCTTATGCTGGATGCTCTATGGGTGAGTATTTCATGCATAAGGGAAAGCATGTTTTAATTGTATATGATGATTTATCCAAGCATGCTGCTGCTTATAGAGCAATGGCACTGCTTCTTAGAAGACCACCAGGAAGAGAAGCATATCCAGGAGACGTTTTTTATCTTCACTCAAGGCTTCTTGAAAGAGCTGCAAAATTATCAGATAAGCTTGGCGGGGGTTCAATAACAGCCCTTCCTATTATAGAAACCTTGGCTGGTGACGTTACTGCATATATTCCTACAAACGTTATATCTATTACAGACGGACAGATATTCCTCGAGTCGGAGTTGTTTTTTGCAGGACAAAGACCTGCTGTTAATGCAGGTATCTCAGTATCAAGAGTTGGAGGAAGCGCTCAGATTAAAGCTATGAAGCAGGTATCAGGTACATTAAGGCTTGATCTAGCTCAATATAGGGAATTAGCTGCCTTTTCACAATTTGGCTCAGACCTTGACAAAGAGGCTAAGAGAAGACTTGAAAAGGGCAAGAGAATAACGGAAATATTAAAGCAAGACGTATATAATCCTATGCCTGTAGAAAAGCAGATAATGATACTTTATGCGGCGGTTAACAACTTTTTAATGGATATTCCTGTTTCCAAGATAAAGGCTTTTGAAAAGAGCTTTTTAGAATATATGAGTACCCATCATGCAGAAATTGGAAAAGCTATTCTTGAAAAGAAGGAAATGACCGAGGATATAAAGAAAGGCCTTTCAGAAGCTATCAAAGAGTTTAAAAAAGTGTTCTTAGCTGAAGAGGCTTAAGGAGGGGTTATATGTGGCAGGCTCTGGACTTATAGGTATAAAAAGAAGAATTAAATCTGTAACTAATACAAGTAAGATTACGAAGGCTATGGGACTTGTTGCCACTTCAAAATTTAGAAAAACGAAGGATGAATTAGAGAAAAATCAAAAGTACACTGACTCCTTCAAAGAAGTTCTAAAAGATGTTTTGATAAGCCACACAAGTCCTAATGTATATAAGGATGGGAATGGCAGCAAGAAAAAATTATACATTGTTTTAACTTCAGATTCAGGTCTTTGTGGTTCCTTTAATGCCAATATAATAAACAAAGCTGTAGAAGAAATAAAGGATGACAAGGAAAACTCCATTATTATGGTAATAGGAGCAAAAGGTATTTCTTATTTTAGCAGATTTAATTATGAGGTTGCTTTAAAGTATACAGATATTCATGATATACCAACATTAGGAGATGCAAATGACTTTGCAATGGTTGCATGGAAGATGTATAAAAATAGAGAAGTTGGTCAAATAAAGATAATTTATGCACACTTTATATCACAGGCAAAGCAGGATATTGTAGTTGAGCAGCTTCTGCCTTTTAGCAGTGGAGAAAGCACCAAGGACAACAATGGATTTACTATTTTTGAGCCTACAATTGAGTCGGTTATAAAGGATATGATTCCGCTATATATGAGAGAAAAGGTGCTTAATTGCTTGCTTCAATCTAAAACTAGCGAACAGGCAACAAGAATGACTGCAATGGATGGTGCTACAAAGAGTGCAAATCAACTATTAGATAAATTAAAGCTTCAGTTTAACAGACTCAGACAGAGTGCAATTACGCAGGAAATATCAGAAATAGTTGGCGGAGCTGAAGCTCAGAAATAAGGATTGGGAGGACGTGAGTTCATGTCTGAAAGCATAGGCAAGGTTGTACAGGTTATAGGACCTGTTGTAGATATAAAGTTTAACTCAGAAAATCTACCTAGCATTTACAATGCCATTGAGATAAAAACTTCTCATGGAGAGCCTTTAGTTGTAGAAGTAGAACAGCATATAGGAGACGATGTTGTTAGAACTATTGCCATGGATTCTACTGAAGGTTTAAAGAGGGGAATGGAAGCGGTTGATACTGGAACGCCAATCTCAGTTCCAGTAGGAAAAGAATGCTTAGGAAGACTGTTTAATGTTTTAGGAAAAGCTATAGATGGTGGTGATGCTGTAAAGGCTAGCACATATTATCCAATACACAGGTCAGCACCAAGCTTTGAAGAACAATCCGTTTCACCAGAAATGTTTGAAACAGGAATAAAGGTTATTGATCTTATAGCACCCTATCAAAGAGGCGGTAAAATAGGACTTTTTGGTGGTGCAGGAGTAGGTAAAACAGTATTGATTCAGGAACTTATAAACAATATAGCTAAGCAGCATGGAGGAATATCTGTATTTACAGGTGTTGGCGAGAGAACAAGAGAAGGTAATGACCTTTACTATGAAATGAAAGAATCAGGGGTTATCAACAAAACTGCATTAGTGTTCGGACAGATGAACGAACCGCCTGGAGCAAGAATGAGAGTTGCTCTAACTGGTCTTACTATGGCTGAATATTACAGAGATCAGGGACAGGATGTACTATTATTTATTGATAATATCTTTAGATTTACTCAAGCGGGCTCAGAGGTTTCAGCATTGCTTGGAAGAATACCAAGCGCTGTTGGATACCAGCCAACCTTAGCCACTGAAATGGGAGCTCTTCAAGAAAGAATAACTTCCACAAAGCATGGATCCATAACATCTGTGCAAGCGGTTTATGTGCCTGCAGACGATTTGACAGATCCAGCTCCCGCAACTACTTTTGCTCACCTTGATGCAACAACAGTTTTATCAAGAGCAATAGTGGAGCTTGGTATATATCCGGCTGTAGATCCGCTTGATTCAACTTCTAGAATCCTTGATCCAAGAGTTGTGGGTGAAGAGCACTATAAGGTAGCAAATGATGTTAAGCATATTCTTGAGAGATACAAGGAGCTTCAAGATATCATTGCTATACTTGGAATAGATGAATTATCTGATGAAGATAAGCTAGTAGTAGCAAGGGCAAGAAAGGTTCAAAGATTTTTATCTCAGCCTTTTACAGTAGGAGAACAATTTACAGGTATTCCTGGAAAATTCGTTTCTGTAAAGGAAACAGTTAGAGGTTTTAAGGAAATACTTGAAGGAAAGCATGATGACCTTCCAGAAGCAGCTTTTCTTTTTGTAGGAACTATTGACGAGGCTGTTGAAACTGCAAAGAAGATGATGGCTGAGTAAAGGGGAGATTATAAATGAGTGAAGCATTAAAGCTTACTATATTAACTCCTGAAAGAGAAGTTTTTGCTGGAGAAGTGAAGGAGCTAAGTACTGAAAATGAATTAGGAAGATTAGAAATTCTTTCTAAACATATGCCAATGATTACTTCATTGACACCAACAGTAACTATGTTTACTACTTCAGATGGTGTACGCCATAAAGTTTTTACCTCAACTGGGGTTCTTAAAGTATATAATAATTACATTACTATGCTTATCGAAACAGCTGAATGGCCTGAGGAAATAGATATTAGCAGAGCTAAACATGCTAAAGAAGAGGCTGTAAATCTTTTGCATAAGTCAGGCACTGATCACAAAAAAGCTGAATTAAAATTAAGAAGAGCTTTAGCTAGAATAAAAACAAAACACTAATAAAATTCCAAGTTGCATCGTTGCTGCTTGGAATTTTATTTATATATAATGCAAAAGTTCTAATACACTAGAAGTGTCACAAAAATCCTTGAAAATTGGATATTTTGATACTTTGCTAGTGTAAGAACTTTATCACATTATATATAGTTGAAGAAAATGTAGTAAAGTTATATAATTAGTAATATATTTTATACAGTAAATAACATTTATGAGTAAGCTTAGTATAATGTACTAGGGTGTGTATATTAAACCTTAATTTATTACTTTCATGAGGGGGGACAAAGCTTTTGTAAAGCTTAAGTTATATGGAGAGATTACTGCATATGGGGCTTGACGTAGGCTCAACCACTGTTAAGCTGGTAGTTTTAGATAAGAACTTAAACATGCTTTATAGTAGATATGAGAGACACTATTCGGATATAAAAAAGACAATTGTAGATTTAATAACTGATGCCTATAGCCGTTTTGAAAATAACAGTGTTACGATAAATATAACAGGCTCAGGTGGACTTGCTGTAGCCAAATGGTTGAATGTCCCCTTCATTCAAGAAGTAATTGCCGGGACTAAGACCGTAGAAAAGTATATACCTCAGACTGATGTAATTATTGAACTTGGTGGCGAAGATGCAAAGATAACCTATTTTGATGATGGTGTTGATCAAAGAATGAACGGAACCTGTGCAGGGGGGACTGGTGCTTTTATTGATCAAATGGCATCTCTTCTGCAGACAGATGCTTTAGGCTTAAATGAACTAGCTAAGAGCTATAAGGTTATATATCCTATAGCGGCAAGATGTGGTGTTTTTGCTAAGACGGATATTCAGCCGCTTTTAAATGAAGGTGCTGCAAAAGAAGATATAGCAGCATCTGTTTTTCAATCAGTCGTTAATCAGACTATTAGTGGACTTGCATGTGGAAAACCTATTAGAGGGAAAGTTGCATTTTTAGGAGGACCTCTTTATTTTCTTTCAGAGCTAAGAAAGAGATTTATCGAAACCTTGAATCTTACAGAGGAAAAAATAATTTTTCCAAAGAATTCACAGCTTTTTGTAGCTATGGGAGCTGCCATAGCTTCAAGGGACAGTGAGGATATGGCATTTACCACTTTAATGGATAGAATACCAGCACTAAAACAAGCTTCTTCACATGAAGTTCAAAGACTAAGAGCCTTATTTATGGATGAGCAGGAATATGAAGCGTTCACAAAAAGGCACCAAAGTAATAAAGCAAAAAGAAAAAGTATTAAAGATTTTCATGGGAACTGCTTTTTAGGAATAGATGCTGGTTCAACTACTACTAAGGCAGTATTAATAGATGAAAAAGGTACAATACTGTACACTTATTATGGCAGCAATGGAGGAAGTCCCTTAAAAAGTTCTATAAAAATTTTAAAGGAACTATATAGTGTAATGCCAAGAAATGCAAGACTTAGGAATTCCACTGTAACTGGATATGGAGAAGCTTTGTTAAAAGCTGCGTTATCAGTAGATATAGGCGAAATAGAAACAATAGCTCATTATAAAGCTGCGGAATTCTTTCTGCCAGGAGTGGATTTTATACTTGATATAGGCGGACAAGATATGAAGTGCCTAAGAATTAAGGATGGGGTTATAGACAGCATACTGCTCAATGAAGCATGTTCTTCAGGCTGCGGCTCCTTTATCGAAACCTTTGCCCATTCTTTAAATCTGAGTGTAGAAGAATTTGCTCAGGCTGCACTAAAGGCAGAAAAACCTGTTGACCTTGGTTCAAGATGCACTGTATTTATGAATTCAAGAGTTAAACAGGCTCAAAAGGAAGGGGCCACAGTAGGAGATATATCTGCTGGTCTTTCTTATTCTGTTATTAAAAATGCATTGCTTAAGGTTATTAAAATCAGAAATCCAAAGGAAATGGGCGAAAAGATAATTGTTCAGGGAGGAACCTTTTATAATGATGCTATATTAAGGGCTTTTGAGCTAGTATCTGAAAGGGAAGCGGTAAGACCTGATATTGCAGGCCTTATGGGTGCTTTTGGGGCAGCTTTGATAGCCAAAGAAAGATATGTAGAAGGAAAAGTTTCAACTTTGTTGTCGGGAGAACGAGTGAACTCTTTTAATGTAGAAACATCTATGAGAAGATGCGGGCTTTGCGGAAATAACTGCTTGCTTACAATAAATAAATTCAACGATAAAAAGGAATTTATATCTGGAAATCGTTGTGAGAGACCGTTGGGGCTAACTAGCAAAAAGAATGAAGTGCCAAATCTTTTTGATTATAAATATAAAAGAATTTTTAATTATACACCACTTAAAAAAGAAGAAGCTTCAAGAGGTTCTGTGGGAATACCAAGAGTGTTAAACATGTATGAAAATTACCCTTTCTGGTTTACCTTCTTTAATGATCTAAGCTTTAGGGTGGAATTGTCTCCGAGATCTTCAAAAAGTATATATGAAATGGGAATTGAAACAATACCCTCAGAATCGGTTTGTTATCCTGCCAAGCTTGTTCATGGTCATATAATGAGCTTAATAAAGCGTGGAGTTAAATTTATATTCTATCCATGCATACCTTTGGAAAAAAAGGAACAGGAACTGGCAGAAAACCATTACAATTGTCCTATAGTTACTTCTTATGCAGAGGTTATAAGAACCAATATGGATGTACTAAAGGATGAGAAAATAGTTTACAAGAACCCTTTCTTATCATTGGATAATAAAGATAAACTTAAAAAGAGGCTTTTTGATGAGCTTAAGTTCTTAAATATATCAAAATCAGAAATTGACAATGCTGTAGAGAAGGCTTGGAAAGAGCAGGAAAGCTGCAGAGAGGAAATTAGAAAAAAAGGTGAAGAGGTAGTCAGCTACCTGAGAGAAACCGGAAAAAAGGGAATTATTCTTGCAGGAAGGCCTTATCATATAGATCCCGAAATAAATCATGGCATACCAAATTTAATAACTGAATTTGACATGGCTGTGCTTACAGAGGACTCTGTTTTTCAGCTTGGCAAGGTTGAAAGACCATTAAGAGTAGTAGATCAATGGGTTTATCACTCAAGACTTTATGCCGCCGCAAGCTTTGCGGCCCAAGAGAATAATTTGGAGTTGGTTCAGCTTAACTCTTTTGGCTGCGGTTTAGATGCAGTTACTACGGATCAGGTTCAGGAAATCCTTCATATGTATGGGAAAATTTATACAGTGCTCAAAATAGATGAAGGCAATAATTTAGGGGCTGCAAGAATAAGGATTAGATCACTTAGGGCGGCAATGGAAGAAAGAGAAAGAAACGGTCTTAAAAGAAAATTTGTTGAGGATAAGCAAGTGAGGGTTCCATTCACTGAAAAAATGAGGGAACATCACACAATTTTAGCGCCACAAATGTCTCCAATTCACTTTCAATTTTTACAAGAAGCCTTCCAAGCTTCAGGCTATAATGTTGTAGTACTTCCATCTGTAGATTCAAAAGCTGTAGATGAAGGATTAAAGTATGTAAACAACGATGCTTGTTATCCAACTATAGTAGTTGTAGGACAAATATTGGAGGCAATTAAATCTGGCAAATATGACACTAATAATTTATCTGTATTGATTACTCAAACTGGTGGGGGCTGCAGAGCTACAAATTATATAGGTTTTTTAAGAAAAGCCTTAAAGGATGCTGGGTATACAAATATACCAGTAATATCTTTAAACGCACTTGGAATGGAAAAAAATCCTGGCTTTGTGTTAACTCCAGGACTTATGAACAAAGCAATGATGGCTTTGGCTTATGGCGATATTCTAATGAGAGTGCTTTTAAAAACAAGACCCTATGAAAAAATTGAAGGCTCAGCAAATCTCTTATATGAATCCTGGGCAGATAGATGTAAGGAAGCAGTAAAGACCGGCGAGCATAAATTATTTAAGCAAAATATAAGAAGAATAGTTGAAGATTTTGATAGTTTGCCACTAAAAGATATTGTGAAGCCTAAAGTAGGTCTAGTAGGAGAAATACTGGTAAAGTTCCATCCTACAGCAAACAATAACGCTATAGGAGTTGTAGAAAGCGAAGGCTGCGAGGCTGTAATGCCAGATTTAATGGACTTTTTGCTTTACTGTGCTTACGATGCAAACTTTAAATACAAGTATCTTGCGGGATCAAGAAAAAAGCAAGTGCTAAGCAATGCAGCAATTCTAGGAATGGAATATTACAGAAAAGAAATGAAAAGAGCTCTTCATAAGAGCAAGCGCTTTGAACCTCCTAAGAGTATTAGGCAGCTTGCAGAAGGTGCAGAACCTATACTATCCCTCGGAAACCAAACCGGGGAAGGATGGTTTTTAACTGCTGAAATGGTAGAGCTTATTGAAAGCGGAGTTAAAAATATTATATGTATGCAGCCTTTTGCCTGTCTTCCTAACCACGTGACAGGAAAAGGAATGATAAAAGAGCTTAAGCATAGATATCCTGGTGCAAATATTGTGGCGGTAGATTATGACCCCGGAGCCAGTGAGGTCAACCAGCTAAATAGAATTAAGCTTATGCTGTCTGTTGCCTTTAAAAATCTTCAATATGAAGAAAGTAGTGTGGCTCTCCATGAGGCAGCTTATGAAGAATTAAAAACAAAAAATGAACAATTATCAATGAAATAAAGAGGTATATAGGTGCTTTTAAAAAAGAAGCACCTATATACCTCTTTTTCCTACATGACAAAAGTGAACCTAACCTATATAATAGTAGGGTACTAAAAGTTTTTGAGAGAAGGATAAAAATGCCATGAAGAAAGTAAACGAAATTTTTAGTGATTATAAGGTGGGAGGGAACATTAATACTGCAACTGTAGAAGGAGTAGTATTAAGCAAGAAAACTAAAACCCTTGAAATGAAGATAAGCTCGGAAAAATATATAGATGTGAAAGAATTTGAGTACTTAAATAGCTTTATAAAGAGAAGATTTGCTTTGGAAAACTCTGTAATTACTGTTAAGTATGCTGATGGAACAGAGAAAAAGCCTATAGAAGAGGAGCTTAAAAACATTGTGTTCCTACTGGCAGAAAAATATCCAGCCTTAAAAGCGGTGCTTAGTAACAGTGAGTATGAAGTTGTGAATGGTACAATAAATTTCAACTTTAACATGGAAGTATCTAATTTTTTAAGAGCTATGGATTACGATAAAAAGGTTTATGAGGCTATAAAAAATTTATATGGTACAGCCTATAAAATTAATTTCGTTGATAGAGTAACTGGAGAAGACTTTATAAGACAGCAAGAGGAAATACGAGAAAAAGAAATGCAGTCTATTAAAAAGGAAATTAAAGCCACATTAAGCAATAATGCAGCAAAAGTTTCTAAAGAAACTTCAGAAAACAAGCAGGATGCAAAAGCAGAAGGTGATGGCAAGAAGGGTGATCCGTTCTTAATTTTAGGTAGAAATTCAAAAATTAAGGAACCTGTAATAAAAATTACTGATATTACACCAGATGAAGGTAGAATTTGCATAGAGGGAGAAATCTCTAATTTGGAGTCAAAGGAATTAAAGAGCGGAAAAACCTTAGTTTCTTTTGACTTGTATGATGGTTCAAGTTCCATGACCTGTAAATCTTTTTTAAAGCCTGGTGAAGAGGGTGAAGTATTATCAAGGCTTAAAGGCGCTAAAGGAGCTAAGCTTGTTGGAAATGCTGGCTACAGCAACTTTTCTGGTGAAGTTGAGCTTATTGCTAATACAATAATTGAGACAGAAGGTAGGAAAAAGATTAAGAGAACGGATAATTCTGAAGTAAAGAGAGTAGAGCTTCATATGCATACTCAAATGAGCCAAATGGATGCTATGACTAGTGCTACTGATTTAATTAAGAGAGCTATGAGCTGGGGCATGAAATCAATTGCTATAACAGATCATGGAGTAGTTCAGGCTTTTCCTGAAGCTCATAAGCTTTTAGGAAGAGATAATCCAAACATGAAGGTTATATACGGTATGGAAGCTTATTTAGCTCCTGATAAAAAGCCTTCTGTAACAAATCAAAAGGGGCAGAGCATAGATACAACTTATTGCATACTTGACTTGGAAACCACAGGTTTCTCACCAGTAACAGAAAAAATAACTGAAATAGGAATAATGAAATACCAAAATGGCAAGGTGATAGACAGTTTCAGCTGCTTTGTAAATCCTGAAAAGCCTATTCCCGCAAAGGTTATAGAGGTTACAAATATTACTGATGATATGGTAAAGGATGCAGAAACTATAGATAAGGTATTTCCTAAAGTATTGGAGTTTATTAAGGATACTGTCCTAGTTGCTCATAACGCTGCTTTTGATATTAACTTCTTAAAGTATAATGCTAAAGTCTTGGGCTATGAATTTGATTTTACATATGTAGATACGCTGACCTTGGCACAGGAAGTCTTTCCAGATTTTAAAACCTATAAGCTAGGAAGAATTGCTAAAAATCTTGGAATAAAGGTTGAAGTTGCACATAGAGCCCTAGATGATGTTGACACTACTGTTAAGGTGTTTAAGGTAATGCTTGATAAGCTTAAGGAAAGAGGAGCTCAAACACTTGAGGATGTAGATAGGTTTGGTTCTGATGAGCAAGCTAAAAAAGAAGAGTTTAAAAAGCTTAAAACCTATCATGCAATAATACTAGCTAAGGACTATGTAGGACTTAAAAATTTGTACAGATTAGTATCTTACTCAAACTTAGATTATTTTTATAAAAAGCCTCGTATATTAAAAAGCATGTACAAAAAGTATTCTGAGGGGTTAATTATAGGCAGTGCCTGCAGCGAAGGAGAGCTTTATCAGTCAATACTTTTAGGAAAATCCGATGAGGAAATTGAAGCTATTGCTGAAGAATATGATTATTTGGAAATACAGCCTCTAGGAAACAATGATTATTTAGTAAGGCAGGAGCAAGTACCTAATAAGGATTACTTGAAGGAAATAAACAAGAAAATCGTAGCACTGGGAGAAAAGCTCAACAAGCCTGTAGTTGCTACAGGAGATGTTCATTTTATTGACCCTGAAGATGAAATATACAGGCGTATACTTGAAGCAGGACAGGGCTTTAAGGATGCGGATAATCAAGCGCCTTTATATCTAAAAACCACTGAGGAGATGCTTGCAGAATTCTCCTATTTGGGAAGAGAAAAAGCTTACGAGGTAGTAGTAGCAAACACTAATATGATAGCAGACATGTGCGAGCAGATTAGCCCTATTTCACCTCAAAAGGCTACACCGCATATAGATGGCTGCGAGCAAACTATAAGGGACATTACCTATGACAAAGCTCATGAACTTTATGGAGATATTCTGCCAGAATTAGTAGAGAAAAGGCTTGAAAGAGAGCTTGATTCTATCATTAAAAACGGCTTCTCCGTGATGTATATCATCGCTCAGAAGCTTGTATGGAAATCAAATGAGGATGGTTATTTAGTTGGTTCTAGAGGTTCTGTTGGTTCTTCCGTGGTGGCTTATATGACAGGTATAACAGAGGTAAATGCACTTCCTCCTCATTATAGGTGTCCTAAATGCAAGCACTCGGATTTTTCAGACTATGGTTATAAAATTGGTTTTGACCTTCCTGATAAAGATTGCCCAGTTTGTGGAGAACAGTTGGCTAAGGATGGGATAGACATACCTTTTGAAACCTTCTTGGGCTTTAATGGAGACAAGGAACCTGATATAGACCTGAATTTCTCTGGTGAATATCAGGCAAAGGCACATAAATATACAGAGGTTATTTTTGGAAAAGGCACAACCTTTAAAGCTGGGACTATAGGTACCATAGCTGAAAAAACAGCCTTTGGATATGTTAAAAAGTACTTTGAGGAAAAAGGGGTTAAAGTAAACAAGGCTGAAATTATGAGAATCTCAAAGGGATGCACTGGTATAAAAAGAACTACAGGTCAGCACCCTGGTGGAATAATAGTAGTTCCAAAAGGACGTGAAATTTTTGAATTCTGTCCGGTACAGCATCCTGCTGATGACCCAAATTCAGATATTATTACAACTCACTTTGATTATCACTCAATAGATCAGAATCTTTTGAAGCTTGATATACTTGGCCACGACGATCCTACAGTAATAAGAATGCTTCAGGACATAACAGGAGTAGATCCTAAAACTATACCTTTAGATGATAAGGCAACAATGTCTATATTTTCTTCAACCGATGCACTAGGAGTAACACCGCAGCAGATTAACTCAAAGGTAGGGAGTTTTGGTATTCCTGAGTTTGGTACAAAATTTGTTAGAGGGATGCTTCTGGATACAATGCCTAAGACTTTTATGGATTTAATATGTATATCAGGTCTTTCCCACGGTACGGACGTTTGGCTTGGAAATGCAAAGGATCTAATTGATGGAGGCATAGTTACCAGCATCAGTGAAGCTGTTTGTACTAGAGACGATATAATGGTTTACCTTATTAAAAAAGGTTTGCCGCCAAACACTGCCTTTAAGATAATGGAAACTGTACGTAAAGGAAAGGCTTTAAAGGATCCAAAATTTCCTGAGTATGAAGCTTTAATGAGGGAATGCCAAGTACCTGAATGGTACATAGAATCCTGTAAAAAGATAAAATACATGTTCCCTAAGGCCCACGCTGCAGCTTACGTAACTATGGCCTTTAGGATAGCGTGGTTTAAAGTTCATATACCTAAAGCCTATTATGCAGCCTACTTCTCCATAAGGGCTAAGGCATTTGATGCAGAATTTATGATTTTTGGGAAAGAAAAAGTCAAGGAAAAAATGAAGGAAATTGAGATGATGGGAAACCAAGCTGCTCCTAAGGATAAGGATATGTATGATGACTTGGAATTGGTTCTAGAAATGTATGAAAGAGGAATAAAATTTCTTGCAATTGATTTATATAAATCACACGCCACAAAGTTTATAGTTGAGGATGATGGAATAAGACCGCCTTTAAACAGCATAGCAGGTATGGGAAATGTAGCGGCAGAAAGTATATATAATGCTGCTAAAGGGGAGCCTTTCAACTCCATTGAAGAGGTAAGGAAACGTGCTAAGATAGGAAATGCTGCTATAGACTTGTTGAAAAAGTTTGATTGCTTAAGAGGCCTTCCAGAAAGTGATCAATTAAGCATATTTGATATGCTTGCATAATAGTTTACTGTTAACATATAACCTAGTATTAAAACATATTTAGAGAGTAAAAATGACATGCCGACTACGGTATGTCATTTTTTATGCAGATAATTAATAAAGGTATACTAGATATTTTTTTAACTAATATTTAAAAATGTTAGCATAGAGTAAAATTTATGAACATATTATTAATTATATTAAATGAGGCTGTTTGAGATGGCAGAAGTGGAGTAACTATTTTTAGTAATTAATTAGGGGGAAAAGAAATGAGAAGTAAAAAATTGCTTGCATCAGTACTTACAGCGGTTTTAGTCCTGTCAACAGCTTTGGTTGGCTGCGATAGTAAAACTAGCCCAGCCCCAACTCCAAGCAATGGAACAGGTAATGAACAACAAAAGTACACAGGACCTAAGGTACTTGATTATGTAATTGGCGATGAACCACAAACTTTGGATGCTCAGCAGATGATAGGCCAGCCGGATATGTTTGCACTAAATTTCTTTATGGAAGGCTTGACTCGTTCTGGAAAGGAAGAAGGCAAATATGAACCAGCAGTAGCAAAGTCTTGGACTTTTAACGAAGCTGCGAATTCTTATACCTTCGAATTAAACAAGGATGCAAAGTGGAGCAACGGAGATCCAGTTACAGCAGCTGATTTCTTCTTTGCATGGAGACTTGCTATGGAAGAAAGTACACCCTATAGCTTCATGCTTCAATATATCAAAGGCGCTCCAGACTATGCAGCTGTAACAAAGAAGTCCTTCCTGCTTGGCAAGGATGCAAATTTCAAAGCTTTAAATGAGAAATATAAGGCTGAAACCAATGCAGATAAGAAAAAAGATTTAAAATCTCAGGTTTCAAAGAGAATTGAAACTATGACAGATGCAGAACAAGCTGAATATAAGAAAATGAAAGATGATTTATGGGCTAAAGTTGGCGCTAAAGAGAAGGATGGAAAGCTTGAAATACAACTAGATTCTCCAGTGCCATTCTTTTTAGGCTTAACTTCATTCCCAGTTTACTACCCAATGAATGAAAAGTTCTATAACGAGCATAAGAAAGCTGGAGATTATACATTAGAAGCTGCTGGACTATTATCAAATGGTCCATGGGTTGTTAAGGAATGGAAGCATAAGGAAAGCTTTAAG
The DNA here is from genome assembly GCF_023656515.1 of Clostridium swellfunianum. Lineage (NCBI taxonomy): Bacteria > Bacillati > Bacillota > Clostridia > Eubacteriales > Clostridiaceae > Clostridium > Clostridium swellfunianum. Next base: position 898,108 of record NZ_JAMOFV010000006.1, read on the forward strand.
TTTGTTAAAAACGATAAGTTCTGGAATAAGAATAATATAAAAATTGATGAAGTTAATTTAAAGGTTGTAAATGATGTATCAACCAGAACAAATTTATTAAAAACTGGCAAGCTTGATGGTGCAGCAATTCAATCAACAGACCTAAAAGAATTCGAAGATGCTGCAGTTTTAAATCAATATAATTTACAGCCACTAGTAAATATGCCTGACTATAGCATATTCTATATAGATTTTAATCACTTTAACAATAAGATTACTCAAAATGCCAATATAAGAAAAGCTATGGCTTATGCAATGGACCGCAAGAGCTTTGTTGAGAAGATTAACTTAGGTGATGAGCCTGCTTTAGGAATAATTCCAAGCCATTTCCTTGGACTAAGTAAATCTTTCCGCGAAGAAAATGGAGTATCTTTATTCCCAGATAATCAAAAGGAAAAAGCTAAGGAATACTTGTCTAAGGGACTTCAAGAGCTTGGACTGAAAGAATTGCCTACAATGGATATGCTTATTGATACTGGGGATATATCTATGAAGATTGCTCAAAAGTATCAGGAAGACTGGAAACAGGTTGGTATAAGCATTAATTTAGTTCCAGTTCCATGGTCTGAAAAGCTCAGCAGATTGCAATCTGGAGACTTTGGCCTTTGTGCAGATGGATGGGGACCAGACTACCTAGATCCAATGACTTTCCTAGAGCTGTTTACAACCGAGAATGGAAACAATTATGGTAAGTATAGCAATCCAAAGTACGATGAGCTTATTACAAAGGCTTCAACTGAGAAAGATAAAGCTAAACGTATGGGATACTTCTATGAAGCAGAAAAAATCCTTATTGAAGACATGGTTGTTGCACCTAACTATTATAGAATGGCTCACTGGACTTTCAGAAAGTATTTAACTGGTGTTGTTAGCAGAGGTATTGGAGCTAATACTGATTTTTACTGGGCAGACATAGACATGAATGCTAAGATGGCAGAAAAGAAGTAGCATTAATTTAAGACTTAATTATAAAGGGTATATGCCGCAACATATACCCTTTATAGATAAAATTGTAAAAATAATAGAAAAGAGGGATTAGTTTGCTTAGGTATATACTTAAAAGATTACTATATGCCTTTATAACTGTATGGGTTATAGCTACCTTGACTTTTTTACTTATGAAAGCACTGCCTGGAGATCCATTTAATGATCCTAAGTTAAAACCAGAAGTGAAACAGGCTCTCATGGATAAATATAAGCTAAATGAACCTGTTTTGAAGCAGTATGGAATATATTTAAACAATTTGATTCATGGTGATTTGGGAACCTCTATAAAGTTTCCTGGAAGATCTGTTACAACAATTATAAAAACCAGCTTTCCTAAATCTTTTGCTTTAGGCTGGAGAGCTATGCTTTTAGCTTCTACCCTTGGAATATTTTTTGGGCTTGTAGCAGCATTAAATCACAACAAATGGATTGACTACCTAGTAATATTTATAGCTATACTTGGAGTATCAGTTCCTAATATTGTTATGGGTCCTTTCCTTTCCTACAATTTTGGGGTTAAGCTTGGTTGGCTTCCTGTAACTGTGGACAATACAGCGCGTTCTTTTATCCTTCCTGTCATAACCCTTTCCCTTGGTACTTTAGCCTTTGTATCGAGAATGATGAGAACAACTACACTTGAGATAAATGGCCAGGATTATATTTTAACTGCAAAGTCTAAAGGTATTACAAAGCCCCAAGTTGTATGGAAACATACTATACGCAATGCTATTATGCCAGTTGTAACCGTTTTAGGACCTCTGTTTGCAGGTATTATTACTGGATCAATTGTTGTCGAAAAAGTATATGCAGTAGCAGGACTTGGTGAGTATTTTGTAAATACAATCCTTTCTCAGGATTATCCAATGATTATGGGAATAACTCTTTTTTATGCAGTACTTATAATAGCTTCAATGTTGATTGTTGATATTGCTTACGGCTTTATTGACCCAAGGCTTAGAGGCAGTATGGAAGGAGGAGAATAGGCTATGGAAACTATTGATAAGTCTTTGTTTGAGCTAGAAGGTAAAAACTTAGAGGCAGCTCAAAAAATCAGTCGTCCTAGCATGTCTTATCTACAGGATGCGCTTAGAAGGCTTAAGAAGAATAAACCAGCCATGATCTCCTTCTGGATTCTTGTTTTTATGATAGTGATGTCGCTGATAGGGCCAATAATATCAAAGACACTATATGGGCACACTTACAGAAATCAGGATTTAAATGTACAGAATCAAACTATGATTTTAAGCAGTAAAAGAAGCATTATGCTTACTGAAAATAGCGCCTTTACTTACAAAAAGTATAATCATGATCTTAGAAAAACAAAAATTTCCTTTGAAGGTATAGAACTCCCGAAAACTGGTGTTATAGGTGTTAAGATAGGTAATAAAGCTGAAGAAGCTCAGCAGGGAGATCAAAAGGAATTTAGGTTTCAGGTTAAGACAGAACCTGGAGACAGCTTGGATAAGATAGTAGAAAAATTAAAGGCTGAGGCTGATAAACAGCTTCAAAAAGATCCTGATTTTAGAGGACTAAACTTCAAAGTAAAGGGCAGTACCCTAACTATAGAAAGTATAGGAGAAACGAAATTTAATAAAAAATATTGGTTTGGAACAGACATGTTTGGACGTGACATATTTACTCGTGTTTGGGAAGGTGGAAGGGTTTCGTTTTTTATAGCATTCTTATCAGTGTTCATTACTTCAATAATTGGAATTATGTATGGAGGCATTTCAGGCTATATTGGGGGAAGAACAGATACCTTAATGATGAGATTTGTTGAAGTTTTAATGGTAGTGCCAGACCTTCTTTACATTATATTGCTGCTTCAGGTAATGAAGCAAGGCTTAAGACCTATTATTATAGTTCTTGCTGCAACTTCCTGGATGGGAATTGCACGTATTGTAAGAGGAGAGGTTATGAGGCTTAAGCATTCAGAGTATGTGCTTGCAGCTGAAACTATTGGTTCTAGCAAAACAAGGATTATTTTAAGGCACTTAATACCTAATACTATGGGTCCAATAATTGTTCAAATGACTATGATGGTGCCTGCGATGATATTTACCGAAGCTTTCTTAAGCTTTATAGGATTAGGAATTCCTGTTCCATTTGCTTCCTGGGGATCTTTGGTTAACGAGGGAGCTCAGGTCTTTGTACAGTATCCTAATACGCTTCTTATGCCAGCCATAGCCCTGAGCCTTACAATGCTTGGATTTAATATACTTGGCGATGGACTTAGAGATGCTTTGGATCCAAAGCTTAGAAAGTAGGGGTGAGATGTATGAAGAAAAAGTTATTAGAGGTTAAAGATTTGAGTGTTTCCTTTGATACTTACGCTGGCGAAATACAAGCTGTTAGAGGAGTATCCTTTGACTTGTATGAAGGAGAAACTATTGCTATAGTTGGAGAATCAGGCTGTGGAAAGTCTGTTACTGCAAAATCCATAATGAGATTAAATCCTGAACCGCCAGCAAGATTCAAAGGCGGAGAAATATTGTTTAATGGTGAAGATATAACTAAAAAGTCTGAAAGAGAAATGAGAGATATAAGAGGCAGTAAAATATCCATAATATTTCAGGATCCAATGACTTCTTTAAACCCAACCATGACTATTGGAAAGCAAATAATGGAAGGCTTAAAGAAACACAAAAAATTAGATAACGAAGCAGCTAAAAAAGTGGCAATTAATATGCTTAAACTTGTTCAGATTCCAAATCCAGAGCAAAGGTTTAAAGAATATCCTCATCAGTTTTCAGGGGGAATGCGGCAGAGAGCAATGATAGCTATTGCATTAGTTTGCAATCCACAGCTTTTAATAGCAGATGAGCCAACTACTGCTTTAGACGTTACTATACAGGCACAAATAATTGAGCTAATGCTTGACCTGCAAAATAAGATAAATACTTCTATAATAATGATAACCCACGATTTGGGTGTTGTTGCTCATATTGCTCAAAGGGTTATTGTAATGTATGGTGGCAAGGTTGTTGAATATGGAAGTTCAAAGGATATTTTTTATAATCCAAAGCATCCCTACTCCTGGGGACTTCTAAATTCTGTGCCAAGGCTTGATATAGTTAAAAATGAAAACAGACTTGAATCTATCGAAGGAACACCTCCAGATTTATTTGCACCTCCAAGCGGCTGTCCTTTTGCAGACAGATGCGAGTATTCAATGAAGATTTGTAGAGCTAAAATGCCTCCTACTTTTGTTATAAGTGAAGGTCATGCGTCTGCCTGCTGGCTTAGTCATCCAGATGCACCTAAAGTTTCAAGAGATGCTTTAAAAGTTAAAAAAATCCCTTCAGAAGTGCTTGGAGGTGTTAAGTAGTATGAGCAGTGAAAAGAAAGAAGTACTATTAAAAATTCAAAACCTAAAAAAATATTTTAAGGTAAAAGGCAAGGGAGTTTTAAAGGCTGTTGATGACATAAGCTTTGATATATATAAAGGAGAAACCTTAGGCTTGGTTGGAGAATCAGGCTGCGGAAAGTCAACCTGCGGACGTACAATTTTGAGGATATATAATCCTACTGGGGGAACTGTAGAATTTAATGGTAAAGATGTTCATGAATTAACTGGCAGGGAAAAGAAAGAGTACAATAAACGAGCACAAATGATATTTCAAGATCCGTACGCATCCTTAAATCCTAGAATGCTGGTTTCCAATATAATTGCTGAAGGCTTAGATGTTCATGATATTTTACAGGGAGAAGAAAGAACCAAAAGGATAGACGAACTTTTAGAGTTAGTTGGTTTAAACAAAGAACATGCAAACCGTTTCCCACATGAATTTAGCGGTGGTCAAAGGCAGCGTATTGGAATAGCAAGAGCTCTTGCTGTTAATCCAGATTTTATAGTTTGTGATGAGCCTATTTCAGCACTTGATGTATCTGTTCAGGCTCAGGTAGTAAATCTCCTGCAGGACCTTCAAAATAAATACGGACTCACATACTTATTTATTGCTCATGATTTGTCTATGGTTAGGTATATATCTGATAGAGTAGCTGTTATGTATTTAGGTGCTATAGTGGAACTATCAAGCAGTAATGAAGTATATGAAAATGCACTGCATCCATACACTCAGGCACTGCTTTCTGCAATTCCAATTCCAGACCCGGATGTTCAGCAAAGCCGTCACCGCATAATACTTGAGGGGGATGTACCAAGCCCAATAAATCCTCCTAATGGCTGTAAATTTGCAGGAAGATGTGCTAAAGCAAAGGATATATGCAAAGACGATAGACCAGAGTTAAGAGAGTTGAAGCCAGGCCATTTTGTGGCTTGTCATCTTTATGATTAAATTTAATTGAAGTTTTTAAATGGCATGCTCAAGCTGATATGCTGCTTTTATGGTACACAGTTGAAATAATAAAACTGTTTCCATAAAGGCAGCAGTTCATACTGGGCATGCCATTAATTATTCTGTTTTCTAAGTCCTTTTAAGAACATTGTATTTACTTGGGTAACTGCTAAAAAGAAATATATAAACATACATTGCATTTTTTCTCATCTTCCATGTATGATTATAGAAGTGATATATGTTGTTAAAGTTTATTATAGGGGGAATGTATATTGAGGATTGGGTTATTTAAGAAGGCAAAAAAAGAAATTGTGGTTTATTTTTTTATCTTGGCACTGACTGCCCTGGGACTTGGGCTTAGTGACGGTATTTTTTCTAACTACTTCAAGGAAGCTTATAATGTAAATGCCTTTCAAAGAGGATTAATTGAATTTCCAAGAGAGCTGCCTGGAATTCTTTCAACAGTTGTTATTTCCTTACTTTCATTTATAGGGGATATACGAATATCAATAATTGCCCAGCTTTTAAGCTGCATAGGACTGCTGTTGCTAGGCTTTTTAACTCCGCCTTTTGCAGTAATGTGCATTTTTCTTTTCGTCAACTCTATGGGAATGCACTTATTCTTTCCACTGTCTGACGGTATAGGCATGTCTCTTATAAAAGGCGAGGAAGTAGGAAAGAGAATGGGGCAGTATAAAGGAGTCAGCACAGCTTTCAGCATGTTTGCAAGTATTTTAGTTTTTGTTGGCTTTAGGACTGGAATTTTCAGCCTCACATCACCTGTAAAGATTACTTTTGTTATTGGAGCATTAATTTTTGCAGTTGTATTCATCTTGTTTATTTATATGAACAAAATTGTAAAAATTCCAATCAAGCAAGATAGAAAGCTAAAATTTGTATTCCGAAGGGAATATAAATACTATTATATTCTTGCTATAATGACAGGTGTACAAAAACAGATAATGGCCGTTTATGGACCTTGGGTACTTATCGATCTTTTAAGCAAAAGGGCTGACACCATTGCAATTCTCGGTATAATAGGATCCTTTATAGGGATATTCTTTATTCCTGCCCTTGGCAGATGGCTTGATAGATATGGTATAAGAAAGATGCTTTATGCAGATGCGCTATCATTTATAGTAGTATATATTGCCTATGGTTTCCTGGCATCAGGATTTTCTTCAGGAATTTTAAGCAAGGTAGGCATACCTGTTATTTTAACCTTTGTACTAATTATATTAGACCGTATGTCAATGCAGATGAGCATGATAAAAACAATCTATCTCCGCTCCATTGCAGTGGATAAATCTGAGATAACTCCAACTTTATCATTTGGCATGAGCATGGATCATATTGTATCCATAGTATGTGCATATATAGGGGGAATTATCTGGACTGCCTTTGGCCCTCAATATATATTCTTTTTTGCCGCTGTAGCATCCTTTGTAAATCTTGCCGTTGCAAAGCTTGCAGTAATAAATGAGGATAAAGGCTTAAAACCAAGAGTAAAAGTACAGGCAGTGGTAAATGAAGAGATGTAACCAAATATATTTTAAATTAATATAACATAAATTTGGATATAGTTTTTAGCTTAATAAGAGAAGCGGCATAAAAAGATATTTTTTAGACCGCTTCTCTTAAATTATTTAACCTTGTTTGAATTTTTGACATACAATCATAACAAGTTTTTTAAGGTTTTATAGATATTTTCCGAATAAAATTTTGCGCCTAACTCATTAATATGAACTCCATCATCTTCATTGCTGTTTGTAAGATTAATTATAATAGAATACAAAGACTTAGATTCGCAAAGCTTATTTATATCTAAAGTTGCAATGCAATGCTTTAGACCGAGTTCAACTATTTTACTGCAATACTTCTTAAGCTGGGCATTAGCACCACCTATATTTTTATATAAATAATAAGGATGTCTTCTGTAGTAATAGGTTGCGCCACCGCCACAATTTTCATCGCCTATGTTTCCTTCTATTATTTTGTTAGGAGTCACAAGGACAGGAACTGCATTAATCTGTTTTGTAAGAAAAATAATTTTCTCTATATTTTCTTCAAATTGTTCTAAGGAAACCTTTGCTTCTTTGCTTCCGTCAGTTTTTATAAAGTGGTCATTCATGCCAAAATTTATTATTACATAATCAGGTTTATATTTAAGCACATCTTCTTCAATTCTAACTAAACCTTCCGAGGAAGTATTTCCACATACGCCGGAATTTATAACCCTGCAGCCTAAGGATTTTGCAAGGATATTTGTCCATTTATTTTCCTCTTTAACACCATAGCCAAAAGTAAGGCTGTCCCCAAAGGCTACTATAGTTTTACTCCTACTCATCTCTAGCCTCCTTTTCTTAAACTGGATGTAGGGCAGGCCACTCAATTTCTATACCTTGTTTAATGAGAAGAGCTTGAAAGTCCTTCAAGTAGGTTTCATTATTTCTTAGTTCACGAGGAGTTATATTCTTTTCAAGACAGAAGGCAGCGGTATAACCAGAAGCTTCTCCAATGTTCCATTCTACTGGATGAAGCCTATAACATCCATTTGTTATATGTGTAGTTCCAATATTTTTGCAGGCAGCCAAAAGATTGTTCATTCTAATAGGAATAAGACTGCCTAATGGTATCTGAAATGGAAGTGAGGAAATATCTACATAAGATCTTCCACCAGTGCTAGGATGAAGATCTATTCTGTAGCACCCAATTCCTACACTATCTTTAAACTCCTCAGCAGTTTTTCCCTGTCTCATTTCTTCCCCTATATGCTGTTCAAGTATTGTAAATTCAGCTTTGATACGTCTTGATTCACGTATGTAGGGCTGCATTGCAAGACCATCTTCTGTACCGACAATATCTTTCCTTAATCTAAGACCAGGATATCCTGTTTTTCCATCAGGCCTTGGAGCCTCTGTTTGCAGCCAATAAAGCAATGAAAGGCTTAACTGTTTTGCATTATCAAGATGTTTTTCTACTTCTTCAGCACTTAGTTCAAAAATAGGTCCAATCCAATAGTCATTTTGCGGCCAGTTAACTAATGTTATATCGCTTTGAAAGGTTCCAGGCTCAAAATTGTTTTTATCTACAATTCTTCTATATTCCCACAAGGATAATTTATCCTCATGAGGAAACAATACAGATTCTCTAGGCTGCAAAGTATGAGGAACAAGAATTTGCCAGCTTAAATTTTTATCAGGCCAAAAATCAGCCTTATAATTTTTCCAGTATTCATAGTCTTTTGGCTTATCTATTGTATGGTCTTCTCCCTCTATATAATCCACGGCAAAGCACCAAGTTATAGCTTGCATATCAAGAGGTTCTGCATTACCAGGCAGTGCATGAAGCTCTCCAGTTTGCTCTATAGATTCAGAGCCTGTAATATATTCTGTCCCTGATAGAGGAAGCAAATCTCCACATTCTGTTGCATCTAAAAAGTAAGGAGCAACAAGCAAATATTCTTCCAGGCTGTCAAAATTTCTTATAGTTACTGAAATTATTTTATCTTTAAGGGTTTCAACTGAAACAGCTTTGCAACTAGTGAGTATTGTTACCTTTCCTGCGCTTATATAAGGAGCAAGCAAATTATTTAATACGCTTAAAGCTGCCTTTGGCTCATGACATACCTTTCCTACCCAAGCATTTCCTGGGTTTAAATGAATATTGTTTCTAGCTTTCTCAGTTACAGGGTAGTTGGTTTTGTAATAATCTCTTATTTTATTTCTAAAATTTCTATAGCTGGCTGTGCAGCCAAACTGCTCAATCCAAGGGTGCTCGTCCGGTGGCACTGCCTGATTGGTAAGCTGACCACCAATCCAGTGAGTATCTTCTGTCATGATAACGCTTTTACCTGATTTTGCAGCAGCAAGAGCAGCAGAGACTCCCCCAAGACTTCCGCCAATAATAACCACATCTGAGTAAAGAGTTTTAAGCATTTATTTTTACCTCCTGTTTTTGGTTTTTTAAAGCTATATAGCAAGCACCATAAATTCCAGCATCATTGTTAAGCTTAGCTTGTACAATTTTGGTATGAGAAGCATAGGCTTTCATAACTTTTGTTTGAAACCTATTATTTATCTCTTTAAAAAAGGCATCGCCTTGAGCAGATATGCCGCCGCCTATAACGATTAAGCCAGGGTCAAGAATATGGGTAAGGCTAACTAAGCCATTGACAACATGATTTAAAAATTCATCATAAACCTTACAGGCTAGTTCTTCTTTTGCAAATACCTTATCCATTATTTCTTCACCGGTTATATTTTCTACTTTGAGGCCTTGAGAATCAGCTCCTCTTAGATACATTCTTATAAAAGCTGAGGTAGAGGCGTATCTCTCGTAGCATCCAAAGGATCCACAGTTGCAATCTTCTCCATTTTCTACAAGAATCATATGTCCAAGTTCTCCAGCGCCAGAACCTATACCTTTATAAATCTTGTTGTTTATAACAATAGCACCCCCAACTCCTGTTCCTAGGGTTAAACAAAGAAAGGTATCACTTCCTATTGCAGCTCCCTTCCACATCTCTCCAAGAGCAGCGGAGTTTACATCGTTTTCAACATACACATTGATATTTAGCTCTTTGGATATAACCTCTGATAGTTTAGCTCCTGTATAGCCAGGCAGATTTCCCGAGGCTGAAATTATTTCTCCTTTATCACTGTCTACCACACCTGCTGTACTTATTCCTAAGGAATCAATCTCATACTCTTTCAAAAGTTCTTTAGTTTGAGAAATTATAGCTTCAGGAATAGTTTTTCTGCAGTTTATCAAAGGAGTTGAAAATTTATTTTTATAAAGAATTTCTCCATTAGAATTGATAATTGCAAGCTTTATAAAGGTACCTCCTACGTCAAAACAAGCAATATTCTTCATAGTTACCTCCCACAATGTTAAATATTATATAATTACACCTTATAAATATAGCTTTTATAGCGGTATCAGTATAGACTACTATATTAATTTTTTCAGTAATATATTAACCAGTTTCTTTTGTATGCTTGAAAAGGTGTCTAAAATTAGCTATAAAGAAGGAAAGCTTATAATTTAAAATTTAGAAGGATAATAGGTGATGAAAAAAAGTGTTTTTAGAATAGGAATCCTAGGTTCCGACAGCTCCCATGCTGAAGTTTTTTCAAAGCTAATAAATAACCCTCTGCCTGAAAATGGGGGATTATTATTCAAGGACTGCAAGGTAACAGCTATCTATGGTCATGATGAACAGAGGACAAAAGAAGTGGCACAAAGGTCGCAAATTGAATTTATAGCTGAAAAAGCTGAGGAGCTATTAGATAAAGTTGACGCTATTATGGTTGTGTTTAGAGATGGAAATCTTCATGCACAGTATGCTCTTCCCTTTATAAAGATAGGAATACCTACTTGGATAGATAAACCTTTTACTGTAAAGGATGAGGATGCAGAAGAAATAGTAATGGCAGCAAAGAGATATAATACCTTAGTAACAGGTGGTTCAACCTGCAAATATGCAGAAAAAATTCTAAGGGCTAAGGATATAGTTAAAAGCAATAATCTTGGAAGAATCGAAGCAGCTTCAATAAGCTTTAATGCAGGCTTTAACGATCCCTATGGCGGAATTTATTTTTATGGAGCTCATCTTGTAGAAATGGCTCTTGAAGTTTTCGGTTATAATCCTAAGGCTGTTAGTTCTAGTATAAGCTCCGATGGTATGATTTCTGTGTTAAAGTATGAAGATTATGAAGTAAGTCTAAATTTTATAGAGAAATTAGATAAGGGTACTTTAAACATTTATGGAGAAAAACAGAATATAACTTATGAAATAGATATATCAAAGGTATATATGGAAGGACTTCAACGATTTGTTGAAATGCTTAGAACAAGGAAGGCACCTTTTAAGCTTGATAATATGCTTAAGGTGGTTAGGGTATTTAATGCTATAGTAAAATCCCTCGAAGTTAAAAGTGAAATAATTATTAGGGCGGTGGAATGAATTGAATAATAAAATTGCAGTTATAACTAATGATGAGAGTGACATACTTACAATCCTAAAGGACAACAAGTTAGAGATTTCTATTTTTAAGCCAGGAGAAATAAATAATGACAGTTTTGATGAATACGGTTCCATTATTATATTAGGCGGTACAGCAGAGACTCCAATTTTACTTGAAGCTAGAGAAAGAATACTGGTGGAAGAACAGCTTAAGAAAGGAAAACGTATTTTGGCAGAATATTGCGGCAGCATAGGTACAGTATATTTTGAAACTCCTTCAAGCACAAGATATGAAAGATTGGCATTTTGCTTAAAGGAGGAGCAAATTGAGGATATGGCATATGGGGATATATTGGATGACCAAAGTGGAATGAGGATCAGACCCCATGCTATAACAATAGCAAAGAATTCTCCTATACTTCAATATGTAAATGTGCACTGCCATAAAAGTATTGAGGAAGATAAATTAAAGGTGGCTTGTGAAGAAGTTGAAAATAGAGCTCTATGGCTGGAGAAGGAAAATCTTATGATTTGTTCCTTTAGACTTTCAAACTTTGCTAAAGCAAGATTCTCTCCTATGTTTAAGATGAGAAACATTGTGAAGTATATACTAGACTGGGTTACCGGGCACAATATTAAAATCTCTATAAAAAATCACTACTTTGTAAAAGGGAACGTAGAGCAAGGAGATTTTGAAGAAGAACTTAAAAGTTGTGTTCAAGCTTCTATGAATTGGTTTAAAAAAGCAGATATATTAATAAGTAATGGAAAAGGTGGAGTAAGAGAAGGGCTTGCTACTGAGATTTATTCCAATGGTGTACAAAGATATTTTGATTTAATAAGGACAGACTGCACTGGGGAGGTTTCGCTTGCTTACTTTATGGACTACCTAGTAAATGGGAATGAAGAAAGTTTAAAAATTTCAGATAGCCTTTCAAGTTTTTGCTTTGATTATATGGTTTGCAGAGAAGATAACCATCTTAAAGGCATGATGAGATGGACAAACCAGGCTTGGGAGGTATGCTACCAGGATGATGTTGCAAGGGCTATTATACCATACATGCTTAAGTGCGTTTATACTGGAAGAAAAGAGTATATAAGCGACTGTATAGATATTTTATACTTCCTTATTAACACCACAGGAACTGATGGTACGAGAGTATTTAGAACAGATAATATAGATTTAACTGAAGAACAGATAAAGAAGCTTAACAATACTCCAGGAAATCTTCCGAGTGCCCATTATAATGCCTATTATCACGCAGCACTTCTTCTAGGCTATAAGCTTACTAAAATAGAAGAATTTAGGGCTGTGGCGGTAAGGGGATTAACTGCCATTATGAAAGCATACCCTGAAACAACAAGAGAGCAAAGTCAGACAGAAGAATACTGCAGACTCATTTTTCCACTGAGCTTGTTATATTGGGTAACAGGAGAAGAAATTCATAAAAATTGGCTTTATAAGGCTTCTGAGGATCTTCAAAGCTTTAAACATTCTTCTGGTGCATATCTTGAGTGGGATGAAGGTTATAAAGCTTCAATGAGAAATACAAAAGGAGACGGAGAGTGCTCTCTTCTTTCCAAAAACGGAGATGCTGTTGTAGATCTTTTGTATTCTAACAACTGGCTGCCTTTGGCTTTTATCCAAGCCTATCTTGTTACAAAGGATGATTTTTTTAAAAAGTTTTGGGAAAATACGGCTAAATTTATGATTTCCTCCCAAATACAAAGTGAAGATGAAAAAATAAATGGTGCCTGGGCAAGAGGGTTTGATCCAGATATTATGGAGTATTTTGGTTCTCCTGCAGATGCGGGCTGGGGGCCATGGGCTATTGAATCAGGCTGGACAGTGGCGGAGATTGCAGCTGGACTAATGATGGGACTTGCTTTCGATAAAATAAAAAAATTCTATTAATAAAGGTGGAGGAAGAGCATGGAAGGACCAAGAGCCTGTAAAAAAGAAGAGCTGGATAAGGTAATAGAACTTATTAATAAAGTTTTTAGAGCTCCTTATGGATATGACAATACCATGGGAGAAGAGTTTAAGCTTATGTTGAGTGAAGGCAATCTTGACAATATGAGAGTGATTTTTGAAGGTGGAACTCCAGCAGCAAATGTAAACTATTATAAAAGTACAATTTTAATAGAAGGGATTCCGATAAATGCTGCATCAATTGGCGCGGTTTGCACTGATGACAATAGCAGAGGAAAAGGATATGCATCTCTATTGATGGATGACTGCGAAAGAATTATGAAGGAAGAAAACATTAGATTAATGCTTGTGTCTGGAGCAAGAAGCTTGTATTTAAGAAGAGGATGTACTGTTTCAGGTAAGTGTTTTAAATTTATTATAAAGCCTTTAAAAGAAAGAGAAGAGCATATCCAGCTTGTAGAGTATGATGATGGTTTGCTAGAAGCAATGACTAAGATATACAGCAGGGAAAGTACAAGGTACTATAGGACCCTTAAAGAATTTAAAGGACTTCTTGAAGGAGCTACCACAGATTGGGCTTACTTTACCTTCAAAACCTATTTGGTTAAAGATTATGAAGATTACTGCGCATACATTGTTTTAAGAATTGCTGATAATGAAGCAGGCAGATGGGGTTATATAAAAGAAGCTGCAGGAGATAGAAAGCTTGTTTACAAGGCCTTAAAGGAAGCAATGAGAATAAATTCATTAGAATATATACAATATCAATGTACTTTTAATGACGGGGCTGTAACAGTATTAAGTGATTCTAATATCGAAGTTAGTCATTGCGATATTCTTGGAACTATAAAAATATTGGACTTCAAAGGCTTAATGACAGATTTAATGAATTATTTTAAACAACATGTAAGCAGCGAAATTACAGATAATTTAGCTTTTGCTGAAAAAGAGGGAAAATATATAATAACTATAAAAGATGAAAAGCTTGAAATAAATAATATACAGACAATAACAAAAATTATATTTGGAAACAGAGAAAGCTTTGAGGATTCTTATAGCAATAAGCCTTTAATTAAAGAATTTATAAAAAACGTGTTTCCGCTGCCTTTTGTATGGCCCGGAAATTTGAATTACCAATAAATAGTACTATTTCAATTAATATAGGAGGATATAATATGTATTTATTGCCGGTTCCTAAGACAATTATCAATAAGGAGGAAAGCTTTTTTATTGATAACTATTGCGAGATTGTTTTAAATGCAAGGTGTAGCTCAAATGATTTTGAGGCTGCTGTACTTCTTAAAGAAGAAATTAAAAAATCAACAGGTATTGTACTGAATATTAACAAAGCTTTTATGGAAAAACATGAAGGCTGTATACTTATTAAAAAGCAGACGGGAGAAAGTGAAAGCTATGAGATAAATATTGACGAGCATGGAATAGAAGTCATTGGTGCTGATGATGCCGGGCTTTTTTATGGAATACAAACACTTCGTCAAATCATAAGACAAAGCGGTATTAAGGTTCCCGCCATTACAATAAAGGACAGCCCTTATTTTAAGAATAGAGGCTTTTACCACGATGTTACAAGAGGAAAGGTACCAACCCTTGAAACCTTAAAGGAGCTTGTGGATAGATTAGCTTTCTACAAAATTAATCATCTTCAGCTTTATATAGAGCATAGCTTTGCCTTTAAGAATTTAAGCGAAGTATGGGTAGACAAAGATCCGCTAACTGCTGAAGAAATATTAGAATTAGATCAGTACTGTATAAAAAGACATGTAGAGCTCATACCTTCTCTTTCAACCTTTGGACATTTGTATGAAGTTCTTACAGCTAAATCCTTTGCTCATTTGTCAGAACTTCAGGTTGATACTGATTCGTCCCACTCTTGGATTGACAGAATGAATCATCATACTTTAAATGTTTCTAATGAAGAAAGCTTAAAGTTAGTACAAAGCATGCTGGAAGAATTTGTCCCATTGTTCACTTCAAAGAAATTCAATATATGCTGCGATGAAACTTTTGATCTTGGAAAAGGTAAAAATGCTGAATTAGCTAAAAAAGTCGGCGAAGGAAGACTTTATACTGACTTTCTAACGAAAGTGATAAGCTCTGTTAAAAGATATGATAAAGAGGTAATGTTCTGGGGAGATATAATATTAAAGCATCCAGAATTATTATCGGAAATACCTAAGGATGTAACCTGCCTAAACTGGGGTTATCATGCTTCTGTAACTGAGGATAATACAAGAACTATAGCAGAATCTGGAGTTCCTCAGTATGTTTGTCCTGCAGTTACTGGCTGGAATAGATTAATGAATGAAATGGACAACGCTTCTGTTAATATTAGAAAAATGGTGGAGTATGGAAGGAATTACAATGCTGTAGGAGTTCTAAATACAGACTGGGGTGACTATGGGCATGTTAATTTATTTGGAAATTCCATGCCTGGTATGATTTTTGGAGCTTCACTTTCCTGGAATCCGGATGGAGAGAAGGATATTGAAAAGGCTGACAAGGCTATTTCTGTATTAGAGTTTGGAGAAAGAGCAGAAAACTTGATGAACACTCTAAGAGAGCTATCAAGACAGCAACCTTTCCATTGGTCTTATTTAACCTTCTGGAAAGAAAAAGATATAGTTGATAAGGATTTTATAAATCCTTGGTTAGAAGTGGTAAGAAATATAGATCATAACAAGGCAAGTGAAGCTTATTATAAGGCTCTTGAAATTGAAAAGGAGCTGTTAAGACTTGCTGCAATAATACCAGAACATAGAAAATTAGATATGAAGGAATTTATAGTATCCGCCAGAGGTATAGCTCTTACACAGGCAGCATTTTTGCCAATAAAGAAATATAGCTTTGGTTTTGAAAAGGTAGAGCCCGTACTAGAGCCGGCAAAGTTAGCTTCATTAATTGAATACTGGCTGGCTGATTACTGCAGTGTATGGAGAGAAAGAAACAAGGAAAGCGAACTTATAAGAATAAAGGAGAGTTTCATTTATATAAGTAATTTTTTAAGAACAATTGAATAATGATTACGCTTTATAGAACCTGAATTTCTCAGGTTCTACTATTTTTTAAACACCGTGAAGAGTAAATTTTTAAATAAAAAGTAACACCTTAATATATTCCTTATAATCGTAATTTTGTTATATTTAAAGGTTTTCAAATTTTCGATAGAATTAATTATAGAAAAACTACTTAGAAAGGAATGAAACTAATGCAGGAAACATCAAAAAAAACACAGTCGAACCAATCTTTAAAAACTAAAAGCAAAGTATGGATTGACTTCAAAAAAGATTGGCAGTTGCATTTATTACTTATACCAGGGCTGCTATGTTTAGTCCTCTTTAAGTATACGCCTATGTATGGACTTATAATAGCTTTTCAAGATTTTAATATCTTCTCAGGTATATCAGGAAGTGATTGGGTTGGGCTTGCAAATTTTAAAAAGTTATTTACATCGCTTGAGTTCCTTAATGTATTGAGAAATACGCTACTTATTAGCATTTATAAGATAGTGTTCCTTTTCCCAATACCAATAGTTTTGGCAGTACTATTAAATGAAATAAAAAGTATTGTTTTCAAAAAATCTGTACAAACTGTTATATACTTGCCGCACTTTATATCCTGGGTTATTGTAAGCGGGCTATTTATGAATATTCTTTCTATTAATGGAGGCATTGTAAATAGTATTATAACTAGACTAGGTGGAGACGCTATTCCTTTCTTCATGGAATCTAAGCTATTTAGAGGACTTCTTGTTAGTACAGAAGGGTGGAAGGAAGTAGGCTGGGGTACAATTGTATATCTTGCTGCAATAACTGGCATAGAGCAAGAACAGTACGAGGCCGCAAGAATTGACGGTGCAAACAAGTTTCAGCAAATAATGAGTATTACTATACCAGGTATCGCACCAACAGTTGTGCTTATGTTTATTTTAAGATTAGGCTCACTGCTTGAAGCAGGAACAGAGCAGATAATAGCTATGTATAATCCAGTTGTTTACAATGTATCAGACGTAATAGGAACTTATGTGTATAGAGTCGGGCTTGGAACCTCCGATTATAGTTTTTCAACAGCAGTAGGTTTATTCA
This sequence comes from Clostridium swellfunianum, assembly GCF_023656515.1. Lineage (NCBI taxonomy): Bacteria > Bacillati > Bacillota > Clostridia > Eubacteriales > Clostridiaceae > Clostridium > Clostridium swellfunianum. The sequence continues at coordinate 915,436 of NZ_JAMOFV010000006.1, forward strand.
ACTCAGTAGTTGCTTTTGTACTAGTTGTTGGCGGAAACTACCTTTGCAAGAAGTTCTTAGGAAGAAGCATATGGTAAGGAGGGTAACCATTGAGGATTAAAGAGTCAAAAGGAGAAAGAATATTTAATGTTATAAATTATATTTTGTTTACGGTTTTTGGATTTCTAACCTTGTTTCCATTTGTAAATCTTATAGCAAAATCTTTTAGCAGCGAAGCTGCTGTAGTTTCAGGAATGGTAACACTGCTGCCTATAGATTTTCAAACAGGAACCTATAAGTTTGTGCTTGGCAATAAGCAGTTTATGAATTCCTTTATAGTTACTATAGTAATTACAGCTTTAGGAACATTATTTGGGATTATTATGACAGTAATTACTGCATATCCCTTATCAAAACCTCGATTGAGAGGAAGAAAAATATACCTTTTAATATTTATATTTACTATGTTGTTTAACGGAGGATTAATACCTACTTATTTGGTAATGCAAAAGATTAAGCTTGTAAATAAAATATGGGTTCTTATACTACCAGCAATGGTAAATGTATTCAATATGCTAATAATGAAAAATTATTTTGAAAGCTTGCCGGAGAGTATAGAAGAATCTGCTAAGATAGATGGAGCTTCAGATTTTACAATATTATTTAGAGTAATACTTCCGCTATCTATGCCAGTACTAGCGACCATAACGTTATTCTTTGCAGTAGCACACTGGAACAGCTATTTTAATGCAATGATGTATATAACTAATCCAAAGTTAAAACCTCTTCAGCTTTATCTTAAAGAATTAGTTACTTCTACAATGGATGTTTTAAAGCAGGGAGGCTTCAATCCAGACATAGAAAGCCAACTAAATGTTGTCCCGGAAGCTGTGCAGGCTGCATCTATAGTTACAGCTACAGTCCCAATACTATGTGTATATCCTTTCCTGCAAAAATACTTTGTTAAAGGAGTATTAATAGGCTCTGTGAAAGGTTAAAGTATGTAACTAACTTTTAGTATGGTTTCTTAACTATGAAAATTAACTTATAATATAACTATTAGTTGCATGATAAGGAGATGAAGAAACTATGGTTAAGGCCATTATAGTAGATGACGAGCAAATGACTCGAAAAGGATTACTAAACTATGTTGACTGGAGCAGTGCAGGCATCGAGGTAGTGGGAGAGGCTACTGATGGATTAGAGGGGATTGAATTAGCCAGAAGTACTAATCCTGATATAGCTATATGCGATGTAAGGATGCCTAAGATGGACGGCATTAAGCTTGCAGAGCATTTAAAAGAACTTCTACCAAATTGCAAGATCATATTTTTAAGCGGCTATTCAGATAAAGAGTATTTAAAATCTGCAATTCAAATAAAAGCTGTAGATTATGTAGAAAAGCCAGTAAACCTTAAAGAGTTTCAAGAACTTTTAAAAAGGACTGCTGAAAGCTGTAGAGAGGATAAAAAAAAGCTAGCATATTTACAAAGAGGACTGATTGATCATCTTATTAAGGATGAAGTGATTGACTTAGACAGAGTAAATGATGGTTTAAAGCATATAAGAGTGCAGCTGCCTCTCGATGGAAAGTATTTCTGTGTAATTTTTACACTGTCAAACTATCAGTATGAACATTGTATATTACAAAAAATAAGCTTAGAGTTTGATAAGGAAAATATAAAATATATAGCTGGTATAGAACTGGGAGAAATTATAGTTATAGGCTCAGCTCCCGAAGATGGAACAATAGAAGCAATAAAAATACTATGTTCTAAAATAGTAAATGATATTAAGGGAAACAATAAAACGGATATGGCAGCAGGAATAGGCGATTTCGTGGAAGGAATCTCTAATATAGGTAAAGCCTATAAGCAGGCTAAGGAAGCTGTAAAATCGATAAATAAAAAAATGAAAATTCCTGTTGCTGTTTTTGATTTAAATAAGGATAGGGCAATTATAAGAAGCATTGAAAGATATATTGAGAATAATTATAAAAACAATATAGGTGTGAATTCCATCGCCGAATCTGTATATTTAACCCCACAGTATTTATGTATTTTATATAAAAAAGAAACTGGTAGAACCGTAAATGATTACTTAACTGAGGTAAGGATGGAGGCTGCAAGGGAACTTCTTAAGGACCTAACATTAAAACTATATGAGGTAGCTGACAAAGTTGGCTTTAATGATCCAAACTATTTTGCAAAGGTATTTAAAAAGACCTTTGGTTATAAACCATCAGAATACAGGGATAAAAATTAGATGAAAATGAAAATTAATATTATAAAAAATTTAAAAATAAGAAATAAGATTCTTCTATCCTATCTACTTTTTATCGGCTTTACAATAACTACCATTGCAGTATTAACCTATAAAAAATCCTCAGAAGTACTTGAAAACCAAACTATAGAATCTACTAAAAGTGCCTTTGAGCAAGCTAATACCTTTATAAGCTATAAGTTAAACAACGTAAAAGACGTATCTAGCATGCTTTTTATGAATAAGGAAATTCAAAGTATCTTGTCAAAATCACCACAGAACTATCCTTTGGTGGAACAGATTGATGATTACAATAGGCTAATTGAAATACTTAATTCTATGCAAAACAGCAGAGAAATATATGGCATTAGACTTTATGTAAACAACAACTTTTTGTATGCAGGTGATGGAAACAAAATTATAAGTGAAGCTAAAGCAAGCTCTGAAAAGTGGTATAAAGATGTTTTGGATCGCAAGGGAAGCATATATTGGCGGTCTACCTATGAGTATGATTTTAAGGATGCAAGAGAAAAACAAAGTCTTATGTCTATAGTTAGAAGCATAAACAGCGGTGGCTTTGATGGAAGACATCTTGGAGTCATATCTGTAGATATTCTAGAAAGAAGCATTTATGAAATAGTAAGTCAAGTAGGGATAACTGAATCTAGTGAGGTTTTTCTTATAAATAATGACGGAAAAATTATTTCATCGGCTGGCTCTAAAAAGATAGGCACAGATATTTCAAAAGAAAAATATTTTTCGAGCATAAAGGAAAATAATGAAGGCCATGAGAGGCTGAAGATTAACGATATAACCTCAATTGTATATCATAAGACAGTTGAAAATACCGATTGGACTTTAGTGGCGTTGATACCGGTAAAGGAAATTATAAAGGGCAGTAATGAAATTTCAAGTTTTATTATTATATTAACCTTTATCGTATCAGTGGCAGCCATTGTTGCAGCCTACTATATATCAGGAACTATTACAGAACGAATTAGACACCTTACAAAAAATATGAAAAAAATCGAGGCTGAAAACTGGGATGTATTTATACCTGTAGATAGTACAGATGAGATTGGTGTTCTGCAGAAGAATTTTAATCGTATGATTAAAAATATTAAAACATTAATAAAAGAAAAGTACCAGGCAGAAATAAATAAAAAAAGTGCAGAACTTAGAGCACTTCAAGCTCAGATAAATCCACACTTTTTATACAATACTCTTGACATGATATGCTGGATGGCCATGAAATATGGAGCAGATGATATTGTAGATATTGTAGGAAGACTTGCAAAGTTCTTTAGATTAAGCCTTAATAGTGGTCGAGATATAGTTTCGATTAATGATGAAATCACTCATGTAAAGATGTATTTGGATATACAAACTAAACGATTTGATGGTGATATTGAAGCTATTGTTGATATGTCAGAGGAACTTAATACAATGGCAACAGTGAAGCTAATTCTTCAGCCGCTTGTTGAAAATGCTATTATTCATGGCATACACGAAAGTGAAAGCAAGAAAGGTTATGTAAAAATTACTGGAAAACTAGATAATAACCTAATAGTTATTACTGTTGAAGACAATGGTAAGGGTATGGATGAGTCAGCTTTAAATAAATTATTAGCTAAGGATAAAGGAGGTGGTTATGGAATTAAAAATGTTAATGAAAGAATCAAACTTTATTTTGGTAAAGAGTACGGACTGGCTTACGAAAGCAAGATAGGCCAAGGAACAATAGTGAATGTAACTTTCCCAGCATTGTCTTTAAGCAGTGACATGGAAAGAAACATATAAAATTTTAAATTTAGGGGGAGAAAAATGAAAAGAATACTTACTCTTGTATTAACTGCATCTATAGCAGCTAGTATGTTAGCAGGCTGTCAGTCAAAAGGAACTGAAGGCAAAGGTACTTCTGCTGAAAAACCAGTATTAAGACAAGTTGGATTTCAAAGAAACTTTGATCCTAACAATGACCCTGTAGCAAAAATGCTAGAAGAAAAAACAGGCTATAAGGTAAAATATGAAGCCCTTCCAATTGAGAATCCTAATGATAAGCTTAATCTTCTTATGGCTAACAAAGAAGAAATCGACATTGTAAAATTGTCAGGTTCCCAATACAGCAAATTAGCTAACGAAGGAGCATTAGAACCTCTTGATGATCTTTTAAAGAAACACGGGCAGACATTATTAAAGGTTAATAGCCAAGAAAGCCTTGAAACTGCAAAGGTAAATGGAAAGATATATGGTATTCCTGAAAAAGCAGCAAGACCATTTACATCTTCTGCTATCGCCGTAAGACAAGATATTTTAGACGAACTCGGAATGAAGGTTCCAACAACTACAGATGAATTCTATACTTTATTAAAAACAATTAAAGACAAGAAGAACATAATTCCATTAACAGGCTTTGAAAGTGTTATTCATGAAATATCAGGTGCCTTTGGGGTTGTAACTCCATGGGAAGTTAAAGATGGAAAAATAACACATAGACTTGAAGAGCCAGGAATGAAAGAATATATAACCTTTATGAATAAGCTATATAATGAAGGGCTTATAGATAAAGAATGGCCAGTAAATAATTCTGCAAAGGTTCAAGAAAAGTTCACAAGCGGTAAGGCGGCTATGATGACATACGGCTGGGGAGTAGCACCTGCTGTTACTACTGCTTTAAATAAAAATTTCCCTAACTCAAAAATAACTATGTTTGCTGGTTTAAAGGGCAAAGATGGAAAGCAGGGAACTTGGGTTCAAGCAACTGGTGTTGGCTGGTATATAGCAATTCCTAAGGCTTCAAAGCACAAGGAAGATGCTATGAAATATATGGACTTAAAGGTTCAACCAGAATTGTTTAAGAATTTAGCAATTGGAGAAGAAAACGTTACTTATAAGAAGGAAGCTGATGGAAAACTATTCCCTATACTACCAAAGTTTAATGAAGAAAGAGGAAATGCAGACTGGTTTATAACTAGTACAGATCAAAAGGCTTATGAAGATTTATGGCTCTTAAGAGTAAGAAAGGATAAAGTTCTTTATGAAGCCTTTGAAGAAATCCAAAAGCAAATGCCTTATGCAGTTGAAGATCCTTTAACTAAGGCACCACCACTTGCAACAGTAGCAAAATATAGCCAAAAGATAACAAAGCTTGAAAATGATTATATATTAAAGGCTATAGCTGGAGCGGAAAAGCTTGAAAACTACAATAAATTCGTTGAGCAATGGAAAAACGAGGGCGGAGCAGAAAGTAAAAAAGAAGCAAACGACTGGTATGCTACAAAGAAGAAATAGTATTTAATACAACTTAAAAATCAGCCTTTCTTGGGCTGATTTTTTAAATAACTTTTTTAAGTCACATTAGAGAAATACATTGAATAATAGTTATTGCGTATATAAAACATACAATAATCAAAAGGACTAATAATCTTTTGGTACAGAATAGAATACCAGGGGGAATGCTTTATGAATATATTGATTGCTCAGCCTGAAGGTGATACAAGAAAAAGTTTCTTTACTAAAAAGGTAGTGGAAAAGCTTAAACCTATGGGTAATATAGTTTGGAACACCTCAAATAGGCATTTTACAAAGGAAGAGCTAAGAGAAAGACTTAAAGATACAGATGTATGCATTACTGGCTGGGGATGTGCACAGTTAGATTCTTATGTATTAGGAAAGGCAAATAGGTTAAAAATAGTTGCTCATACAGGAGGCTCTGTGGCTAACATTGCTTCAGAGGCGCTATATGACAAAGGTATAAGAGTTTTAAGCGGAAATGATATTTATGCAGAGTCTGTGGCTGAAGGCGTAATTGCCTATACACTATGTGCATTAAGAGAGCTTTCCTATTATGACAATAAAGTTAAACATGGCGGTTGGCGTGAGGATAATTTTATTAATGAAAGCCTGCTGGATAGGAAGGTAGGTCTCATAGGTTTTGGGGCTGTAGCTAGATATCTAGTCAAATTTCTGTTTCCTTTTAGATGCCAAATTATTGTCTACGACCCTTTTGTTTCTGAAGAAATTCTTAAGGAACATAAAGTTGAAAGGGTAGAACTTGAAGATGTTTTTAAAAATAGTGATATTATATCACTTCATTTACCTCAAAGAGAAGATACTTATCACATGATTAACAAAAGGCTTTTAAGCTTGATGCCTGATGGTGCTCTACTTGTTAATACAGCAAGAGGAAACATAATTGATGAAAAAGAGCTTATTACAGAGCTTGAGAAAGGAAGATTTAAAGCTGTTTTAGATGTGTTTGAAACAGAACCTCTTCCCATAGATAGTAAGCTGAGAAGGCTTGAAAATGTCCTGTTAATTCCCCACATGGGAGGTCCAACAGTTGATAGACGTTCCTATGTAACCTTAAAGCTTATAGAGAATATAAATAGTATTTTTAAGGGAAAAAAAACAGAAATGGAGATTCCAAGGAGTTATGGTTTATCCATGACTAAGCAGTAAATCTGGAGGATTTAACATGATTTTTAAAAATGCAAAGGTTCTTAATGAAAATTTTAAGTTTTGCAATGTAGATATTGAGATTCAAAATGGTGTGATTAAAAAAATATATGAATCTGAAGGTTATACAATGCAGCAGCAACATGAGGAATGTCTAAATCTTAAAGGATTTATGCTCATTCCTGGACTTATAGATATTCACACTCATGGCTGCAGTAAAAGGGGCTGCATGGAAGGAAGCTTTGAGGCTATAAATGAAATATCTCTGTTTATGGCCAGTCATGGAGTAACCTCTTTTCTTCCAACTTCACGTTCTGAAATCTATGAAACACTTGCTAAGGCTTTTAAAAATATAGGTGCTTGTATTGAAAAGGAAGTTGAAGGTGCTGAGGTTTTAGGGATACATATGGAAGGACCTTATTTTTCAGAAAAACTTAAAGGTGCACAAAGTGAGAAGTTTCTAAGAGAGCCTTCAGTTGAGGAATTTAATAGGCTTCAGAAAGTCTCTGGAAATAATATTATGCTTATAAGCCTTGCACCTGAAACAAGTGGAGCGATGGAGTTTATAAGAGAATTGAGTAATAAGAAAATTAGAATATCTATGGCTCATACCTCTGCGGATTATAATACTGCTAAAGATGCTATTGAAAATGGAGTAAGCCATGCTACTCATCTTTTTAACGCAATGACAGGACTAAATCACAGAGAGCCAGGTGCAACTGGTGCTGCTTTAGATAGTGATATCACCGTTGAACTTATATGCGATGGAATTCATGTGCATCCAGCTGTGATTCGACTGGTTTATAAAATAAAGGGGTCTGAAAATATGATAATTGTAAGTGATACTGTAGAGGCAGCAGGGCTTGTAAATGATAGTTATATGAGGTCAGGAGAAAAAATAACTGTTACAGATGGCATAGCAAGAACATCCACAGGAAATTTAGCAGGAAGCACTACAATGCTTGATAGTTCTCTTAAGAAAGCTGTGAGTTTTGGCATTAGGTTAGAAGATGCTATTAAGATGATGACCATAAATCCAGCAAGGTTTTTAGGAATAGATAATCGGAAAGGAAGCATTTCTATAGGTAAAGATGCGGATTTGGTTGTTTTGAATAGTAGTTTAGAGGTTGTAAAAACCTTTGTAAAAGGAAAAATAATAGAAAAAGTTAGTAATATTATAGGAGGATAAAAATATGAACAAAATTATAGAAGGTTTAAAGGGAGGAATTATAGTTTCCTGTCAGGCGTTGGAAAATGAACCTCTTCACTCATCTTATATTATGTCAAGAATGGCGTATGCAGCAAAAGAAGGTGGTGCTATTGGCATACGTGCAAACAGCTATGAAGACATAGCTTATATAAAGAAAACGGTTGATCTGCCGATTCTAGGAATTGTTAAGAGAGATTATGAGGATTCTGAAATATATATTACTCCTACCATGACTGAAGTAGATGAATTGGTTAAAGCTAAGGCTGATATTATTGCCTTAGACGCTACAAATAGAATAAGACCAAATAACATTTCACTAGAAGAATTTATTAAAGAAATTCGCAGCAAATATGATGATCTTTTATTGATGGCAGATGTATCTACATTTGAGGAAGGAATCACAGCCTGGAGGCTTGGCTTTGATATAGTTTCTACAACACTTTCAGGATACACTTCTTATACTGAGAAATTAGATGGACCAGATTTTAAGCTTATAAAAGAGCTGTCAGAAAACATTGATAGACCTGTTATAGCCGAGGGCAGAATATGGACAAGGGAAGATTCAGCAAAAGCAATAAATATGGGGGCCTTTGCAGTGGTAGTTGGCACAGCAGTGACAAGACCTAGGGAGATAACAGAAAGATTTGTAAAGGCTTTAAGCAGTCTTTAATTAAAGGTGATGAGGTGGAAAGCAAGCAATTGGATGTTCAAAAAATAGACAAAAACATGAATATAGAAACAGGGAATAAGGTGGAACTGAAATGGTTGTCACCAAAGGAGAAGCCTTTTCAATTAGGGGGATTCCCTTGGTTTGCAAAGGAACATATTTATAGAAGATTGCCTAAGTCACCTAAATATCCAATACCAGAAGAAGTAGATTTATTAGCGAATTGCATAGCAGGTGGGCAGATACGATTCAGAACAGACAGTGAGAAACTTTTTATAAGAGTAAAATTATCAGGCATTGCTAATATGGTTCATATGCCTGCTACAGGTCAATGCGGGTTTGACTTCTATGTTGGCATTGCTGACAAAGTATTTTATTGCAATACAACCAGATATGATCATACTAAGGCTGAATATGAAATTAAGCTTTTTGAAATGAAAAGTAAAGCTTGGAAAAATGTTGTTATTAATTTTCCTCTTTATAAGGGTGTAGAGGAAGTGCTTATTGGAGTAGAAGAAACAGCAGGCTTAGAAGAACCGCATTCTTATACTTCAGATAAGAGAATTATTTTTTATGGTACTTCAGTTACACAGGGAGGATGTGCTTCAAGACCAGGAATGGCCTATACCAATATTATTAGTAGAAGATTAAATATGGAAATATTTAACCTCGGATTTTCTGGAAATGGAAAAGGAGAACCTGAGGTTGCACAAATTCTTACAGAGATTGATAAGCCTGCTTGTCTTGTACTAGATTATGAAGGCAATTGTGTGAGCACTGAACTATTAAGCAAAACCTTAACGCAATTTATTGAAATTTATAGAAAAGCTCATGCCAATGTACCTATATTAGTTGTTTCAAGGGCGCCATATGCTATGGAAAGATTTAACGGTGAGCTCCATAGGCAGCGCCTTGAAAGGAAATTACTACAGAAAAATACTGTAGAAAGCTTCAGGGAAATGGGCGATTCACACATTTATTTTTATGATGGAGAGAACCTTTTAGGTAATGATTATGAGGAGTGCACCGTTGATGGGGTTCATCCTACCGACTTAGGATTTTTGAGAATGGCTGATAACCTAGAGAAGGCTTTACTAGGAATTTTATAGAGTTAAAAAATTGTTTATCTTGCTTTGTTAAAAGGAGATGAGGATTCTTAATTATGAGAGGTTATGAATCAAAAAAGATTTTCCATTTTGATAATTTATATAGACAGAACCCTAAAGAATATAGCCATTTTAGGCTATATCAAATAGGTGATTTAAGCTGTAAAAAAGGCTATTTAATTGAAGAACATGAGCAGGAATGCTTTGAGATAAGCTACATTTATGAAGGCAGAGGAAGTTTTATTATTGATGGAAGCAAATATTTCCTTGCCCAAGGTGATGTTTGCATAAATGCACCTGGAGAACTACATTCAATACATGCGGATGGAGACGAGTATTTTAGATTTTTCTATGTTGGCTTTGATATTAAAAGCAGCAGCAGGTATAAGAAGCTATTTATGGATAAGCTTCGTACCATAAGATATATAGATAAACCTTATTTTGAAGATAAAAACAATATAGGAGAGTCCTTTTTGTATGCCTTAAATGAATTAAGCAATGCAAATGAGTTTAGCGAGTTAATGATTGAAAGCTGCTTAAATAAGATACTCATAAAGACCTTGACAAGCTTATCTAACATAGAGAATCCAATTTATAAGTTCAATAATATTCTGGGAACCAAGAAGGAACTTATATATAATACTATTAGTTACATTGATTATAATATATTTAAAATTAAGAAATTAAAACAGATTTCTAATTCTTTGGGATATAGTTATTCACATCTTTCTCATACGTTTAAAGAGGAGATAGGGGTTACTTTGCAGGAGTATTTCTTAAACAAGCGTATACAAAAAGCTAAAGAGCTTTTAATAGAAAAAAATCAAAGTGTTTCAGAAGTAGCTGAAACTTTGTCTTACCAGTCTATACATTCTTTTAGCAAAGCCTTTAAGAATGCAGTAGGTGTATCACCAGCTGCATTTCAAAGGAATAAATCCATTAAAATATAAAAGTTGTTCATGCTCGCTTTTGTTAGCGGACATGAGCAATTTTTATATAGATTATATCACTAATAATGACAAACTAGAGTGCTAGTTAAAACAAATACATAAAAGTAAATATATGCTAAAATTACAATTGGTTACATGGAAAACGTTTAATTTTAGGGGGAAAAGAAATGTTAAAATCTAGTTTTAAAAAGCATCTGAGTCGAGTCTTAACAGTATTGATTAGTACATCATTAATTTCATCAATACCAGCCAAGGCAGAAGGAAAGCTGCAGAAGGTCTACAGTGAGCCGGTACATATCGGAGCTCCTATACAGTCTATTGCGGCTATAGATGCTGCCTTTGGAATTGAAGATGGAAACAACGTAGTATACACTACGGTATCTGGAAGTGCTAGTTCGGGTACTCCAGCTGTATTTAACGTAGTAGATATGGACAGTCAAAAGTTACTCAGATCCCTTCCTTTAGATGGGGCTTCTAGCTCATGGGCTCATACAAAAACAGAAGATGGTAGTGTATACATAGGGGCATCACATAAATTATTTAAATATTCACCAGTTACAAAAGGCATAGAAGATTTGGGAGTACCCTCCCAAGGTACACAATCCATATGGGGATTAACTACAGATGGAAAAAACGTTTATGGTGGAGTTTACTCAGCTGGATCAGTTTTCAAGTACGATCCTGAAACGAAAAAATTTACTGATTATGGCCAGGTTGACAATGGCAAGACAGCAGGAGATGATGGAAAAGCAGAGCAATATGTTAGATCAATTGCTTATTATAAGGGGCATGTATATGCAGGAACAGGAACTTCTAATGGGAGAGTATGGAAGATAAATCCTAATACAGGAGAGAAAGCTCAAATACAAATCCCTCAAGCGAAGGCTGGAGAACCACATTATGGCTTCTCAAGCAAAATGGGAGCAGTATATGGAATGACAGTAGTAAGAAATTACCTGTTTGCATTTTTTAACGGGCCTTTCTGCACACTTATATATGACTTAGATAAGGAAGAATGGCTGGATGTAAGTATTCCAAATGTAAGAGGCCTTCTTGCTACAACAACAGAAATAGATGGGAAGGTATATTATTCGAATAAGGATAAAAATCTTTATGAGTTTGACCTTGAAACAAAGCAGTACAAATCGGTTATGCCATTTGACTTAAATTTGAGAAGTGGTTCCATAATAAATATAAAGAACAATCCTGAATTTGGTAACAATACCTTTGCGATGATTAATTGGGATGGCTCAGTTATGTTGTTTGACTTTAAAAATAACAAAAAAGCTAATTTGCCTATTCTAGTTCAAGCACAGCCTATAAATGTACAATCTCTTGAAAAGGGACCCGACGGAAAGATATATCTTAGCGGATATATGGGCAGTATAGGAATTCAATACGATACAAAAACAGGACAATCAAAGACCTTCAATTTAGGTCAAGCGGAAGGCATGGGGTCACTTGGCGACAAGATGTACTTTGGGGTATATCCAAAAGCAGAGATTTATGAAATGAATACTGGCTTGGAAACCCCTGCTGTTAAAAAGATAAAAACTATAGATGATGACCAAGATAGACCTTTTGTTGTAACATATGGAGATAATAAGTTGTTTATCGGGACTATAGCTGGTTATGGAAAGCACAAGGGTGCTTTAACAATATTTGATCCTCAAAAGAATGAATGGAAGGTTAATAAAGACGTAGTTGAAAATCAAGGGGTTGCAGGAATCGCGTACAAAAATGGTAAGATTTATGGTTCTACTACAGTCCATGGAGGATTAGGAGAAGCACCAATTGCAGCTAAAGCTAAAATGTTTGTGTGGGACGTAGAAGAAAATAGAAAACTTCAGGAGTTTGACCTTAATATTGATGGAGTGTCAAATCCACAAATGATAAGCGGTCTTTCCATAGGTCCTGACGGATTATTATGGGGAGCTGTAAATGGTGTTATATTTGCAATAGATACGGAAACCTTAAAGGTAGTAAAGAGCAAAAATATCTATCCAGAAGTGAAGGACTATGGCAGATGGAGACCAGTATATTTAAAGTGGTCTAAAGATGGGCTTCTTTATGCTAATGTTGCAGAAAAGCTAACTTGTATAAATCCAGAAACCATGGAGTCTGAATTTATAGTGGATACAGCTATGTTTACACTTAGTGATGATGGAAATATATATTATACAAAGGGTGTAAACTTTTATAGAATTAATGTTAATACAGTAGTGCCTACTGCAGGTATAAGCGTAAACAAAACTACTTTATCATTAAAACCAGGTGAGACAGAGACTCTTCAAGTTATAATTAATCCTGAAAACGCAACAGATAAGGAAGTAAATTGGACTTCAGATAATTTTGAGGTGGCATCTGTTGACAATAATGGCGTTATTAAAGGTATAAAGGCTGGAAAGGCTAATGTTACAGTTACTTCAAAGAATGGTAATTTCAAGGCTGTATGCGAAGTTGTTGTTTTAGCTAATAAAGATATGCTAATTCAGGAGTTAAATAGAGCTAAGGATTTATACAATAAGTCCTCTGCAGGAACTGATGTAGGACAACATCCTGAGAATGCTAGAAATGAACTTAAAAAAGCTATTGATGCAGCAGAGAGTATTGCACTAAAGATTGGAGTTTCACAGGAAGAGGTTGACAAAGCAGTTAGTGATTTAATAGCTGCAGGAAAGGATTTTGAAAAATCTAAAATAGTAGAACCAGAAAAAGATAGTGATGACTCTGTAATTGTAGATCCAGGAGAAGGTACTGACAATTCCAAGGGTACTGAACCTGAAAAAGATATTGAAAATAGCTCAAATGTTTTACCTAAGACAGGCTCAATTATAGATTTCAATCTTATACTTAGCTTAGGAATGTTGGTAATAATAGTAGGATCCATACTATTAATCGGAAAAAATTCTAAAGGAATAAAGAAGATGTAGTTGTAAACCATTAGAGTCCAGACCATGAAGTCTGGGCTCTAAAATTTTAAGGTTTGAAAGGTAGTTAATCTCTATGCTTATCGTTTCACTACATTAAAGTTTTCCTCAATAAGCAGCCAGTTTTGAGGGAAAGAAATTCCTAGCTTCCAATAGCTTACACCTCTGAGACCAAGTTCCTTTACTAGATTAAATTTTGCCTGAATAGACCTGGCGTCTTCAAACCATACTGTATGACGTTTTCCATCTGAGGCGGTATAGTCGAAGTGAGGTGCTTGTGCTCTGGTGTCATAGCTTATTGGTACATTATTGTCTGCTGCTAGTAAAATAGCTTGTTGTGGGCTTACTGCTCTTGCAACACTTCCGGGCACAAAAGGAAGTGTCCAATCGTATCCATATAAGTTTTGTCCCATCATAATTTTAGAGCCTGGCATTTCTGTTAAGGCATATTCCAGAACCTGTCTAACCTGAGGCAGTGGGGAAACTGGCATTGCAGGGCCGCCGCTGTAGCCCCATTCATAGGTCATGATAACAACAAAATCTGCAATTTGGCCATGAGCTCTGTAATCATGTGCTTCATACCACTCACCTGTTTGGGTAGCGCTTGTTTTTGGTGCCAGGGCTGTAGACATTAAAAAGCCTTGCGCGCTTAATCTGGCTTTAGCTTTTCTAAGGAAAGCATTATAGCTTTCTCTTAATTCTCTAGGCAAACGCTCCATATCAAAATGTATGTCTTTAAAATTAAGACGTTTTGCTGTGGCAATGATATTGTTAAGCAAAGTATTTTGAAGCTGCTCATTAGTCAGTATTAATCTTCCAAGTTCCGTGCTGAATTGTCCTTGCTCAAGATTAGTAACTGCCATCAGTAAGATTGCGCCGTTATCCTCTGCAATTCTTCTGAAATTGTTTAAGTTAGGCTCTTTTAAAGTTCCATCTCTTTGGATTTGGAAACTAAAGGGCGCTAAATAGGTTAGATGTGGAGCTGCACTTCTAGCGGATTGCTCTAATACTGGTGAGACTCTGCCTCCAATTGGCTCGGCATATGCATTTATTTCTGCACTTCGTTTTGGTCTCGGCGGAATATACAATCTAAAGCCAACAGAGAGAGGTCTAGCAGGTGATATTCCATTAACCCTTGCAAGAGTTTGATAGCTTATTCCAAATTGCCTTGCAATGCTGTATAAGCTGTCACCTGGCCTAACTTGATAGAAACTTCCAACAATAGGAATCACCAGTGCCTGACCTACAACCAGTCTACCGGGATTTGGAAGTTGATTTGCTCCGACAATAGAGCCAACGGTAGAATTATATGTTCTAGCAATGCTGTAAATGGATTGTCCTGGTTGAACAACATGAATTTGCATAGTTTCTCCTTTTACTTATAAATTCATCCATTATCATCATATGAAGCAGGAGGAGAATTGTACCATGTTTCTAATATGTCAGTTTAATATTTAAATAATTTGTGTAATGAAAAACCACACTAGCTTTTAAATACAAGCAAGCAGCCAAAGCAATTTACCTTGCAAAGCGAAAAGTTAACAATTTAACTTTTTAACAATTTAACTTTTTCTGCTGCGAGGAAAAGAGGACTTAGCTGCAATTCAGTTAGAGTTTTATTAGTAGAGTGTATATATGGATTTAAAACCCCTATTAATTGCACCACAGATTGTAATCATGGCATATTATCAAGTTTTTAAATATTATGCTATAATCTACTAAAGAAATTTTGTTTGAAAGAGGATGAAGCATAATGGCAATTGATAAGGTACGAGAGCACTTAAAGAAATGGAACAGAGAAGATAATATTTTAGAATTTAACGTGTCAAGTGCAACAGTTGAGCTGGCAGCTGAAGCACTTGATGTTGAACCTGCAAGGATAGCTAAAACTATTTCCTTAAAGCAGGGAGAAAGCGCCATGCTGGTTGTAGCAGCTGGAGATGCTAAAATAGACAACAGCAAATTTAAAAGTGAATTTGGTATCAAGGCAAAAATGTTAACACCTGAAGAAGCTTTGGAATTTACCGGCCATGCAGTTGGCGGCATATGTCCTTTTGGGTTGAAACACAAGCTTCCTGTTTTTCTAGATATATCTCTTAAGAGATTTCATACGATTTATCCTGCCTGTGGAAGCAGCAATTCAGCTATTGAGCTCACATGCCATGAACTTGAGGAATATTCCTTAAGCAAAACCTGGGTAGATGTTTGCAAGGGCTGGCAGCAGGAATAAATATAAAGAAGCGGCATGCTTAAGCTCGGGCATGCCTTTAAGTATATAATAAATTGCTAATATTATTGGAGATTACTAGAAGGAAGATTATGCTTCCATTTATACAAAGAACTATGACTACATCAATTGAGCTTAATGAAATAGATAGATTATTTATATAATCTACTTTTCTCATAATAAATAATAGTATACATCCAGAATTTTGCACAACTAATATGAGAAAAGCTATGTAGCGGATTCTATAAGCGCATCATTCTTTATAGTTATTGAATGAGCATCATATTCTATCAAGCCATCAGCTCTCATCTTTTTTAGCTCTCTCAAAAGAGAAGGTCTTTGAACTCCAATTCTCTCAGACAGCTCCTTTTTAGAAATATTTAAAACAATTCTCAAGTTTTTCTGAATATAATATTCATATGTCAGAAAATCTATTATGCATTGTCTTATAGTTTTCATAGTAATTGATTTAATCTTATCTGTAAGTATAAGAGTTTTATCTGATATAGACTGTAGAAACATAACTAAGAAATCTTTGTTCATTTGGCAAAGCTCGAGTATTAAATCCTTTCTTATATGAAGGATTGTACTAGAGCTTTTTGCAGCTATAGTCATAGGATAAGTATTGTTATGAGAAAAAATTAAATTACCCCCTATAACATCTCCTGGCCCAAAGGATGATATAGTTAGTATGTTGCCATTTGAATCAATCTTTTGCACGATTATATTTCCTTTCAAAATAATATCTAAAGTTGAGCACCTTTCATTTTGGAAATAAATAATACTGCCTCTCTTGCATTCTTTAATCTCATAGCATTGTTTATTAAATAAGTTTAGCAATTCATCTGATGAAAAACTTTTAAACAAATCTAAATGTTTAAGCATGTTAATATAATTTTTAATAGCCATAAATAATCCCCTCAAAAAGTAACCATGGTTACTTTTAATATATTGATAAAGATTATAGTATAAATATATGAATCATGAAAGGGGAATTATTATGTTGGAAAAAAATTATGAATTTAAAAGAGTAGATGAAAGGGTGGTTGAAAAGCTAATCGATGACGACAACTTAGCATTAAATCATATGATTTTTACCAAAGGAACAGGATTGCCAGAGCATTACTCAGATTCAAATGTGTATATGCTCGTAGCTAGAGGGGTATTAACATTAAAGTTAAATGATCAAGAGTCTCACAAGTATTCCCAAGGACAGATTATCAATATTCCATATAAAGTGAAAATGAATGTAAATAACTTTGATGAAGAAGTATTAGAGTTATTTGTTATCAAAGCACCAAACCCTAAATATTATGGAGATAGATAGTTATGGATATATTTACAAAAGTCCTTTGGATTGTTACAGGTATTGCCTTTATCCTATCAATGATAAAAGATAAGAATAAGACCTTGAGCTCCATGAGAATGGCAAGAGGTATGATGAAAAATATGATAGGGGAACTACTTGGGATATTATTTTTAATAGGTCTAATATTAACCTTTTTTCCACCAGAGACCATAAAAAGTCTAATGGAGAAAACAAATGGACTAATATCAACTGTAGCTTCTGCTTTAGTTGGAAGCATAACGCTGATACCTGCATTTGTGGCGTTTCCTTTAGTAGGTTCACTTATAGATATTGGATTTAACATTGTTCCTGCAGTTGCATTTTTGACTACTTTAACTATGGTAGGTGTAGTAACTTTCCCGCTTGAGAAAGAAGAGTTTGGTCTTAAGTTTACAGTTGTAAGAAACTCCTTAAGCTTCGGATTTGCTATAGTTATAGCATTAGTTATGGTGGTGTTGATGTGAAGCTGATGAATGTAGCGAAGAAAAATAAATTATTGTTTATGGTGGGTGCAGTATACCTGGTTCTTCTTGTGGCTATGCCCGATAAAGCAGCTCGATCAAGTGAAAACAGCACTTATTATGTAATAGAAATGCTTCAGATTATGCCTGTAATTTTTATATTGACTTCTCTTATAGAAGCGTGGGTACCAAGAGAAGCTATTACAAACAGCTTTGGAGAGAATTCAGGGGTTAAAGGTACACTTTTTTCCTTTGTTTTAGGGAGTTTTTCAGCGGGACCAATATATGCAGCTTTTCCGGTATGCAAGATGCTTCTTAAAAAGGGCGCCAGTGTTTCAAATATTGTAGTTATATTAAGTGCTTGGGCAGTAATTAAGATACCAATGCTTGCAAATGAGGCTAAGTTCTTAGGACCTAAATTCATGCTGATTAGATGGGTATTAACCACAATTTCCATATTTGCTATGGCTTATATAATATCTAAAGCAGTTAATAAAGAAAGTCTAGTAGGTATAGAAGATAAGAAAGAAAGTGAAAGTTCAGCTTTAGCAATTAAGCATCAATATTGCATAGGATGCGGATTATGTGAAAAATTATCTCCGAATACTTTTATAATATCTGATAAAAAAGCAAAAATTATAGTTGGAAATGTAAAGATAGAAGATTTGAATAATATTGAAAATATAAACAAAGCAGTGGAAAAATGCCCTGCTAAAGCTATATACTTTAAAGCATAAAAATAAATTATGATGAATAATAAAAGGGAAGGATAAATTTATTACCTTCCCTTTTATTATTTTAAAGAATGTGCTTAAAATATATCCTGTATTGGATTTGAGTTTGTATAATGTATACTAAAGAGTCAATAATTCTCAAAGAAGAGTATATTTTATTAAAATACTCAGTGCTCAATGCAAATATAATAGGGAGGATAATTAAAATGAAGAATAAAAAAGCTGCAGGTTTAATTGCAATAGGGCTTGGAGTGCTAGTTACCTTAATTCCTGAAGTAATATTTCCGGTATGTACTGATATGATAGAATTGATGAATGGTAAAGCTTTATATATGAAGTGTCACTGGACAGCTATGGCAGAGTTATTGGTTGGAGGGCTTATTATATTTGACGGGATATTGCTTGTTGCATTCAAAAAGTATGAAACACGTCTTGCGCTTAGCATATTGCAGTTTCTACTAGGCGTATCTGTACTGCTTATTCCTACATTGCTTATTGGAATGTGTGAAACAGCTGCTATGGCCTGCAGAGTGGGAACTGAACCTGGGCTAATAGTAGTAAGTGCAATAATTATGGCAGTTTCAATAGTAAATGTTTTTTCTCAGGTAGGTTTTATAAGGTCGCAGCAGCTGCATAAAGAAAGAAGTGTAAATGAGTAATGAAAAAGATGAGGTTGACAACATTTGTAATGGCTATTAAAAACCTTAAAAAACGTTCCTTTAGGACAAAAGGTCTTATAGCTATTACTGCTGTATTAGCATTTACAATTTTTTGTGGAGCATTGCTATCAGAAAGTTTAAGATTAGGCAAAAATTATATGTCAGGCCGAATGGGAGCAGATATTATGGTAGTACCCCGCGGGTGTGCACTTCAGCTTCAGAATACACTTTTAAGAAGTGAGTCTAATACCTTTTATATGAGCGAAAATCTAGAAGATAGAATTTTAGAAATGCCTGGAGTAGAAAAAGTTTCTCCTCAATTATATATTGGGTCCCTAAATGCTTCCTGTTGTACAGTGCCGGTACAGCTAATAGGGTTTGATCCTACAACGGATTTTACAATAAGGTCCTGGATGACAAAGATTGATAGCAGTGAGCTAGGCTTTGGAGAGGTTGTAATAGGAAGTCGTGTAAATGCAGCAATTGGGTCTGACATTTGGTTGTTTGGTCAGCCCCTTAAGGTGGCGGCAACCTTAGATGATACAGGAATGGGTTTTAATTCTTCAGTATTTATGACAATAGATACTGCTAAACATATGATAGAAACATCACAAGAAGCAGCAGTTCATCCTGCAGGAAGTGGAAAAGAGCCTGTGTCAGCATTGTTTATTAAATTGACTAATGACTCAGACGCATCTAAAATAGGCAAAATTATTTTGAACAAATATCCTCAAACAGATGTCGTTATATTGGATGAGATGATGGATAATATTAAATCTCAAGTAAAAAATATAAAAATTTTAGCATATAGCATTCAAGGGCTCTTATGGGCAGCAGCCGTTATAATTCTTATAGTAATATATGAATTTGCAGCAAATGAACGTAAGCGTGAATTTGGATTGTTATTGGTAATTGGCGCTACTCGCCAAAAGCTTGAAAGCATGCTTATGACTGAAACATTGATTATAAGCTTTTGGGGAGCATTTTTAGGAGCAAGTACAGCAAGTTTAATTATGTTTGAATTCCGCATGTTAATTGCAATATCACTAGGAATCCCGTATATGCATCCTACAATAGGGCAAACAATGAGATTAGCTGCTATGAGTATTGTAATCTCATTACTTACAGGTATAATTGCTTGCATCTTTTCTATAAAACGCATAGAACATTTTGAAACCCATATTATGATAAGGGAGTATGAATAAATAATGCTGGAATTGAGACAGTTAAAGAAGACCTATGAAAGAACTAATATGTCCTCATTTACCGCAGTAGAAAATGTAAACATCAAAATTATGCCTGGAGATTTTATCAGTATCATAGGCAGGTCTGGAAGTGGAAAATCAACTATCTTGAATATGATTGCAGGTCTGCTTCGTCCGACCGATGGAAAGATCCTAATAAATGGTTATGATTTATGGTCTATGAATGATACAGCTATGGCAAAAATCCGTAATTCTAAGATTGGATATATACCACAGGGACCTAGCCTTCTTTCGAATCTATCAATATTAGATAATGTTCGCCTGCCCTTTTGCTTTTTACATAAAAAAGGAAGTGGTATTGAGCCTGCAATGGCTCTTCTAGAGGAGATTGGCTTAAAAGATTTGGCTGAAAGATATCCAGCTGAGCTTTCAGGTGGTGAAATGAGAAGAGCAGCTATTGCTCGAGCACTTATAAATAATCCTGAAATTTTAATTGCAGATGAGCCTACTGGTGATTTAGATGATGAAACTACTAAAGAAGTAATGAAATTGTTTTATGATATAAATTGTAATGGTACTACAATTCTTATGGTTACTCATGAAAATGAGATTGCGACCTTAGGTAACAGATTATTCATTATGTCTTCAGGAAAATTGATAGAGAAAAAATCAAAATAGCTTATATATCCTAATTAAAATTACTATTATTAGTAGAGAAGTAATTAGGATATATAAGCTGTTTTTAATGAGATGTTAATTATTAAAACTGACTTTATATTAAATTTATAATGTACGTATATTATCTTGCTTTACAACAAAATAGAACTTAACATTTTCCGCATCAAAACTTGTGCTTAAAAAATCATGGTTTCCTTAGCTTAGGTTTCTATTGTAAATAAAATTTAATAATAAACAATTCAGCAATTGATGATATTATCTCGGAAAAGAATAAAACATTTGCAATTTCATCACAATTACAACACTATTTAATCGAAAAGATTGGTTAATATAAAAATGTACCGCAAAGATGGTAATAACAATATAAAAAAAGAATTAATGAGGAGGAAATTGAGAATGAAAAAGAGAAACATTATAACTGCTTTAACACTTACTATGGCTATAGGCATGGGGGCAACTGCATATGCTGCGTCAGCAGACAATACAGCAGCCGCTGGATCAGGGCAAAGGTTAGGCTTAGGAAGAATTACATCTATGAGAGGGTACGATAATATAACTAATATACTTAAGAATAAGCTAGGTATATCAGATTCTGATATAATAAATGCTAGAAACTCAGGAAAAACACTTTATGACTTAGCTGAAGAAAAAGGAATGACTGATGAGCAGTTAAAAACATCATTACTTGAAGAGAGGTCAAAGGCTATTGATGATGCGGTAGCTAAAGGTACAATTACAAAGGATGAGGGAGAGAATTTAAAAGCAAAATTAAATGATAATATGCAAAATTGTACTGGAAACTTTGGGCAAGGACAAGGTCAAGGCAGAGGCCAAGGTGGTAGAATGATGGGTAATGGTCAAGGACGAGGTTGTATTGCTACACCAAGCAAATAATTTCATAGGTGATACAAACTAATTTATTAAAAGAGGATGTCTTAGTACAATCCTCTTTCTATTTTTATAATGTGAAAAAATAACTTTATTTCATATAAATTCACAAATACATCACACATTTATGGAAAATAGAACAAAATATATAGCTATAATCTTTATATAAAATTGGATGAGGGAGTGAATTAATAATGAAAAAATCAAAGAAAATAATAATGCGAAGAGGCATACAAATATTCTTTTTTATGTTTATTGCATTGGTATCATTAAATCATAGTCTAGTTGAAAGAGGTATGGAAATACCACTATTGTCATCTATTTCTCTTCATGCATTATGTCCTTTTGGAGGAGTAACAACCATATATCAATTTTTAACTGCAGGAACTTTTGTTAAAAAACTACATGAGTCTTCTCTTGTATTGATGGCAATAGGCATATTATTAGCAGTTTTGTTTGGTCCAGTATTTTGTGGATGGGTATGCCCTTTAGGCGCATTTCAAGAGTGGATTTCTAAAATAGGAAAAAAGATTTTTAAAAAAAGGTACAATAAATTTATACCATATAAATACGATAAATATCTAAGATACTTAAGATATATTATACTTGTTTGGGTAGTATACATGACTGCTGCCACTGGGAAAATCGCTTTTGAGGCCTATGATCCATTTTATACTTT
Source organism: Clostridium swellfunianum (assembly GCF_023656515.1). Lineage (NCBI taxonomy): Bacteria > Bacillati > Bacillota > Clostridia > Eubacteriales > Clostridiaceae > Clostridium > Clostridium swellfunianum. Next base: position 937,877 of record NZ_JAMOFV010000006.1, read on the forward strand.
ATTTAATTTGTGGAGCTCAGAACTAGCAGTAAGTGGTTTAATAATTCTTATATCAGTTGTATTAGCTTCTTTATTTGTTGAAAGGCCTTGGTGCAAATATGCTTGCCCTTATGGTGCTTTTCTAGGTATATTCAATTTGTTTAGAGTGTTCGGAATAAAGAGAAATAGTGCAACCTGCGTATCCTGTAAAAAGTGTGATAAAAGCTGTCCAATGAATATAAATGTATCTGAGACTAGTGCAGTAAAAAATCATCAATGTATATCCTGTATGAAATGTACTTCAGAGGAAACATGTTCAGTATCAAGCACAGTTAATTTAAGCAGTAATTTATCAGGAAGAAATTTAAAACCATTAACTGCAGTAATAGTTTCGGTTGTAATACTTTTTGGTGGCATTGGAGTATCTAAAATCTTCAATGTATGGATTACAGAATCTACAAAGATACCTGCAAAGTATACAAATGGAGAACTTTCAGGTCAGTTTAATCCTGCAGATATTAGAGGGTCATATACACTTAACGACATAAATAAATCTTTTGAAGTGCCAGTAAAAGATTTAGCTGAGGCTTTTGGAATTAAAGAAGTAAAAGATTTAGGAAGTTTTAAGGTGAAAGATATTGAGAATATATATGCACAATATAAACAAACTGAAAAGGAAATAGGAACTGAAAACGTAAGATATTTTGTAGCTCTTTATAAGGCTTTGCCATATGACATGCCTTTAGATAAGTATCTTCCACAACCAGCACTGAAGGTCTTGGAAAATAGCGGGAAACTCACTGAGACACAGAAGAAGTATGTCCAAAGCCACCTAGTTTCTGTACCAAGCAAATAAATGTATGATTATATCTGAAATGATTCTTTTAGAGGAATCATTTCAGATATAATTGCTTATTTAAATTTGTCTAATTTGTTGTAATCAAATCAGCTTAGTATGCTCTTAATTTACTTCACATCTTTTATAGTTTTCTCAGCAAAGCTGTTGTTAACAATTTTGCTGTAAGGTGGTCTTTCAGTTATCAAGTCAGCAGAAAGATGATATCTTAATAGAAATAAGTACGGCGATGCAGGTTTCTTTATTGCAATCAAGATAAAGAATTACAATTAAACTGGTTAAAAGGAGCTGCGGGAAGTAGTGATATAATTCTTAGGACTAAGCCCAACCATTTTTTTAAAACACTTAGAAAAATGATTTATGTCTTTGAAGCCTACTAAATACGCAATCTCAGTTATAGATTTGCTTGTGGTTTGGAGAAAATCAATGGCTAAAGAGATTCGATAGTTTATTAGGTATTGATGCAGGGAGAAGCCAGTATGCTTAACCATTAATCTGTTTATATAAATAGGGTGAAAATTAAAATATTCTCCAATTTCTTGGTTAGTTATCGGATTATGATAGTTTTTATGAATGTATTCAATTATTAAATCTATTTTATTGTTCATCATATAAGAGTCTGTATTTGATGTTGAAAGACATCGAGCAATATCACATAAGATAGAAAGAAAGCTGCCTCGTATTTTATGGACATAATGTTTTTTTCTAGTCATATATTCATTTATTAGTTCCATTAGCCTGCTTTCAATAGATTGCATATTTTTTAAATGAATTAGCTTATTAAATCCATTTAAATCATTAAACTCAATCACTTCTGAAATTCTTTCCTCATCAAAAATATTTGCTTTTTCTGGCGGTATAGGATAACTTATATCACTTTTCATGCATGTAAAATCAAAACTAATAGCTATGATAGACAGATGATTTTGTGAATCAGTGTGTATGCTGTATTTGATTCCTGGTCTCCACAAAAAAAGATGACCTTTCGCAGCCTCATATCTAATATCATTAATGGTGAAGGCACCTTTTCCATCGTATATGTACATAAGTCTGTAATCATAGGCTTTAACCTCTGTTAGTAATGGATTAGTTTCAACACTAAAGAAACGAGGGTATCTGATAAAAGGATTGATTTCATCAAAAGACATTACTATTCGATTCATCTGAATACCTCCATAAAAGGTTTACTTTATACTAATAACGGTTTGCTTTATATATATATATAAGCATGTATACCGTATATAATCAAGCTATAAATAAAAATAGATTCTTAGATAGTGTGTGTTATAAGGTTTATTTTGTATAGTTTATTTAGGGAGGAAATAAGATGCTTCAAAGATTAAAGAAAAGAAACGCAAAAATAGGAGTATTTGCTGTAGGTCATGACACCTATTGGGGTCAATTTGAAGGGTTACTTGATAACCTCATGGGGTATCATGAGATTTTTAAAGGAATGGTTGAGGAAAATGAAGTTGAAGTTATTGATTATGGAATGGTTGACAGCAGCATGGCTGCCTTTGAAATACTTGAAAAAATGAAGGCTGATAATGTTGATATGCTCTTTTGTAATATGGTAACCTATGCTACTTCATCTACTTTTGCGCCTATTATAAGAAATATTGATGCTCCTATTGTATTAGTTACTCTTCAACCTTTGGGAGGATTGGACTATTCAAAGGCAAATACCTTCATGCAGCTTGAGAACGATAATATTTGTTCAGTACCTGAGTTTACTGGTGTTGCTATAAGGATGGGCAAGAAAGTTAGCGATATTGTTATAGGAACACTGTACAATGATGAAAATGCTAAAGCAGAAATTGCACAGTGGTGTGAAATTTCTAAAGTATTGCATGACTTAAGGGGTGCTAGAATGGGTCTTATGGGCCATGTTTTAGAAGCTATGTATGATATGCACGCTGACCCTACTGCTATAGCTTCAGCCTTTGGTGTTCATGTCCCGCTTATTGAAGTAGACGATGTTATTAGGCTATATAATACAATCACTGAAGTGGAAATAGAGAGAAAAAAGGAATTAATTAAAGAAGAATTTGATATGCCAGATCCCAAAAGTGATCCTGTAACTATGAAATTGGCTGAAGCAGACTTGAATCAAGCTGCTAAAACTGCTGTAGCGCTGGACAAGCTTATTGAAAAATATAAGCTGACTGGCTTGGCGTATTACTATGAGGGACTTGAAGGATCGCTGCATAGAACAGTTGCAAGCTCTTTTATAGTAGGTAATTCCATATTAAATGCACAAGGATTTCCTATGTGTGGTGAATATGATATTAAAACCTGCATAGCAATGTTAATTATGGACAGGTTAAACATTGGAGGCAGCTTTGCAGAATTCCACCCCTTCGACTTCAGAGAAGACTTTATTTTAGTAGGTCATGACGGACCGCATCATTTAGCCATTGCTGAAGGAAAACCCATTTTAAGGACTCTAATAAAGTATCACGGCAAGCCTGGGAACGGCGCATCTGTTGAATTTAAACTGAAGGAAGGTCCAATTACCATGCTCGGAATTACTCAAAATGCTGAGGGGAAATTTAAATTTGTAATTGGGGAAGGCATATCTAAGAAAGGACCTATTCCTGCAACTGGAAACACTAATACTCGTGGTTTCTTTGAACCAAATACAAAAGAGTTTGTAAAAGCATGGGTTATGGAAGGGCCTACACATCACTATGCTTTAGGAGTAGGACACCATGCAAAAACATTAAAGAAAATTGCGGAAGTATTAGGGATTGAAGCTGTGATTGTAAAAGCATAACAAAAGGAGCGATAGCATGGATAATTTGAAGAATATCACTTTAGAGATAAGTTTGAAGCCATTTAAACAAACAGATGACAAATCTATTGAAGCTGTTTGTCGGAAAGCATTTTCTCAATGGTCAAAGCTATTAGACCACGCTAATATGGTTTCCATACTTTTATGGATATCTGATGGCTCTGAAATTTTAGATTATAAGGCAGATTTAAATGAACAATTTGAATGGGCTAGATATATTGGTGGAGCAAATCCCAGAACTAGCTGGGATAAAGAAAGAGATCCTGAGGGAAAGGGTTTGCACACAACCTACTACTTATATACTGAAAACCCTGCGATATTCACCTACGGCATTTTAAAGAAGGTAATAGAAACCTTCAAAAGAGTAGGACATGAAGTTACAGGAAAAACTACACGGGTGGGGGCAACCTTTGACCCAGGACCAGAATTTGCAAAATCAGACTTTAAATATAATCGTCATGAGGAAATACTTTTAGGCGATACTATGGGCAAAAAGAGCTTTGTCTGCTGCTATTCTGTTTTACATGCTGATAAGTGCCACTATGCAGGATTCCCATTTGGAATACCTGAGGGCACACCTTTTGGAAAATTCTTTGGAAGGCAATGTCAGAATTTTTTAACGGATATGGGCTTTGACTATCTATGGCTTTCTAATGGTTTTGGTTTTGGCACTGAAACCTGGGGAACTACTGGGGCTATCTTCGACGGTGAAAAATTCTATCCTGAAAAAATGGAAGAGACACAGCAGAAAATCATAGAGTTTTGGGAATTATTCAGAAAGGAATGTCCAAAGTTTCCTGTTGAAACAAGGGGGACAAACCTTTCAGCAGGAATTGATCTTGCAACAGATGGAGTGAATTTAAAAAATATTTATGATGGTGGATACAATATACTTCCTCCCCCTAACTCACCCTGGGCAGCTTTAGACGGTGACTTCGGCTTAGAATTATGTGGTTATATGTCTAGAATAGCAGAGTTGCCAGCTGGAGATGACTTTTTATATAGATTTTATGTTCATGATCCATGGTGGATGAACAGTCCATGGATTGACAGATATGAAGGACAGCCACATGACATTTATCTGCCTCTTGCAGTTTCAAGGCTTAATGAGCAAGGTGAAATAAAGAATCCAAATCACTTGAATTTTTTAACTATCGATACCTCCTTAGGTGAAATGCCGGATCAGTGCCCTAATGAAATTATTCCACATATTCTGAAGGCCTACAATAATCAACCGGATGACGTTTCACCTTTCGTGTGGGTTTATCCCTTCAGAGAATACTATGAAAATGCCTCACCTAATGAAGCAAAGGTGGAAAAGCCTTTCTTTGAGGACTGGTTTATTCGTGGCTCAATAAATAATGGGCTTCCTATAAGTACGGTAGTTTCTACGGATAATTTTATATCCTCCTTAAGTGTGAGTGTAGATTTATTTGCAGGTTCAGTAATTATAACACCGGTTCCGGAAAAAGATAGTAAACTTGAGAAGGTATTAATAAGCTTTATACAAAATGGAGGTAAGGTTATACTTTACGGTGGTATAGATAAAGCAGGAAAAAAACTGCTTGAAGCATTAAATCTTCAGCGTATTGTATCCATTGACGGGATTCTGGATCTTAAGCTTAACCTTTTATCCGATGATATGGAATCAAGTGCCTATCCAATTAAGATAAACCACATAAAACTTATGTCCGATGGAGGGATAGATACTGTATTAAATAATGAACTAGATAGCTGTACAAAAGTATTGGCAGAGGTTCAAGATAATAAGGAAAATAGAGTTGTCGCTTTATACAGGAACTGTGATGAATGGAATAATGGCGCCGTTGCCTGGATTAGAGGAACAAGCTCTAATAATTATGTTAAAGGCTCCTTTTTATTGCTACCCCATAACCCTGAAGAATATTATCCAATGGAAATATTGATGCGTCTAGCTCTTCAGGAATTTGGATTTAATATAGGATTAATAAAGGATGGACCTTATGTGAAAAGTCCTGTGACCATGCTTCACAGACACAATAATGGTTTTTATTTCTCAGGATATATTCCAAATACAACAGTAAGAATGAAAATGAAGTTTCCTTTAGGTGCTCCACTTCTAATGGGAAGTGAAACAAAACTTACTAGTGGACATTCTGTATACTCAATGCCAAGAGCTTGGCAAGCCGAATGCCGTGTATTTGTTGAACAAGAGGAAGATACTATGCTCTTCTGTAAGGAATATACACCTGTAAGTTATCAAATGAGGAGAAGGATACAGGTATGCGGCCTTAAAAAAGCTACAGTAAGAATTTTTCCTGAGAAAGGCTTTGAAGAAAGCACAGAGCTTCTTTTAAATTCTTCACATCCATATATGGTTACTGAAAAAATAGAAATACATAAGAAAAATACCCCTTGGGGAATTGTGCTGGAAGCGATAAATATAACAGGTGAACTGATGATTTCAACTCCCTTCAATTGATTTGTAAATTGAATTAATAAAGTAAGAAGGCATAGGAATTAAAGAAACTATAAATCCTATGCCTTTATAGTTAATAAATCGTAAGATATTATAAAAAAATCTATGGAGACCCTTTTCTTATAGGTATGTCAGTATAATTGTATAAGAATTCGTAGATTTATTTATATATTTTGTATAAATAAAGATAGTATCATATGAGTATGAAAAAGTATATTTAAAAGAAATCTAACAATAAATTATGAAATATAAATATAAGGAGCGAAGTTTATGCTGGCAGAAAGAAATGAATATCTTTTACCAATTGTTAAAGAGCTTTGCAAAGTCAGTCCGGAAAATCGAACTATTAATATTGTTTGCCATGGACATAGTGTTCCTGCAGGATACACAACTAAAGGCATTGTACGTGCTCTTGATGCATATCCACATTTGATGCGGCAGCTGCTGTGCAAAAGATTTCCCTTTTCTGTAACAAATGTTATTACAAGTGCTATAGGCGGTGAAGGTGCTGTTCAGGGAGTTAATAGATTTGAAAGGGATACTTTATCTCATAACCCTGATTTAATAACTATTGATTATGCACTAAATGATCGTTTTAACAACAGGATAGAAGTTGAAGCAGCTTGGAGGACAATGATTGAAGCATCGCTTGAAAGAAATATTAAGATATTGCTTCTGACACCAACCTTAGATTGCGGTCAGGTTTATTATGATGCGAATAGTCTTCAATCAGATCTGTCCTGTCTTGCACAGATGATAAGAAATCTTGCTGAGGAATATTCTGTGGGACTTGTAGATTCCTATGCAGCATTAAGTAAAAAACTAGAGCTAGGCTATGCGACAGAGGATTTCCTTATAAGTGTTAATCACCCAAACCGGGCAGGTCATGGAATTGTAGCTCAGGAAATAATAAAATGGCTACCTATGAGTATTTAGATAATTAGATAAGTTGTTTAGAAATAGTGGGGAGGTTTTATTTTGTTCCTTGACTATACAAAAAGACTAAAAGTTATAGATGAATATGACATAATTGTCTGCGGTGGTGGACCAGCAGGTTTTTCAGCAGCTGTGCAAGCAGGAAGATTGGGATTAAAGGTTGCCTTAGTGGAGCAATATGGGGCTCTTGGAGGGGCAATAACCACAGGTGGAAATACTGAAGTGGCATTGTTCTTTGCAGGTGATAAACAAATAATATCAGGTGTGGGCTGGGAGCTTATGAAGCGACTTGAAAAGGAAGGGTTTGCAAAAATACCTGACTTTAAGTTTGGTGTACCTCATTGGGAATTAGGAGTTAAAGTAAATGGTCCTATGGCAGCATATATGATGGATGAAATGTGTGCTGAAGCCAATGTAAAGGTATTTTTGCTTCAGCAGATTATAGACGTTATAGTTTCTAAAGAAGAGGGCTTTAAGAAGGTTAAAGGAATTATTCTTGCTTCAAAAAACGGACCAGAAGCTTTGAAAGGAAAAATGATAATTGATTGTACAGGAGATGGTGATGTTTGTGCAATGGGTGGAGCTGAATATGAGCTCGGAGATCCTTTTACCAAGGAAGTTCAGCCGGGAACACTAAGATTTTACCCAACTGGGTATGACTTAAAAGATATTAAGGAAGTCCAAGTTGAGGAAGCCTTTAGCTATGCCAGACAAAAGGGAGAGCTAACAAGAGAAGATTATTGGTCCGGAAATTCTATGGTAATATTCAGCCACTACGGAAACAACATCAATCATATTGAGGTTAATGGAGTAGATAATGAAAGTAAGGCTTGTGCTGAAGTAGAAGGACGTAAATCTGTAAATCGCATAATAAAATGGGCACGAAAGTATGTAAATGGTGCTGAGAATATAGAACCTGTTGCCTGTGGCAATGAAGTATGCATAAGAGAAACAAGGCGTATTATAGGAGATAAATATATAACCGTTGAAGATTATCTGAAGGCCAAACTTTTTAATGATGCAGTTTGCTATACTTATTATCCTGTGGATTTGCATACAAAGGGAGAAAATACCTTGGAAAATATTTTTTTAGATAAGGGAAAGGTGCCTGTAATACCTCTAGGAGCATTAATTCCAAAGGGATTTTCAAATGTTATGGTGGCAGGCAGATGTATTTCTGGTGACAGGCTGGCTAATTCAGCCTATAGAATTAAAGCATCTTGTATGGCTATGGGACAAGCAGCTGCTGCAGCAGCAGTATTAAGTATTAAAAGTAATGTTCAGGTAAGGGATATTGACATAATGAAGCTGAGAAAAATACTAAAAGAAGAAGGAGCTATCGTTCCAGAAAGTAATATATAGAGATATGTGTTTTTAAATAAATATAAGGATGTGAATGTATGATTCATGAAAAATATTATGAATTACTAGAAAAACAAGAGAAGCTATTAAGTAGAGAAAACATAAAAAAAGATGATTTTTATAATGGGATATATGATAGGTATGAATATCCTGTGCTTACAAGACATCATACCCCTATCTACTGGAGATATGATTTGAATAAAGAAACAAACCCTTATTTTATGGAGAGATTGGGAATCAATGCTACTCTTAATGCAGGAGCTATTTATCTAAACGGAAAGTACTATTTAGTAGCTCGTGTAGAAGGTTTAGACAGAAAGTCATTTTTTGCTGTAGCTGAAAGTGATAATGGAATTGATAACTTTAGATTTTGGGATTACCCTATATCCTGGGAAGACATAGATAAAGAAGAAACAAATATATATGACATGAGATTAGTACAGCATGAAGATGGATGGATTTATGGAATTTATTGCTCTGAAAGAAAGGATCCTGAGGCATCTGCTTTTGATACATCAAGTGCTGTTGCTCAAGCTGGCTTGGTAAGAACAAAGGATATGAAGACCTGGGAAAGACTTCCCAATATTAAAACTCCATCTCCTCAGCAGCGAAATGTTGTGATTCATCCGGAATTTGTTGATAGTCAATATGCATTTTATACTCGTCCCCAAGATGGATTTATTTCCACAGGGAGCGGCGGTGGAATTGCTTTTGGATTATGTAAAGACATTACAAAACCTGCAATAGTACAAGAGAAAGTAATTCATGAGAAAAGATATCATACCATATATGAAGTGAAAAATGGACAGGGACCTGCACCTATAAAAACAGACAAGGGCTGGATTCATATTGCTCATGGAGTACGTAATACTGCAGCAGGACTAAGATATGTACTATATGCGTTTGCAACAAGCTTGGAAAATCCAGCTGAAATTACAGCTATACCGGGAGGACATTTTATATCCCCTTATGATGAAGAAAGAGTTGGAGATGTGTCTAACGTAATATTCTGTAATGGAGCAGTAGTGAACGAAAGTGAAGAAGTTTTTATTTACTATGCGTCCAGCGACACAAGAATGCATGTTGCAACCACTACAAAAGTAAAATTGATGGATTATGTTTTCAATACTCCAGAGGATAGATTCCGTTCCCTAGAATGTGCAGCACAACGAAGTGAATTAATTGAGAAAAACTTAAAGCTCCTAGAAAAGTAGAATAAGTCTTAATAAACAGGGTGATAATATGGAAAAGATTTTAGAACTTAAAATAAGTGATAATAAGAGGTTTATAGTAAAAGAGGATGGAAGTCCTTTCTTTTGGCTGGGGGATACAGCTTGGGAGCTTTTTCATAAACTTAGTAGGGAAGAGGCAGAACTCTATCTTCAGAACAGAGCGGAAAAAGAGTTTAATGTAATACAAGCTGTAGCTTTAGCTGAATTTTACGGTTTAGAAATTGCTAATGCATATGGAAGAAAGCCATTATTAAAAAACAGTAAAGGTGAATATGATCCTGCAATGCCTGACATATGTGTTGAAGGAGAAAATAAATATACTTATTGGGATCATATGGATTATATAATAGATAAGGCTGCATCTTTGGGTTTATATATTGCATTGCTTCCTACTTGGGGAGATAAGTTTAACAAGTGTGATGGAAAAGGACCAGAAATATTCAATGCTGAAAATGCAAGGGTATATGGCAAATGGCTAGGTGAACGCTATAAGTATAAAAAGAATATAATATGGATTTTAGGCGGTGACAGATATCTGACAACTACAAGACATTTTGATGTGATAAATGAAATGGCTAGAGGTATAAGAGAAGGAGATAACGGAAAGCATCTAATGACTTTCCACACCGCAGGAGAGCGTTCATCTGCCTATCATCTTCATGATGAACAGTGGCTGGATTTTAATATGATCCAATCGGGACATGGAAGCCTGAATTTGAAAAATTATCTGTTTGTCAGCGAAGATTACTTAAAGGAGCCTATTAAGCCTACTTTTGATGGAGAACCTCGTTATGAAGATTTTCCAATCAGCTTTAAAGCTGAAAATGGCTTCTTTGATGACTTTGATGTAAGACAAGCAACTTACTGGGCTTTATTTGCTGGGGCCTTTGGTCATACCTATGGCCATAGTACTGTATGGTGCATGTGCACAGAGCCAGATGACTTTTATATAATGGATTGGAAAACAGCTCTGGATCGTCCGGGCGCAGGCCAGATGAAATATGCGAGAGCGTTAATTGAATCAAGAACATTTCTTGATATGATTCCTGATCAAGATTTAATTGCTGAAAATTATTCAGGGGCAAGTCATTTACAAGCAGCAAGAGGAAAAGATTATGCTTATATATACAGCCCAAATGGGCTGCCTATTAAAGTTAACATGGGTAGAATATCAGGATGTAATATAAAGGCTCAATGGTATAACCCGAGAAATGGGAAGTTTCTATATATCGATCAATACTCTAATGATGGAGTTCAACATTTTACTGCTCCTTCAAATGGTAGAAATAACGACTGGATATTAATACTAGATGATTCCACAAAATAATCAACAATAAAGTGAGAGTGTAAACAGATTTGAAATTACAAGTCTATTTATGCTCTTCTTTAGCATGTACTGGTAGCATTTTTTCTATTCAAAGGTGTCAGTACTTTTCAGATGGAAGTAATATTGTGTTGAATATAAAAACAATAATATGATAGGATTAATTATTAATATAATCCATGCTTTAAAGGGGGATTTAATGTACAAGGTGTTAATTGTAGAAGATGAGATACTCGTAAGGAATGGAATTATTAACTCTATAAAATGGGATAAATTCGATATGCAGGTCATTGATGAAGCTTCAAATGGAAAAGATGCATGGGAAATATATCAAAATGAGTTGCCGGACTTAGTTATCACTGACATAAAGATGCCCATTATGAGTGGTATGGAACTTATAGGAAAAATAAGAGAGCAGGATAAATTAACCCAAATAGTTATACTTTCTTGTCTTGAGGAATTTGATTTGGTCAAAAGTGCAATGAGATTAGGAGTATGTGATTATATACTTAAACTAACTATGACCTTTGCAGAAATGGAGCAGGTTCTTCTAAAAGTAAAGGACAAACTTAATCATAGCAAGGGTAAAAATCATAATCATAACCAGGAAGATAAGGATACGATTTTTCTTAAAGAGAATCTTTTTAAGGGTTTTTTATTCTATAATTTTTATAAAGATGAAGATTTTCAAAGACAATTAAAGGAATTAGACTGCAGAATTAATCCAGCAAGGCTTGTTGTATGTGTTATGGAAATAGATGAATATAATAAGCTCAAGGGCGTTTTTAAGGATGAAAAAGGCGGGCTTATTAGATTTTCACTTCTCAATATGATTAACGAAGTGCTTGACAGCTATGGACGCGGTGAAGTTTTTCAAGATGATCAAAGAAGATTTATAATTTTATTTAGTTTTAATGATATTTCAAACGATTACAAAGTATCAGCTGAAATAAATAAGATACTTGAACACTTAATGCGAGTATTTAGATCCTTCTTTAATGTGAGTGTGTCCTTTGGCGCAAGTGAAATCAACGATGGATATAAATCATTAAGAAAAGGCTATGAAGATGCTTTAAAGGCTATTGAACTAAAGTTTTTTTATGGACAAAGCGCTATAATCTATTCAAAAGAAATAAATTATGAAGGTCTATATAAAGACGTTATAGAGAAAATGAACTTGCAACTGGGTGGAGCGGTTTCACAGAAGTTAATTGAAAATGAACAAGCTATGAAACTTAAAACTATATTTAAGGAACAAATGGTTAGTAAAAGGGTTGAGAAGAAAGCTGTTTTAAGAGAACTATGCAAACTGCTGGATGTTATTCCAATCATGTTTAATATGTCGGATGTTTCGGTTTCATCAATTTTAATGGAATTTATTAAAAGAATTGATGATGTGGATACTTATAAACAATCATTGATTGTTTTCGAAGAGTATATGAGGGACTTAAAGAAACTAGACAGCAAATTGCACAATTACAGTCGTGAGATTGTTGAGTCAATTAAATTCATTAAACAAAACTATAAAGAAAATATTTCGCTTCAGCAAGTAGCTAATGAGGTTTGTATCAGCCCCAATTATCTCAGCAGCTTATTTAAAAAGGAGCTTAACGTTAATTATGTAGACGTTTTAAATCAAGTTAGATTGGAAGAAGCAAAAAAATTACTTAGAGATACTCCTATGAAGTCCTACAGGGTTGCTGAAGAGGTTGGATTTTCTCATGATAGTTACTTCAACAGACTTTTCAAAAAAGTTGTGGGAATGACACCTAACGAATATAGGAGGGGACATGTTTAGGAAATATGTTATAGGAATGATATCAGGCAAGAATAAGTTCTTAAGAGGAAAGGGAATTAGCTTAAAGTTTAAAACTCAGCTTATCATATCTTTTATGGCAATGACTTTTTTAATTCTTGCTGTAGGTTCCGTATTGGTATATGTAAATGTTTTTGATATTATGAAAAAGCAAATGGAGGTAATTGTTGAGGAGCGTATAAACCAGGCTGAATATAATATATCTTTTTTAGACAATGAAGTTAATAGAGTTATTAATTTAATTTCATCAGATATTAATATTCAGAACATGTTGAATTACGATAACTTAAATGATTACTTAAAAGTTCAAACTGCAAAATCTGTTGTAGAAAGGCTGGAAGCTTACATAGATAACAATAGAGCAATTCATTCTATATATGTATTTGGTGAAAATGGGGTAATTTTTGCATCCACTAGAAGTAGATTTGACTATTATAGAGTTAACCCATCAAATTGTTTTTTTTATTCTTCGGATATATACAAAAGCATAAAAGAAAACCCTATAAGTACTATTTGGAATGGAAGCTTTATTGCAGGAGACTTTGATATTCAAAGATATGGATACACAGGAGCTAACCAGCGTTTAATTACAGCATCAAGAAGTTTAAAGGACTCTGTACAAGTTGTGGTTGGATCTATTGTTATAAATCTTTATGAATCAAATTTCACAAGCATGTATAACAACCTTAATAATCAATCTGGAATTAATATGTACATTACTGATGACAAGGGAATAATTGTCTCAAGCGCAGACAAGTCTTCTCTTAAAACAGAGAGCGTGATATTTGATGACATAAAAAATAAAAAAGTAAATAGCAGCTTTGTTTATGATGCAAAAGACGATAAAAGACATGTGGTTAATGGAAACGTTATAATGAAGGATTGGCATCTTGTGGCAGAAATACCTTACAATATATATTATAGTGATATTCGATTATTACGATTAACTATTATTATAGTCAATGTATTAAGTGTAATTGCCTCCTTTATTATTTCAGGTTATTGGATTTATAGAATAACTAATCCCTTGAATCATTTAGTAAGTGCCATGAAGAAAATGCAGGGTGGAGATTTAAATACAACTCTTGATTTAAATGTGAATAACGAACTAGATTATGTAGGAAGACAATTTAATAAGATGTCACAAAGCATAAATGGACTTGTATATGAAGTAAAGGTTATTGAAGAAAAGAAGAGAAGGTATGAAATCGAAGCCTTGCAAGCCCAAATAAATCCGCATTTTTTATATAATTCTTTAAATACTATTAAGTGGATGGCTTATGGAGCAAATGCGACAAATGTTGCAGATGCTATTACTGTTCTTGGTAATATGCTAAGGCCAATATTTAAAAAAAACAATCCTCTTTGCACAATTTCCGAAGAAACCTTATATATAGAAAATTATGTAAGGGTTATGAATTACAGGTATGGTGAAGTACTAAAGCTGGAAATAAGGATAAGTGAGGAATTTAATAACTTTAAAATAATAAAGTTTGTGCTTCAACCTATAGTTGAAAATAGCATTTTGCATGGATTAGAGGAAAAACGTCCTGAAATTAGGATTGTTATTAGTGCTGAAAGTTCAGGACAGGATATTTTAGTAAAAGTTAAGGATAATGGTGAAGGAATGAAAAAGGACATTATAGAAAATATTCAAAAGAAATTAAATGAAACTGAAACTCAAGAGGTCATAGAAGATAAAGAAGAAGAAAAAAGTATTGGCCTTGTAAATGTAAATAAAAGAATAAAATTATTTTTTGGATATGAGTATGGAATGCACTTGGATAGTATAGAAGGAAAAGGCACAACAGTAAGCTTGAAGATACCAAAACTTAATTAAAGATTTTATTTTCCTAGAAAGGTATAGAGGTTGTATTTAATACAGCACCTATACCTTTTGTAATGTCTTAAATGCTTGAAAATTAATAATTCGTAAAATAATGCAATAATAATATCTAGTTTTTTGACTGCGATGCAAAGCTAGTATAATAGTGCAAAAATTCGTAGAATCATTTATATATTAAAAAAAAGAAAGATAGTATCATATGAGTATGAAGAGGAGAGGAGGTTCTTAAGTTGAACATGCAAGTAGCAAAACACAAAAAAACAGGTTTGAGTAAATACAAAAAACAAAATAGATCTGGAAAGGCAACACTGTTGTTAATGGCGATACCGCCTCTATTGTTACTCATTACCTTTAGTTATCTTCCGTTGTTTGGATGGAGTTATGCATTTTTCGATTATATGCCTGGCATTAAATTAAATGCTGAGACTTTTGCAGGATTAAAATATATAAAGATGGCAGTTACAGAACTACAAATTAGGAGTGTCTTAGTAAATACCCTGTCAATCAGTTTATTAAACTTACTATTTAGCTTTTTTCCAGTTATATTAGCAGTGATGATTTCCGAACTAAAGAGTAAACGCTTGCAAAAACTAATTCAAACTACCACAACTTTACCAAACTTTATAAGCTGGATATTAGTCTACGCTTTCCTATATGCCATATTTTCAAATGAAGGTATGCTTAATTCCTTAGTAAAAATGATAAATCCAAATTCACAGGGAGTAAATATCCTAGCTAATGCTGATCATGCGTGGATAATACAAGCACTTATTGTAGTTTGGAAAACAGCAGGATGGAACACTATTATATACTTAGCAGCTATAACAGGAATAGATCAGGAGTTATATGAGGCAGCCACAGTGGATGGAGCTAATAGATTTCATAAGATTATTTACATTACATTGCCGGGTATATCAGAGACCTTCCTAGTATTATTGCTTTTACAAGCAAGTAATATACTATCAAATGGATTTGATCAGTTTTTCGTATTTAATAATCCTATAGTAGCAAATAAGCTAGATGTGCTTGACTTCTATGTATATAGGTCAGGAATACAGAATGCTCAGTATTCTTTTGCAACAGCAGTAGGCATGTTTAAGAGCGCCATCAGTATCACAATTTTGTTTATATGCAACTTTGTCGCAAAAAAAATAAGAGGAACAGCATTTATATAAATTTGGAAAGGAGGACTTTTGCAAATGAATAGAAGAAAAATACGTATTGGAGATATGACTTTTGACGTTATTAACACAATAATATTAATACTTTTTATGCTCATCTGCATATATCCTTTTTATTACGTTTTTATATTTTCAATAAGCAATCCAGATAAAACAGCTCGCGGTATATATCTTCTACCTGCTGGATTTAAACTTGATTCTTATTCCCAAATTTTCAACCTTAACGGAATTTTTTCAGCATTTATAGTTTCACTTGCTAGGACATTAATTGGTACAACTATTACGCTAGTGCTATCCAGTTTGTTTGCCTATGCAGTTTCAAAGAACGAACTACCTTATAGAAAAATTATCTACAGAATATGTGCTATGGCAATGTATTTAAATGCAGGGCTTATTCCTTGGTATATTACTATGAAAAACCTTGGACTAAAAAATAACTTTCTGCTTTATATACTACCTTACGCCGTTAATGCCTACTATATAATACTTTTAAAAACCTTTTTCGAGCAATTGCCGGCTTCATTAGAAGAGTCCGCTATGATAGATGGAGCAGGCTACTTTACAGTATTCTGGAAGATTATTCTTCCTTTAAGCAAACCGATATTAGCAACTATTGTGGTATTTGCGTCAGTAGGCCAGTGGAACACCTGGCATGATAATTTTTTCCTTGTAGCTAGCAAAAATCTGCAGACACTGCAGCTTATTCTGTACAATTATTTGAATCAGGCCCAGAGTATTGCAGCATCAGCTAACGTCGGCAATGTTAATGTATCAGCCTTAAAAAATTTATCGCCGGAATCAATAAGAATGACAATAACTGTTGTTGTAACACTTCCAATATTGCTTGTT
The DNA here is from genome assembly GCF_023656515.1 of Clostridium swellfunianum. Classification (NCBI taxonomy): domain Bacteria; kingdom Bacillati; phylum Bacillota; class Clostridia; order Eubacteriales; family Clostridiaceae; genus Clostridium; species Clostridium swellfunianum. The sequence goes on from NZ_JAMOFV010000006.1 coordinate 954,510, forward strand.
TATCCTTTTATGCAAAAGTATTTTGTAAAAGGAATAATGATGGGGGCTGTGAAAGGGTAGATGTTACCATTTTAAAGTCTATACTAATTATATTAATATAGAAGTAACTAAATATTATTTTAGGGGGAGCATGCAAATGTTATGTAAAAAGATTCTATCAAGAGTATTAGCATTAGGTTTGGTTATAAGTATCTTTACAACAGCTTCTGGATGTAACAAAAGTCAACCAGCTAATGAAAACTCACAAGGTGAAAAATCTAAAAAGCCAGTTACAATAGACTGGTATTTCGAAGATGCTTTTACTGCTTCATCAGCAAATGATGTTGCGAAAGAAATTGAGAAGCAAACAGGAGTTAAGATCAATGTAATAGCTGGAAGTCCTGATAAGTCTAAAGTAATGCTTGCAGGCGGCGACGTTTATGACTTAAACTTTGTTACTAATGATAATATCCCAACAGTATTGACTAATAAGTTAGCTTTACCTATTGATGATTTGCTAAAGAGCAATGGACAAAATATTTTAAAATATCATGCAAAACCATTAGCAATCTATAAAAAATATAAAAGCGGAGGAGATGGAAAACAGTACTTTCTTCCAGTACTCAATGGTAATCCGACAGGCGGAAAGGTTCAAGACTTCCAGCCAAATTTAACCTCATTCTATACAAGATGGGATTATTACAAAGAAGCAGGAGCTCCTGAAATAAAGACGCTAGATGAGTTTATAAATGTACTTGCTAAAATGCAGAAGGCTCATCCAACAACTAAAGACGGAAAACCTGTTTATGGAATTTCAGGATGGCAGGATTGGGGCCTTTGGAATTTTGCTACTCAATTCGCTTATCCAAATGGTATGAAAGACATGAATGTAATGTATAACCAAACTCCAGATGATAATTTAGAAGCATCTTTCACTGATAAGAATAGCTTATTCTGGAGAGCTGCAGAATTCTATTATAAGGCTAATAAAGCAGGCATACTTGACCCGGACTTCTTTATAAATAAATATGATAACTATATGGCGAAGGCTAAAGCAGGTCAGTTCTTAACTGTTCCAGCATTCTGGCAGCCAGATGAAATTTACACAGGTGTAGTAGGAAACTCAGCAAATCCAGATGCTAAGCTAGCATCTTATATAGGTATTCCAATTCCGGGTGATTTTGGTTACAACAATACTTATGTTAATGAAAGTTACATTGGAACTAATGGAGTTTTCCAATTATTCATAGGTAAGGACTGCAAGGTTCCTGATAGAGTAATGGACCTTCTAAACTACACTTTCTCACCTGAGGGGTCAAGAACTATATTTAGCGGAGTAAAAGGAACTCAGTGGGATATAGTAGATGGCAAGTCAGTTGTTAAGCCAGAAACATTAGAAGCTCAAAAGAATGATAAAAACTTCCTTAACAATACTGGAATAAATGCATATCAAAAACTTTCAGGCTTCTTACCACAATCAGTAAGTGAAATTGATAAGTCTCCAATGGATTTATTTACTTACGGTAAAGCAGCATATGCAAGCAGAAATAATGCTGGATATAAAGATTACAGCGACAAATATGGAGTTTCAGTACCTGGTGAGTTATTCACTAAGCTTGAAAAAGAAGGAAAATTAAAAGCTCCATCATATACTCCTGAAATGAAAACTGTTATGCCTGTAATACCAAATGATATTAAGAAAATAACAGCTGACATAGAGGACTATGTGAAGAAAAATGTTTCAAAAGTAGTATTAGCTAAGAGTGATGCAGAATTTGCTTCAACTAAGGACAGCATGATAGCTGATATTAAGAAAATGGGTTCAGCCACTGCAGATAAGTGGTGGACAGAAAATTGGAATAAGGTAAAGGGCGAACTCAAAGAAATATTAAAGTAATACAAAAATATAAAATAGTTCTTTTAAAAAAGGAGTTGTCTTAAAGTTAAAATTAAAGACAGCTCCTTTGTATTTTTAATAATGAGGTGAATTTATGCTTTATCCTAGAAATAAAGAGAAAAAACTATGTACAGAACTTTTCAGTAATCCCACCTCAGAGTACAGAGGGACTCCTTTCTGGGCTTGGAATTGCAAGATAGATAAAGAACTGCTGTTAAAAGAAATTGACCAGCTTAAGGAAATGGGAATGGGAGGTTTTCATATTCATTGCCGTACCGGTATGGCTATAGAGTATTTAAGTGATGAATTTATGAAGCTTGTAGAAGAGTGTAATGATAAAGCTAAAGAAAATAAAATGCTCTGCTGGCTATATGATGAGGATAGATGGCCTTCAGGATCAGCTGGCGGGTTAGTTACAAAGGAAAAGAAATATATATCTAGATTTCTTGTATTTACACCAAAACCTTATGAAGGGGAAGATCTAGCTGCAAGTGAGTATACTTCATCAGCAAGACCACAGAGAAGTAGCGATAGGAAGATGCTTGCAAGGTATGAAGTAATACTAGATAATGGGCGCCTGGCAAGCTATAAGAGATTAAAAGATAATGAATCAACTTCTATAGGGGCTAAGGTTTGGTTGGCCTATCTTGAAACCGCTGGTATTAATCCTTGGTTTAATAACCAAGCCTATGTAAATACATTAGATCCGAAAGCAATTAATAAATTTATAGAAGTAACTCACGAAAGATACTATAGTAAATTTGGAGACGACTTCGGAAAGTCAATACCAGCAATATTTACAGACGAGCCTCAATTTTGTCATAAGGAAAATCTAGGTTATGCTGAAGAAGAAAAGGAGATAATATTGCCCTTCACAGATGATTTTGATGAAACTTATAAAAAAGCTTATGGAAATAGTATTCTTGATTATCTTCCAGAGATTTTTTGGGAGCTTTCAGAGGGTAAAATATCTAAGGTAAGATATCTATATCATGACCATTTAAGCGAAAGATTCTCTTCAGCTTTTGCAGATACTGTAGGTAATTGGTGCAAAGCTCATAGAATAATGCTTACTGGCCATATGATGGAGGAGCCAACTCTTAATTCTCAAACGAGAGCCTTAGGAGAAGCAATGCGTTCCTATCGTTCTTTTCAGCTTCCAGGTATAGACATGTTATGTGATGATAGAGAATATTCAACTGCAAAACAGGCTCAAAGTGCAGCTCATCAATTTGGATGCCCTGGGGTTTTAAGCGAGATTTATGGAGTAACAAACTGGGATTTTGATTTTAGAGGACATAAATTGGCAGGGGACTGGCAGGCAGCATTAGGGGTCACAACACGTGTCCACCACCTGAGTTGGGTATCCATGGAGGGAGAAGCTAAGAGAGATTATCCTGCAAGTATTGGTTATCAGTCTCCCTGGTATAAGGAATATTCATTGATAGAGAATTACTTTAGCCGTTTAAACACAGTTATGACAAGAGGTAAAGCTCGTGTTAAGGTTGGAGTTATACACCCAATAGAGTCATACTGGATACACTTCGGTCCAGAAGAGCAGACAGCAGTAATACGTGAGGAGATGCAGAATAACTTTGAAAATATTATTGAATGGTTATTATTTGGACTTATTGATTTTGATTTTATTGCTGAATCTCTGTTTCCTGATCAAACTTCATTAGAAGCAGCTACACCTGTAAAGGTTGGGAAAATGAATTATGATGTTGTATTAGTGCCTAATTGTGAGACTCTGCGTTCAACTACTGTAGAAAGATTGGAGGCTTTCTCGGAGGCAGGAGGTAAAATCATATTTATTGGTGAGATTCCAACATTGGTAGATGCTGTAAAGTCCAATAGAGTTAAAGAACTGGCTCATAAGTGTTCAAATATTCCTTTTACAAAGAACAGGATATTAAAAGCGCTTGAAGGCTATAGAGAGATAGATATAAGGAAAGAAGATGGATCAGCTTCGGATAACTTATTTTATCAAATGAGAGAGGATGAAGGCAGGAGATGGCTATTTATTTGTCATGTTAAAAAGATGAATAATCCCGATATAGCATCTATGGAAAAGATTAACATTAAAGTTAACGGAAAATGGAATATACAAGTATATAATGCTATGAACGGAGAGGTTTATCCTTATCCTGCTCTAATCAAGGGTGATGAAACTTGGATTAAACATGAATTTTCACAGCATGACAGTCTATTGCTTTGTCTTGAAGAAGGAGAACCTATAAAAGAAAACTCATTAAGAGATGAAAATAAACAGCACATCAATGAGTTACATTTAAAGGACCTTGTACCAGTATCACTTTCCGAACCAAATTGTCTTTTACTTGATATGGCGGAATACTCTTTTGATGGAGGAGAGTGGAATGAAAGAGAGGAACTACTACGAATTGATAATAAGTTTAGAGAAAAGTTAGGATATCCACTAAGGATGGAGGCGTTTGCACAGCCTTGGGTTAATCCTGAAGAAGAAAAACTTGAACATAAGCTTAGCCTAAAATTCACTATTGAATCAGAGATAGCAGTAAAAAATCCTTATTTAGCTATAGAAAATGCAGAGGCTGCAGAAATAATAATAAATGGAAGTAAAATGGAAAAACTCATAGAAGGCTGGTACGTTGATGAGTGTATTAAAAAAATAAAACTTCCAAGTTTACAAGAAGGTAAATCAGAAATAATTTTAAATATCCCTTTTAATTCAAAGACAAATGTGGAATGGTGTTATCTGCTTGGAGACTTTGGAGTAGAGGTAAAGGGAAGCAGGGCAAAAATAATAAAACCTGTAGAAATATTAGCCTTTGGGGATTGGACTAAGCAAGGACTGCCTTTTTATACTGGAAACGTAACCTATCACTGCTTAATTGAAAGTCAGGAAGGTGAATTAGTGCTTGAAGCTTCACAGTTTAGAAATCCACTTCTATCAGTATCTTTTGATGGAGTAGAAAAGGGTAAGATTGCTTTTGCTCCTTATACTTTAAGTCTGGGAAAGGTGAAGGAAGGAACTCATGTAATTGATATTACAGCCTTCGGAAATAGAGTTAATACTTTTGGTACAGTTCACAACTGCAATCACTCAACAACTTGGTTTGGTCCTAATGCATGGCGAACTGAGGGTACTAGCTGGGCATATGAATATCAGCTAAAGCCTATGGGAGTATTGATAGCACCTAGATGGAAATTATACTAAAATGAAAATAGATAGTAAGTCTTATTTTAAAGAGAAATAATTTGAATTATATAACATAGGTGAAAGATGAATAAAGATATTCTACAAAAGCTAAAGCATCTCACAAAGGAAGAGATTGGTATATTGCATGGTAAAAATCAAATTGATAAAGAATTATATATGAGCTCAAAGTCAACTATAGTAGATAGCAGAAAACTGTTAGACAGCGGTAAATTGATTGAAGTTAGAACTCATACAAGGTTTGTTCATTTTCCAATGCATACCCATAATTATGTAGAAGTTGTATACATGTGTGAGGGGAAAACAGAGCATATTATTAATGGAGACAAGGTTACCTTGAATAAAGGGGAACTTTTATTTCTTAATCAAAATGCCACTCAGGAGATTTTACCTGCAGAGGGCAACGACGTTGCAGTAAATTTTATTATTCTTCCTGAATTTTTTGATCAATCCTTAAAAATGATTGGTGAGGAGGAAAATATGGTAAGGCACTTTATTATAGGATGTCTTAGAAGTACGGACTATAATATTGGCTATCTTCATTTTAAGGTTGCAGATGTTCTGCCAATTCAAAACCTTGTGGAAAATCTCATTTGGACTCTCACTAATAATCAGCTGAATAAGCGCAGTATAAATCAACTTACAATGGGACTAATGTTTTTGCAGTTAATGAACCATACAGATAAAGTGACAGTAGGCAGGAATCTTTTTGAGCAGGGACTTATCTTAACGGTATATAGATTTATAGAGGAACATTATAAGGATGGTGAATTATCAGCTCTTGCAGAGGCTTTGCATTTTGATTTATACTGGATCAGCAGGCAAATTAAGAAGCTTACGGGGAAAACTTATACGGAGCTTGTTCAAACGAAACGGCTTATTCAGGCTGCATTTCTACTTAATAGCACAAACATGCCGGTATCCGATGTTGGCTATGCTGTAGGCTATGACAATTTAAGTTACTTCCATCGTATTTTCAAAGCCAGGTATGGTGTTTCGCCAAAGCAATATAGAAAAGCAGAAAATTAAATAAGCCAAATTTACAAATAAGGACACTTTTTTTACAAATGGTGTTCTTTTTTTATATCCCTTATCACTATAAAATGTTGATATAGGGCAAGCTTTGGAAAGGGGAAGAGCAATGAATAATTATTATTTAGCCATAGACATTGGAGCATCCAGTGGAAGACATATACTTGGATATATTAAAGATGGAAAAATAATTCTAGAAGAAATATATCGATTTGAAAACACAATGGAGATGAAAAACCATGAACTCTGCTGGAATTTAGATAAGCTATTTTACGAAATAAAAGCTGGAATGAAGAAGTGTAAAGACATTGGAAAGGTTCCAAGAAGCGCTTCAATAGATACATGGGCTGTTGACTTTGTACTTCTTGATGAAAATGATAACATATTAGGAAATACTGCAGCATATAGAGACAGCAGAACAAAAGGTATGGATGAAAAAGTATATTCAATTATATCAGAAGAAAGCCTTTATGAAAGAACAGGTATACAGAAGCAGATTTTTAATACAATCTATCAATTGATGGCTGTTAAGGAAAAACATCCTAAATATATAAAGAAGGCTAAAAGCATGCTAATGATTCCTGACTATTTCCATTACCTGTTAAGTGGAGTTAAGAAAACAGAATATACTAATGCTACTACTACCCAGCTTGTTAGCCCAGAAACAAAGGATTGGGACAGAGAACTAATAGAACAGTTAGGATTTCCACAGGAAATTTTTCTAGATATAGTTACACCAGGTACAGTTCTTGGAGGACTTACTAAGGAAATTCAGAAGGAAATAGGCTATGATTGTCAGATTGTTATGCCTGCAACTCATGATACTGGTTCCGCGATAATAGCAGTACCCTCAAATAAGGAAGACACTTTATATATTAGTTCAGGAACCTGGTCCCTTATGGGAATAGAGAGAGCTAAAGCAGATTGTTCCCTAAAAAGCATGGTGCTCAACTTTACAAATGAAGGCGGCTATGACTACAGATTCAGATACTTGAAAAACATAATGGGGCTTTGGATGATTCAGTGTGCAAGAAAAGAATTTAGTACAATGCATTCGTTTGCTGAGCTATGTGATATGGCGTCAAAAGAAAGTATAAGCACTATAGTAGACTGTAACAACAGCGGGTTTTTAGCACCAGAAAGTATGCTTAATGAAATAAAGAAATATTGCAGAGAAACAAAACAGCAGGAGCCAGTTACTGATGGAGAGTTTGCTGCGGTAATCTATAACAGCTTGGCTTTATGCTATGGAAATACAATTAAAGAAATAGAAGAACTTACTGGCTTAAGTTATGACCAGATTTATGTTGTAGGGGGAGGAGCCAATGCAGAATACCTTAATCAGCTTACAGCAAAATATACTGGAAGAAAGGTTGCTGCAGGTCCTGTAGAGGCTACGGCTGTAGGAAATTTAGCAATTCAAATGATGATGAATGATGATCTGACTGATTTACAGGAGGCAAGAAACTGTATATATAAATCCTTTGAAATAAAAATATATAAATAGCAGGAGGAAATACTATGACAATTAAGGAACGTTATGAATCCGTAAAAGAAATATATAAAAGAGTAGGTGTAGATACAGATGCAGCTATAGAAACACTTAAACAAATACCTATCTCTATGCACTGCTGGCAGGGAGATGATGTATCAGGCTTTGAAGGAGCTTCAAGCTTATCAGGAGGAATTCAGGCAACAGGCACCTATCCTGGAAAAGCCAGAAATCCAGAAGAATTAATGACAGATATTGATAAGGCTTTAAGTCTTATACCAGGAGGTCACAGAATAAATTTACATGCAAGCTATGCAATATTTGGAGAAAATGAGCAGGTAGATCGTGATAAGCTTGAGCCAAAGCACTTTAAAAAGTGGGTTGAATTTGCAAAGGAAAGAAAGCTTGGAATAGATTTTAACCCAACTTATTTTTCTCACACTAAGGCTTCAAATGCGACTCTATCAAGTGAGGATGAAGAAATAAGGAGTTTCTGGATTGAGCATGGAAAGTGCTGTCTTCGTATAGCTGAATATTTTGCAACAGAGCTCCACACACCATGTACTCTAAACATTTGGATACCAGATGGTTTTAAAGATATACCAGCAGATAGAATGGCACCAAGAGCAAGACTAAAAGATTCTTTAGATCAGATTCTTTCTATTCCTTATGACAAGAGTAAGGTTTATGTAGCAGTAGAATCAAAGGTTTTTGGAATTGGTGTTGAAAGTTATACTGTAGGTTCTCATGAATTCTACATGAATTATGCAGCTAAAAAGGACTTGCTTTGTTTATTGGACAATGGGCATTATCATACAACAGAATCTGTGGCAGATAAAATCTCCTCCATGCTGCTGTTTTCTGATAAAGTTGCTCTTCATGTAACAAGATCAGTGCGTTGGGACAGCGACCATGTAGTTTTATTTGATGAAGAGACAAAGGAAATTGCAAAGGAAATTATTAGAAATGGCTCAGATAGAGTTATATTGGCACTTGATTTCTTTGATGCAAGCATAAACAGAATTTCAGCTTGGGTGGTTGGTATGAGAAATATGCAAAAGGCACTTTTAAATGCACTTTTACTTCCAGAAGAAAAATTAACTGAGCTTCAAAACACAAGAAAATTTACAGAACTTATGATGCTTCAAGAGGAATTAAAATTATATCCTATAGGAGATGTATGGAATTACTTCTGCGAAATAAACGGAGTGTTGCAAAAGGAAGATTGGTTTAAAGAAGTAAAGAAATACGAGAAAGAAGTTTTAAGTAAGAGAAACTAATTATAGAAAGTGAGGGTTTATAAATGAGAGTACTAGATTCAGAATTTGTACAAGGCTTTATTCGTATGGCAAATGATGGATGGGAGCAAGGTTGGCATGAAAGAAACGGTGGAAACTTAACTTATAGAATAAAGAAGGAAGAAGTTGAAAGTGTTGCTGAAGCTTTAAATAAAGAGGGTGAATGGGAGGCTATAGGTACCAGTGTACCAAAGCTTGAAGGGGAGTATTTCCTAGTAACAGGCAGCGGCAAATTTTTTAGAAATATAATTATAAAGCCTGAAGATTCTATGGCAATAATAGAACTAGATGATAAAGGTGAAAATTACAGAATCTGCTGGGGGCTTGTAAATGGCGGACGACCAACCAGCGAGCTCACTTCTCATCTTATGAATCATGAAGTAAAAATGATATCATCAGGTGGAAAGCATAGAGTAATATATCACGCTCATACAACAAATGTAATTGCTCTAACCTTTATACTTCCTTTAGAGGATAAAGTTTTTACTCGCGAATTGTGGGAAATGGCTACGGAATGTCCTGTTGTATTTCCAGACGGTATAGGCATAGTACCTTGGATGGTTCCAGGAGGACGTGATATTGCAGTAGCTACCAGCGAACTAATGAAAGAGTATGATGTTGCAGTATGGGCTCATCATGGCATGTTCTGCTCTGGTGAAGATTTTGATTTTACTTTTGGACTTATGCATACAGTTGAGAAATCAGCTGAAATTATTATAAAAATGCTATCAATGAGACCTGACAAATTACAAACTATTACACCACAAAATTTTAGAGATTTGGGAAGAGACTTTAAGGTAACACTTCCTGAGAAATTTTTGTATGAGAAATAATATTCGGGGTAACCCAAAAAGTATTACATGTTTGGGTTTCTAAGGCAGCTAAAGTTCTAGGTAAACAAGAAATATAAAGAGAATATTTCAACCTGACAGAGGAAGTAAGACAAGCAATACTAAGAGTATTTTACATCTAACGGTAGAAGTGCTGTTAATACACAGACTGCTATGATTGTGGCTATGAATATGGTTCCATAGGAGAATGGATGTACAGGAACATGTGTGGTATAAATCCTGTATAAGATATACCTGGGTTTAGAAATCAAAATTATCGCCAAAACCACATGGAAGCTTAGCGTTTGCAAAGGCAATATTCAATTTTCTTTGTAGAACTTTTAAAAATGGATGAAAACTGAAAAACTTTGACTGTGAATTAAGAAAGAAATCAGTAAGTATTTCATAAAAATAGGAAATAAAGAACACCTTACAAATGGCATACCGAACTCGGTATGCCATTTTATTTATTTCACATCTTTTATAGCTTTCTCAGCAAAACTGTTATTTACTATCTTGCTGTAAGGTGGTCTTTCAGTTATCAAGTCAGCTTTGTAGGATTGGATAATATCCATAAGTCTTGTCATATCTGATTCTTTTAACACTAGATTAGGAGCATAAGCTTCAATAGCCTTATAGTTCTTAATAACACTAACTATAACTTCTTCATCTGTGCCAGGGAAGAAGGACTTAATGGATTTAGCTACATCTGCTTCTGTATTCTTTTGAACCCATAACTGTCCCTTATAGATAGCTCTTGTGAACTTCTCTATGACTTGAGGATTCTTTTCAATATATGATTTTGTTGCATAGAAACATGTGTAAGGTATAGTACCTGCTTCAGCACCAACAGAAGCCACAACATAACCAGTATTATCTTTTCTCAGTAAACTTGCGTTAGGCTCGAACAAAGCTGCATATTGAGCTGTTCCGCCTTTGAAGGCTCCAGTAACTGCTGCAAATGCGATGTTTGTTATCATGTCCAAATCCTTGTTTGGATCAATTCCCTTATTTTTCAAAACATATTCAAGTGCCATTTGAGGGACTCCACCAGGTCTTCCGCCTAGAAGTTTTTTACCTCTTAAGGTTTCCCAATTAAAGTTCTTTTCATCCTGCCTAGAAACTATGAAGGAACCATCCTTTTGAGTAAGCTGTCCAAATACTACAGGATAATCCTCACGTTTTTGATTGTAGATATAAATTACCTGCTCAGGCCCTGAAAAACCAATATCAACATTGCCGCTTAAAACCTGCTGCATTGTCTTATCTGCGCCTTCTCCAGTTGTGAGGTCGATTTCGATTCCTTCTTCTTTAAAGAAACCTTCGCTAATTGCTGCATACATAGGAGCATAGAAAATGGAACGGGTAACTTCGTTTAGTCTTACTTTAACAGTAGTTTGGGAACTCTTACTGGTGCAGCCGCTAAACAAGGTTGCTATAAGTATAAAGGAAAAAATTAAAGAAAATAAAGTGAGCTGTTTTTTTCTCATATGAAAACCTCCAATAAAAAATATGAACATACTTTATAGTATGATTTGGAGGTGAATTTTGCTAATAATTATTAGTAGTTCGCTTATTTATAATTTATTGATCACGAACAATACTTCCATAATCATTAGCTTAGAACCTAAGGTAAAAAATATAGATTAACTTTGAATAAAAGAGCATCCAGCTTAAACTTGACGATTTTTCAATGAGGTTAATATAGCAGCTTCAGTAGATCCTGTGAATTTATAAAAATACTAGTGTATTAATAAAACTTTTAAGTGTATCAGAAAAAGAGCATAGGATAGAATTCCACAATACTATGAGTATTAAAATAATCATACACGCAGGATGCTGTGAAAAGAATAGCTTTGTTCATAAGCGCCTTTAGGGTGTAAACTTGAAAGGATACTGATTAAAGGTGTTATGTATTTAAAAATATAATAAAACTTACCTATAAAGGAAACTATATATTTAAAGATTCTTTAAATATTATGCCAAATGAAGAAGAAACTCGTTATATTGTAGAAATATCAGAATAAGTATATCAAAATGGTTTGAAACAAGAATAAAAGTGTATCAAAGTTCATAGAAAGCGTATTAAAGAAAAAGATTACAATAACTAAAATTAAATGTTAAACCATTGGTACATATAGCCTTAAGCAATTTAAGAGTATTTAATACACTTTATTGGCATGACATTTGCTATTAATTGATACATAGAAGTTTTTAAGTGTTGAAGAACTTTTAAATATAGCTAAAGCAGCGCTAGTCAAGGGATAAACTCGCCAAAAAAACTTTATTACAAAGTGAAGAGGATGATTTATAAAATGAAAATTGTTTTAGCAAGAATTGATGACAGATTAATACACGGACAGGTAGCAACAGTTTGGTCAAAAGAAACAAAATGTAACAGAATAATAGTATGCAATGACAATGCCGCTAATGATTCTCTTAGAAAAATACTTTTAGTTCAAGTTGCCCCACCTGGAATTAAAGTAAGCGTAGTAGAGATTGAAAAGGCAATAAGAGCATACAAAAATCCTATGTATGAAAATGACAGAGTTTTGTTTTTATTCACTAATCCAACAGACGTAGTTAAAATGGTTGAAGGCGGAGTAGACATAAAGAGTGTGAATATAGGGGGCATGTCTTTCAAAGAAGGAAAGACAATGTTGACAAACTTTATTTCAGTAGATGATGAAGACATTAAAATGTTTCTTAAGCTAAAAGAACTTGATGTGGAATTAGAAGTTCGAAAAGTTCCCGCTGATCGAAAACATAATCTGTTTGAGTTAATTCAGAAAAAAAATCACAATCATTAATTTTGGTTACAGGTTCCTTAGAACTTATTTATAAATTTTACTGTAACATATGAAAAATAGGAGCATAGAGATTAATAAGCTTTATGCACCTAATAGGAATACGAGGAGGTATAAAGATGGTAGGAATTATTCTTGCTAGTCACGGAGAATTCGCTAAAGGCATCTTGCAATCCGGTACGATGATCTTCGGAGAACAAGAAAACGTGCAAGCTGTTACGTTGCTGCCTAGTGAAGGTCCTGATGATTATAAAGCAAAATTGAAAGATGCAATTGCATCCTTTGAAAGCCAAGATGAGGTTTTATTTTTAGTTGATCTTTGGGGCGGTACACCATTTAACCAAGCCAGCAGTCTATTTGAAGAACACAAAGATAAATGGGCAATCGTAGCCGGCATGAATCTGCCAATGGTGCTTGAAGCTTTTGGATCACGTTTTTCAATGGAATCCGCACAGGAAATTGCAGCTAATATATTAAAAACATCAAGAGAAGGAGTTCAAGTTAAGCCTGAAGAACTGGAACCAGCAGATAAATCTAAATCGTTAGAAGCTTCGGCAGTTAAGTTCAATGCAGGTGCACCTGGATCCTTCGAATATGTTTTAGCTCGTATTGATTCTCGCTTGCTTCATGGGCAGGTTGCAACTGCTTGGACAAAAACTGTACAACCAACAAGAATTATTGTTGTGTCAGACTCAGTAGCTAAAGATGAGCTTCGTAAGAAACTTATACAGCAGGCTGCTCCTCCAGGAGTTAAAGCTCATGTTGTTCCAATTGATCATATGATTAAACTTGCAAAAGATAAAGAGCATTTTGGTGGACAACGTGCAATGCTACTTTTTGAAAATCCACAAGATTTACTTAGAGCGGTAGAAGGAGGAGTACCACTAAAGACAATTAATGTTGGTTCTATGGCTCACTCTATAGGTAAAGTGCAACCAAACAAAGTTCTTGCTTTTAATCAAAATGATATAGATACTTTTAATAAGCTAAAACAGGCAGGACTTAATTTTGATGTTCGTAAAGTTCCGAATGATTCAAAAGGAAATATGGAAGAAATCCTTAAAAAAGCACAAGAGGAATTAAACAAAGTAAAATAATCTAACTATTTTAGATAAATAAGGAGGTTCAATAATCGTGACTCTAAGTATAATTCAAATAATGTTAGTCATAATTATAGCATTTCTGGCTGGTGTGGAAGGTATCCTGGATGAATTTCAATTTCACCAACCAATAGTTGCCTGTACTCTAATCGGATTAGTTACTGGTAACTTAGTACCGTGCCTAATTTTAGGTGGTACTCTTCAAATGATTGCCTTAGGCTGGGCAAATATAGGTGCTGCCGTAGCACCTGATGCAGCCTTAGCATCTGTTGCATCCGCAATCATTCTGGTTCTTAGCGGACAGGGTGAAGCAGGCGTTTCTTCCGCTATAGCTATTGCTGTTCCACTTGCAGTTGCAGGATTATTATTAACAATTATTGTTCGTACTATTGCTACTGCCTTTGTACATTTTATGGATGCTGCGGCTAAAGAGGGAAATTTCAGAACAGTTGAAGCATGGCAAATTGCTGCTATTTGTATGCAAGGTGTACGTATTGCAATTCCAGCAGGCCTTATAATAGCAATTGGTGCTAATCCAATTCGTGCATTACTTGAAGCCATGCCAACTTGGTTAACAGGAGGACTCGCAATCGGTGGTGGAATGGTTGTAGCTGTTGGTTATGCAATGGTAATAAACATGATGGCTACCAGAGAGGTATGGCCGTTCTTTGCAATTGGTTTTGTATTAGCAACTGTTTCACAAATTACTCTTATTGGACTAGGTGCAATTGGTGTAGCTTTAGCTCTTCTTTACATTTCGCTTAGTAAACAAGGCGGTTCAGGTAATGGCGGAAACTCAAATACTGGTGATCCATTAGGTGATCTTATAGATAGTTACTAAGAAGGGGGAGAGCAGGAAAATGTCAAAGGAATTAAAATTAACAAAAAAAGATCGTATTTCTGTTTGGTTGCGTTCATTTTTTCTTCAAGGATCTTGGAACTATGAAAGAATGCAAAACGGTGGTTGGGCATTTGCAATGATTCCGGCAATCAAAAAATTATATAAGACTAAAGAAGAACGTGCAGCTGCATTAGAACGTCACTTGGAGTTCTTTAATACTCACCCATATGTAGCTTCACCAGTTATTGGTGTAACATTGGCTTTAGAGGAAGAACGAGCAAATGGCGCGCCAATCGATGACATAACTATTCAAGGTGTTAAGGTTGGTATGATGGGGCCCTTAGCTGGTATCGGAGATCCAGTTTTCTGGTTTACTGTTAGGCCGATTTTAGGGGCACTAGCTGCTTCACTTGCATTAAGTGGCAACATCCTTGGACCAATTATATTTTTCTTTGCTTGGAATATTATCCGTATGGGATTTATGTGGTATACGCAAGAGTTTGGTTACAAAGCAGGCTCTCGTATTACTGACGATTTATCTGGTGGTTTACTACAAGATATTACAAAAGGTGCATCCATCCTTGGTATGTTCATTTTAGGCTCCTTGGTTAACAGATGGGTATCTGTTGGATTCAAACCTGTAGTATCCTCCGTTAAGTTAAGTGAGGGTGCTTACATTGATTGGAACAAGCTTCCTGCTGGGGCTGAAGGTATTAAAGAAGCTCTGCTTCAGCAAGCAGCTGGTTTGTCCTTAACTGATACTAAGATTACAACCTTACAAAGCAACTTGGATTCATTGATTCCCGGACTTGCAGGATTAATAGTGACACTTATTTGTATGTGGTTACTTAAGAAGAAAGTATCTCCAATTATTATTATCCTTGCACTATTCGCTATTGGTATTGTATTCCACTTAATTGGCTTAATGTAATATTTTATACTCAGCCTAGGCTTATAGCCTGGGCTTTTGTTAAATTTTATTTATGTGGTTTTTTACCAATGGATCCTTATTTCCTTTAAAAACATATAGATAGAAACAATGTGTGTAAAACTAGAAAAGAGGTAGAGCGTATGATTCAGTCACTCAATACAAAGGTGGATCTAGTAATTGATGCAACAGCTTTTACGGGACTAACAGATTATGGTAAAGTCATGGTTGGTGACAAGGGTTTTGAGTTTTATAATTCTCGAGATTCTCGAAAGTTTATTCAAATTCCTTGGGAAGAGGTGGACTATGTTATTGCATCTGTACTTCTAAAAGGAAAGTGGATTCCGCGATATGCCATCCAAACAAAGAAAAATGGTGCCTATACTTTTTCTTCTAAAGAACCAAAGACAGTGCTTCGTGCTGTTTCAAAATATGTAGATCCAAGTCATATGGTTCGTTCGTTAGGTTTTTTTGATGTGGTGAAAAGAGCGTTGCAATCGAGATTTAAGAAAAGCTCATCTTAATCTCGTTGTAGAATAAGGCTTTTTTATTTTGGTGCTGTTCAAGAATAGTGTTGAAAATCCTTATGTTATATAAAGTTTAGGAAACTATCACTTCGTATATAAGACTAATAATTAAAATATTATTAATGCTTGTTCGAACATTTCTACAACTTAATATAACATGTAAAACAACATTATTCCTGAACAGCGCCTTATTTTTATCTCATGACCGATTAGGGTACACATTTTTAATAAAACATGCTATAATTGTATCAAAGTGTATTGATACACATTGATACAGTGCTGTTTTGTTATTGTTTTAGAAACTACAGGTGGCACAAAGATTAATGAACTTTGGGTACTGAAGAGGAATACAGGAGGCATAAAGATTAATAATCTTTATGTACCATAGAGGAATACAGGAGGCGTAAAGATTAATAGTCTTTACGTACCATAGAGGAATACAGGAGGGTTCATGAAACGAATAGATAAGATTTATAACTATCTTATGGAGAAATCTCAAGTATTAAATATAGAAGATTTAAAGAATAATAAAGGATTTAGTGCAAGTGAAATATCTGAGGCTTTAGGGATATTAAGAAATAACGTAAGTATGGAGCTTAATACACTATTAAGACAGAATAAAGTTCTAAGGATTAAGGGCAGGCCGGTATTGTATATTGACAAGACAGTGGTTGAAAAGCTTATGGGATTAAAACTAAAAGAGGGGCTCTGCGAAATAAAAGATTTTCAAGAATTAGTAAATGAAGAAAAAACTGAAGTAACAGACCAATCGCCTTTTAGTTCTCTTATTGGTGCTGATTCTGGATTAAAAAATCAGATTGAACAAGCTAAGGCTGCAATGCTTTATCCACCAAATGGATTACACACCTTAATTGTAGGACAAACTGGTGTAGGAAAAACCTTATTTGCTAATATGATGTACAGCTATGCTAAGTATGCTAAGAGACTTAAAGAAAATGCTCCTTTTATTGTTTTTAACTGTGCTGATTATTATAACAATCCCCAGCTTCTTATATCCCATATTTTCGGACATATAAAAGGTGCCTTTACTGGAGCAGAAAGCGAAAAAGAAGGAATAGTTGAAAAGGCTAACAACGGAATATTGTTCCTGGATGAAATACACAGATTATCACCTGAAGGCCAGGAAATGATATTTTATTTTATGGATACTGGTACCTTTAATAGATTAGGTGAATCTGAGAGAAAGAGAAAGGCTAATGTTTTAATTATTGGAGCAACTACTGAAGAACCTGGATCTTCACTGCTAAAAACCTTCGTAAGAAGGATTCCAATAGTGATAAACATCCCTAGCTTAGAAGATCGCCCAGTAAAGGACAGGCTTGATATAGTTAAATTTTTATTATCCAATGAGGCGCATAGAGTTAACAAAAGTATCAAAGTTGAGGCTGATGCAGTTAAAGCACTTATAGGAAGTGCTTCCTATGGTAACGTTGGTCAGATGAAATCCAATATACAACTTGTATGTGCTAAAGGCTTTTTAAATTGCATAGAGGATAAAGAATCCATAAATATTGAATTTAAAGCTCTGCCTTCAGATATTAAAAGCGGCCTTTTTAATATAAGTTCTAAAAGAAAAGAGCTGGAGGAAATATCGGAGTATACCAAATCTCATATGGTAATTTTACCCAATGGCAGTAAGAATCTAATACAAGGTGACGACTATGAACCGCCATTTAACCTGTATAAGATTATAGAAGATAAAGCTGCACTGCTTAAGGAAGAAGGAGTGGATGAAGAGTATATAAAGAACTTTATTACTACTGACATTAATATTCATATAAAATCTTTCTATGATAAATTTAAAAATGCTTCATCGGGTAGGAATAAGATTTTAGAGATAATTAGCGAAGATATGCTGCTGTTTTCTGAAGAAGTAAAGGCTTTTATAGAAAAGAAATTTAATAAAAAGTTAAGTGAAAGATTTTTATATGCACTAGGCCTTCATTTAAGCTCTTTTATTAAAAGAGTGGAATCTAAGAAACCCTTACAGTATGAAAACATTGAAGATATTATAAAAGACAGCCCAGAACAATTTAATATTGCCCTAGAGATTAAAAGGCTTTTTGAAGAAAAATATAATATTCTAGTACCGGAAATGGAGCTAATTTACTTAACAATACTTTTAAATACAACTGACGATAATCAAAATACTGAGCATGTTGCAGTAATCGTAGCAGCGCATGGGACAAGTACCGCAAGCAGTATGGTAAGTGTTACTAGGAGATTACTAGGTGAAGGCATTGTTGAAGCTATAGATATGCCCCTTGAAATTAGCCCTAAGAAAGTATTAGATGAAATAATAGAAAAAGTTAAAGAAGTTAATGCTGGAAGAGGGGTTCTACTATTAGTAGATATGGGATCCTTGGCTAACTTTGATACCATAATTACGGATAAGACAGGTATTAAAGTTAAGACAATAGATATGGTTTCAACTGCTTTGGTGCTTGAAGCAGTGAGAAAATCTAATCTTTTTGATATGGATTTAGATACACTTTATGACTCACTAAAGGGATTTAAAGGATATGGAAATTTAATAGCAGAGTCAAAAAAGGAAGAAGATAAGGAAAAAGCAATAATTACCATATGCTCCACCGGTGTTGGCACTGCAGAAAAGTTAACAGAGTTGGTAGCAAATGTAATTAAGAGTTTAACTGATGAAACAATTAAGATTATCCCAGTTAGTGTAAAAGATTTAAATAAAAAGGTTGAATCGCTTAAGGAAAAGTTTAGTATAATTGCCTCAGTAGGCATCTTAAACCCTAATATTGAGTCGCCTTTCATCTCATTAGAAGCGTTAATTGGAGGCAATGGAGAGGAAGTAATAGCTGGTATTATTAAGAACAACCATATAAAAATAAACCCAAAACATACAAATACAGTTGTAAAAGACTTGTGTGAGGATAGCTTAAAACAATTTTTAACTTACCTAAATCCAAGTAAAATAATTGGTGTATTGATGGAATTCTTAAGTGTATTGGAGAATAATCTTAAAAAGAATTTTGATAATGCAATGAGAATAAGGATTTTGGTACATGTAGGTTGTGCTTTAGAGAGAATGGTTATAAAGGATGGTTTAGTCTACAAACAGGAAAGAGATAGCTACAACTTATTAGCATTAAAATGTCTTGAAGCAGCAAATGAAGTATTTAGAAATTCCTTAAATATTGAGTTAAGTAAGGATGAGTTATTTTATATTTGTGACATGCTAGAATAATGTATTAATTCAAACCAGGCATATAGCACCTGGTTTTTTTCGTCCATGATATTTAATGAGCACAAAACAAAAGAGCTATCGGCATACTCCGATAGCTTTTACAAGTCATAATATCCAAGTGCTTCTGGTTGAAAAAGCACTTTCTTTACTTCAATTTGTGCTGTTCCTTTTGGTACATTCCATTCTATAATATCACCTTCTGAATAACCAAGAATTGCTGTTCCGATAGGTGACAATATAGAAATCTTATTTTCTATAATATCAGCTTCACTAGGATACACGAGAGTAACTTCTTCCTCAATACCTTCCATTAATAATAAAACCTTTGAATTCATAGTAATAACATTGCTCGGCAGCATTGAAATATCAGTAACAGTAGCTCTAATAATTTCTACCTCAAGGTCTTTTAAATTTAAGTTATCGTCTAAACTTTCAAATTTAGCCTTATTAATTATTTTTAATAGCTTGTCTTTGTCAGGCTGAGTTATATATATTTTTCTAGACACTATTATCCCTCCATTACTAGAAACTATAAAATGTATGCGGTTATGCCTTTTCTTATACCAGTTAAACTTACAAAAATAGTGTAATCCGTTTAAATGTTATGGTTTTATAGTTTACATTATTACTAATATACACCATTTTTGGTGCATACTCAAGCAAATTGAAATATTAGCCATGAAATATGGAGGAATTACATATATTTTACAATATAAATGAACAAAGTGAAAATTAGGCTTAGCTATAGCATATATTTTATCAGCAATACCAGGTTAGCTGCATAGTATATGATATAGAAATAATAAGCGAGGTGAGAATATGGCTTATACAATTACTCAGAGATATATTTCAAAAAACAGATCCTATAAGCCTTTAAATGCCGTAGGTACTGTCCTTCATGAAACAGCTACACCAGGTGCATCTGATGAAGATGAATTTCGATATTTTGATAGCGGGGCAGGTGGAAGAAGTGTTTCTGTTCATGCTTTTGTAGATTATGACAGCATAACTCAAACTGTACCTTGGAATGAACAGGCATGGCATGCAGGAGGCACAGCTAATAGAAGTTATATAGGGATAGAGCTGTGCAACTATAATGATAGAGACAAATTTGAAGAGATTTGGAAAAGAGGAGTTTGGCTTTTTGCTTGGCTGCATGTTAATATTATTAAAGATACCACAATAACTAAAGATACTTTAATGTCACACGCAGAAGTGAGTGATAGGTGGGGAGAAACTAACCATACAGATCCAATTGCTTACTTTGCAAAGTATGGAAGAACTGTTGATATGTTTAGGGATGAAGTGCAAAAGGAAATATATGCTATGCTTAATATCACTGAACCGTCAGAACCACCTATAGTAGAACCTGAACCAGAAACAACTCCAAGTCCCGGTAAGGTGGCTGGAGCTGACACAGGCACTTTAGAACTTCAAATAGTTCTAAACCTATTAAAAATTAGAGATAATAATGGTAATGCATTAGTTGAAGATGGAATTCATGGTAGAAGGACAGGAGAAGCAGTTAGAAGATTACAAAGGATTGCAGGCATAGGAGTAGATGGGATAGCAGGTCCTAAAACTTTAGGCGCAATAAATACAATACTAGCTAAACCGCTCTTAAGAGCTGGTTCAAGAGGTATTGCTGTAAGATACATTCAATCTAGAGTTAATACTGCAGTTGATGGTATATTTGGACCTAATACGAAAGGTCAGGTAATTAGATTTCAAAGAAATAATGGTTTATCTGCAGATGGTATTGTGGGACCAAGGACATGGAGTAAATTAATAAGATAAGACAACGAGCAGCACACCTGCAGAATGATACTCTGCAGATGTGCTACTCTATTTTTATTATAAATAGGAAAATAGTTATAATAAAAAGTAAAATACATATTGACGGACATATACGTACAAGATATAATTTAATCATAGAACAACTTGTACGTATAAGTTAAAAGCATATGAAAATGTTTACTGATTAATGGAATAATTGTATTGTCCTTATAGAAAGAAAGAGGGGGTTATTATATGGGTAAGTTTAGTAATGATGCCAAAATACTTTTGGAGCTTGTTGGAGGTAAAGGAAATATTGCCGCAGTAACACACTGCGCTACTCGTATGCGTTTTGTTTTAAATGATGCGTCAAAGGCGGATGTTAAAAAAATAGAAGAAATGAAGGTAGTTAAAGGAACTTTTACTCAAGCAGGTCAGTTCCAAGTCATAATAGGTAATGAAGTATCAACGTTTTATAACGATTTTGTAGGAAGCTCTGGTATTGAAGGTGTAGATAAGGATGCAGCGAAGAAGGCAGCAAAACAAAATATGAATGTTCTTCAAAGGGCAATTGCTCACTTGGCAGAAATCTTTGCACCACTTATTCCAGCTATAGTTGTTGGAGGTTTAATACTTGGTTTCCGTAATATTATAGGCGATATAAAAATGCTTGAAGGCGGTACTAAGACTTTGGTTGAGGTTTCGCAATTTTGGGCAGGTACACATCACTTCCTATGGTTAATTGGTGAAGCTATATTCCACTTCCTGCCTGTAGGAATTACATGGTCAATCTCTAAAAAGATGGGTACAACTCAGATATTAGGAATAGTTTTAGGTTTAACTTTGGTGTCACCGCAGCTTCTTAATGCTTATGCTGTTGCAGGAGCTAAGGAAATTCCTGTATGGAACTTTGGCTTTGCACAGATAAAGATGATTGGCTACCAGGCACAGGTTATCCCTGCAGTACTAGCGGGCTTCCTGTTGACATTTTTGGAAACTAAGCTTCGTGATGCAGTTCCAGAAGCAATTTCCATGATAGTAGTACCATTTCTTGCACTTATACCAACAGTTTTAATAGCACATACAATATTAGGCCCATTAGGATGGAAAATTGGATCCTTTATATCCAATATAGTTTATTCAGGACTAACTTCAGCTTTTGGATGGCTATTTGCAGCAGTATTTGGCTTTGTTTACGCACCGCTGGTTATAACAGGACTCCACCATATGACAAATGCTATAGATCTGCAGCTTATGGGGCAGCTGGGTGGAACAAATCTTTGGCCAATGATAGCTTTATCAAATATTGCACAAGGTTCAGCTGTTTTAGCGATTATATATCTAAACAGAAACAATGAAGAAGAAAAGCAAATATCAATACCAGCCGCAATTTCTTGTTATCTAGGAGTAACTGAGCCAGCTATGTTTGGTATAAACCTTAAATATGTATACCCATTCTTAGCTGCAATGATAGGTTCAGGTATAGCTGCTGTTATATCTGTAGGTTCAGGTGTAATGGCTAACTCCATAGGAGTTGGTGGACTTCCAGGCATCTTATCAATAAAGCCTCAGTACATGGGTATATTTGCCTTAGCAATGCTGGTTGCAATAGTCGTACCATTTGTACTAACAATTTTCTTCAATAAGAGAAAAATAGTTGTAAAAAAATAGTTTTAAGAATAAAAAAGGAGGGGGATGCTTAAACTCCTTCCTTTTCTGCTTTAAAATATAAAACAAGAGGTGTACAGTATGAAAGACTTTAAAAAGAGCGTAGTTTATCAAATTTATCCTAAATCTTTTATGGATTCAAATGGGGATGGTTATGGTGACCTAAAAGGGGTTACTGAAAAACTTAATTATCTTCAGGACCTAGGGGTAGATTATTTATGGCTGACACCTTTTTACCATTCGCCTCAAAAGGATAATGGCTATGACGTTGCTGACTACTGCAGCATTGATCCTCGCTTTGGTACCATGGAGGATTTTGAAGTACTTGTAGCGCAAGCACGTAAGCATAATATAGAAATAATGCTGGACATGGTTTTTAATCATACTTCCACAGAGCACAAATGGTTTAAAAAGGCTTTGTCGGGAGATCAAAAATATAAGAATTATTATATCTTTAAAAAATCAAAGGATAGCGATGCACCTACAAATTGGAATTCAAAGTTTGGAGGGTCAGCTTGGGAGTATATTAAGGAATATGATGAGTATTATCTTCATCTATTTGATGTTACTCAAGCAGATTTAAATTGGGAAAATCAGCAGATCAGAGAGGAACTGTTTAAAGTTGTAAACTTTTGGCTTGATAAGGGTGTAAAAGGCTTCAGGTTTGATGTTGTAAACCTAATTTCAAAGCCGGATAATTTTGAAGATGATACACTAGGAGATGGCCGCAAATTTTATACAGATGGCCCAAGAGTTCACCGATATTTAAAGGAACTTAACAAAGAGAGTTTTGGAAAACAGGATGATGTTATAACTGTAGGTGAAATGTCTTCAACTACTATAGACAACTGTATTAGATATTCAAATCCTGAGGAAAGAGAATTATCAATGGTATTTAATTTTCACCATCTGAAAGTAGATTACAAAGATGGAGATAAATGGACTCTTATGAACTTTGACTTTAAAAAGCTTAAGGACATCCTCAACTCCTGGCAGGTTGGCATGGAAAAAGGAAATGGATGGAATGCTGTATTTTGGTGTAATCATGATCAGCCTAGAATAGTTTCTCGCTTTGGCGATGATAAAGTATACCAAATGGAATCAGCAAAGATGCTGGCAACGGCAGTGCATATGCTTAGAGGAACACCTTTTATATACCAGGGAGAAGAATTTGGAATGACAAATCCCTATTTTAGTAGTATTGAACAGTATAGGGATATTGAAACTATAAACTACTACAGCATATTAAAGCAGCAAGGAGTAGAGGAAGATAAAATAATTAAGATTCTACAGGCTAAGTCTAGAGATAATTCCCGTACACCAGTTCAGTGGAACAACAGTGCGAATGGGGGATTTACTACTGGAACTCCTTGGATATCAGTATGCAGCAATTATATGAATATCAATGCTGATAATGCACTGAAAGATGAGAATTCTATTTACTATCACTATAAACAGCTAATTCAACTTAGAAAAGAGCAAGATATTATAGCCTATGGAGATTATAAACCATTACTTGAAAATCACAAAAAAGTATATGCATATATGAGAAGCTATAAAAATGAAAAACTTATTGTTATAAACAATTTCTATGGCGAAAATACCTACATTGATCTAAGCGATGAGTTCAATTTTAAAGAATATAAAAGTAAAATATTAACATCAAATTATAGGGATTCATCTGAAAAATTTAGTAAAATAAGTTTAAGACCCTATGAGTCTATAGTGTATCATCTTGTGAAATAGACTTGGAAGTGGTAAAATAGCAACGGTGATGAATTATGGATAGCAAATATTTTAGTATTTATAATGATTTTGTTGGCAGAATCGAAACCGGATATCTTGAAGCTAATTCAAAGCTTCCTTCTGAAAGTGAATTGATGGAAGGTTATGGTGTCTCAAGAGATACTGTTAGAAAAGCTTTAAATCTTCTAGAGCAAAAGGGGTATATACAAAAGCTGCAAGGAAAAGGTTCTTTTGTATTGGATATAAACAGATATGATTTCCCTGTATCCGGATTAATAAGTTTCAAAGAACTTGCACAAAAGATGAATATGAAAGCTAAAACAACTGTTAAAAAACTTGAGCTTTTTGAGCCGGATAGTTTTTTAAAAAACGATATGGATTTAGCTGAAGAAGGTAAGGTATGGGAAGTTATTAGAATAAGACAAATAGGTGATCAGAAAATTATTTTGGATAAAGACTATTTGAGTGAGAAATTTGTTCCTAATCTAACTGTTGATATATGTGAAAATTCTATATATGAGCATCTTGAAAAATCCTTAGGACTAAAAATAGGTTATGCAAAAAAAGAAATAACGGTTCAGGCGTGTACTGAAGAAGATAAGGCATATTTAGATCTAAAAGGTTATGACATGATTGTTGTTGTAAGGAGCCATGTATATTTAGAAGACACCAGTCTTTTTCAGTATACTGAATCAAGACATAGACCTGATAAATTTAAATTTGTGGATTTTGCAAGAAGAAGTTTATAAATCAAGGATAGTGCACTGTTTTGGAGTAGCTAGGAAACGCTTAGTTTCTTAGCTGCTTCTTTTGATTTTTTATTAAGAAGTGAGAACTTTAGTATTTTATTTGGCGAAGTATGGAAATATATGATTAATATATAGTATAATGTAGATAGAGATTTAAGCAAAGGGAGGGGTCAGCATGTTAAGGACAACTAGCTTGGCTGAAGCATTAGAATGCTTATACTTAAGAAAAAAGGCTATTGTAATAGTTTCGGATGACAAAAATAAATATGACTCGGAAATGTATATCCTTACAAAACTGCTGCAACATCAAGGTGTTAAGCTTAGTGTAGAAGACTTGGAAAAAGGAAACTATACGTCTGAGCAGTCAGTTCATGTAATATCTGCTTCAAGAAAAATTAAGTATTATTTAAAATTTGTTATATATTAAGTATTTTAACAGTATCAGGTTGGGAAGCACCGAAATATCAGGTGCTTTTAATTTATGTGTTAAAGAATATTTTAAAACACCAAAAATACACGGTTAATTATATACATATTAAGATATATGATATATAATATAAACTATGTGATATACAATATGTGATAAATAATATATAAATATAGTAATGCTAGGGAAGGGGAAAACATATGAAAATTTTAGTAATTAACTGCGGAAGCTCGTCTTTAAAGTATCAATTAATCAACATGGATAATGAAATGTGCTTGGCACAAGGCTTGGTTGAAAGAATTGGTATTGAAGGATCAACTTTAACTCAAAAGGTTGAAGGAAGAGAAAAGTACATCATTAAGCAGAGTATGCAGGATCATAAGGATGCAATTGAATTAGTATTAAATACTCTAGTAGATGAGATTAACGGAGTTATAAACAGTGTAGATGAAATTTCAGCTGTAGGACACAGAGTTGTTCACGGTGGAGAATTTTACTCAAGCTCAGTATTGATTGATGAAAAAGTTATGCAGGCTTTAGAGGAATGCTCTAAACTAGCCCCTCTTCATAATCCTCCAAATATTATAGGAATTAATGCGTGTAAAGCCCTTATGCCAAGTACTCCAATGGTAGCTGTATTTGACACAGCCTTCCATCAGACAATGCCTGAGCATGCATATATTTATCCGCTGCCTTATGAACTTTATGAAAATAATAAAATAAGAAAATACGGTTTCCATGGAACTTCACATAAGTATGTTTCACAGGTTGCTTCTGAAATGCTTGAAAAGAATATTAATGATTTAAAAATCGTTTCTTGTCATTTAGGCAATGGAGCAAGCCTAGCTGCTATAAAAGGAGGAAAGTCTATTGAAACAAGTATGGGCTTTACACCTCTTGCTGGTATTGCCATGGGTACAAGATCAGGAAACATTGACCCTGCAATAATAGCTTATATGATGGAAGAATTAGATTTATCTGTGGAGGAAGTAACCAATATACTTAATAAAAAATCAGGAGTGCTAGGAATATCAGGTATTAGCAGCGACTTTAGAGACCTTTGGGCTGCGGCTGAAACAGATAGGAGAGCGAAGCTTGCTTTAGATGTATTCCACTATAAAATAAGAGGTTTTATTTGCAATTATGCTGGTGTTTTAGGCGGAGTGGACTGCATCATATTTACTGCTGGTATCGGCGAGAATTCTTCAAAGGCAAGAGAAGCTTGCTGTGAAGGTTTGGAGTTTTTAGGAGTTAAAATAGACAAAGAAAAAAATAATACTTTTGGAAAAGCAGTCGATATAAGCGATAAGGATTCTAAGGTTAGAGTTCTTGTTATACCAACTAATGAGGAGCTTATGATAGCAAGAGATACAAAGGAAATTGTTAACGCTTAAGATTAACTTTAAATCTTGTTTAAATAAATAATATAAAGCAAGAGGAGCAGCTGCAGTTTGCAGCTGCTCTATATTTTTAGGTTGTTGTTTTAAATTCCTGACTGCAGCTTGGGCAAGTTACAGTAATTTTGCCTTTGCTTTTAGGAAGTCTAAGTCTGGAAGGACAATTTGGACAGTTTATAACTGTATAATCAATTAAGTTTTCTATTTTATTTGTATCTAGTCCTACCACAACATCATCGCCAATAATAAAGGCAGGAACACCTCTTACTCCACGCTTCATAAGTTCAGCTCTAGCTGATTGATCTAGGCTTATATTTTTTTCAACATAGCTAATACCTTTTTCTCGAAGATACATCTTCGCAGTATGGCAGTGCGGTCATGTACTTGAGGTATACATAATTACATTTTTCATATCAGATTCCTCCTTAATATATCCTTATATCATTATATTACAATATAATAAAATAATGCACAAGAAGCTTGTAAAATTTTATAGTGATATAAGAAAATCTTGTATAAGGATTATTTTGGTAGTATACTAACATTACAAATTAAGAATAAAGGGTGGCTGCACACCAGTGCTTAGGGTGCAAATATGTATGTTAACAATGTAAAAGATAGCAGAAATAAAGGATTAGTTTTAAGTTGGAATGTAAACAATATAATACATATAAGTTAGTCGCTGGCACCTGAGTTGAGGTGCCTTAGCTATATAGAATGGAGTGTGCTAAATGGAAGTTCATATATTTTTAAAAGGGCAAAAAGAACCGGTAGTTTATACTGGGGATAGAATAGATGTTTTGGATTTTGAGATGAATGGAATTAAGTATAAGCAGATAAGATACTTTAGAAAAGGCTTTAGCAAGAGCGAGCTTGTGGAAGAAAATCTTATAAATAAGATACAAAATAAGCTGTAGAAAAGGGTATGATGATATGAAGGAAGTAGTTCTAGCAGGAGGCTGTTTCTGGGGAGTTGAAGAGTTTTTTTCACGAATAAAAGGGGTAGTTGAAACTGAAGTAGGTTATGCTAATGGCAGAACACCGAATCCAACTTATGAAGAGGTATGTTATAAAAATACTTACTATGCTGAGGTGTGCAGGATAAAATACGATGAAACAAAGCTTTCTTTACAAAAACTTTTAGAGAGATTTTGGACTATAATAGATCCAACTGCGCTTAATAGACAAGGAAATGATATTGGAAGCCAGTACAGAACTGGAATATATTATATAGACCAAGATGATTTGCAAGCAATAATACAAAGCAAAGAAAATGAGCAGAAAAAGTATGAGAAAAAGATAGTAACTGAAATTAAGTCTTTAGAAAATTACTATAAAGCAGAAGAGTATCATCAGCGTTATTTAAAGAAGAATCCAGGCGGATACTGCCATATAAGACTTGATTGAGCTGCAGGGAGTTGTAATCTCTCTGCAGCTTCTTTTTATTTTTCTACAGGCTTGAAACGAATCAATTTATTAACTATGGAATAAGTGTAGTGAAAAGGTTGATTTTGAATTTCTACTGACAAAGTATTGTCTGAGAAATCTGTAACTTTTACTTCATCTTCTCCAATGTCATAAGTTTGACAAAATAAAGTCTTTATATCCTTTTGGTTATTCATTGGTAAAATCTCCTTTAAAATATAATATCTTGTGATAATAGTATTTGCTTTTTTCCATAAATTATTATTTAAATTAATAAAAAAGAAGAGTCTATAAAGACTCTTCAACTAATTTTGAATTTTCAGTTGAGCTTTCATGAGCATCCTTTAAATGCTTCAACTCTCTAAACAAGAAAAATGATGTTAATACTGATGCTGTAGCATCTGCAAGTGGCCCTGCAAACCAAATACTTGTTAAGGTTCCAAATATTCTTGGCAATAGAACATAAAGCGGAATCAGTAGTAAAACCTGTCTCAGCAGACTTAAAAACATTGATATTTTAGCTTTCCCTATGCTTTGGAAGTAGTTAGTGCTTATTATTTGAAAGCCTATTATAGGAAGCATGAACAGGTAAATTCTGATACCTTTAGAACCAATAGCTACCAGCTCAGTATTATCATTAAACAGCATAATAGCTTGAGGTGCAAAGATCTGAACAAATATGAAGCCCACAACAACTATTGATGTAGCAGCAAATATTGCATACTTAAGTGTAGCTATGACTCTGTCATATGCTTTTGCACCATAATTATATCCTACTATTGGCTGGAAGCCTTGATTTATACCAAAGATAGGCATCAAGAACAATGTCGAAATACTGTTTATAACAGTCATTGCACCAACTGCTAAATCCCCTCCATAAGTTAGAAGGGATTTGTTTGCAGTTATTGAAACTACACTGGCAGCCAGCTGCATCGCAAAAGGAGACATTCCAATTGCAAAGATTGTTTTAACAATACGAGCATCAAGCCTAAAGTTGCTTACTTTAAGCTTAAGGTTGCTTTTACCTGTTAAGAAATAGCTTATAACCCAAGCAGCTGAAACAGCTTGAGAAATAATAGTAGCCAAGGCAGCACCCTTTACACCCATATTAAACGTAAATATGAAGATTGGGTCTAAAATTGTGTTTAATACAGCACCTATAAGCATTGTTGAAGCAGCTCTTTTAGGGTTTCCTGAGGCTCTTATAGCATGATTCATTGAAAAAGCTGTAACATTAAATATAGTACCAATAAGTATAATTACAATATAATCTTTTGCATAACCAAAAGTATTTTCGCTAGCGCCAAATATAAGAAGAAGCTTATCTACTGATAACAAACCAACTATTGTTATAATAATTGAGAATAAAATAGACAGTACAAAAGCGTTTCCTAGTATATGTTCCGCCTCATCTTTTTTCTTTTGACCAAGTCTTATGGATATAGTAGCTGCTGCCCCAATACCTGAAAGCATGGCAAATGCCATTATAACTGTCATTATTGGAAAGTTTAAGCCTACACCAGTAATAGCATATTGGCCAACCCCCTCCATCTTTCCTATATAAATTCTATCTACTATGTTGTACAAGGCGTTAACAAGCATTCCAATTATAGCTGGGATAGAAAAGCTCATTAAAAGCTTCGGAATACTTTCATTTGCTAATCTTTTTTCTCTATCAATCATTTACATTCTCCTTTCGTATTATCC
This sequence comes from Clostridium swellfunianum, assembly GCF_023656515.1. NCBI lineage: Bacteria > Bacillati > Bacillota > Clostridia > Eubacteriales > Clostridiaceae > Clostridium > Clostridium swellfunianum. The sequence goes on from NZ_JAMOFV010000006.1 coordinate 984,570, forward strand.
TATTTTTATTTTTTACCATCCTTTGAAGAAAAGTTAGAGCTAACTCTTTTTCTTCTTCAGTGAAATCAGAAGTTAAAGTATCATTCCATTCATAAAGTATTTTAAATACTTCATTAGCAGTTTGTCTGCCTTCTTCAGTAAGATATACTTTATAAGCACGCTTGTCTTTTTCATCAATCATCCGCTTTATATAGCCCTCATCTTCAAGCTTTTTAACTGCCTTAGCTGTAGTGCCTTTGTCTATAAAGAGTTTGCAGCTCATTTCTTCTTGTGTAACGCCTCCATTGTGGTACAAGAAAAGTAGAAAAGGGTATTGCCCGCTGCCTATATTGTATTTTTCGAATTTATGATTAAAGAACACGCTACCGGAACGATAAAGTATGGAAATGTACTTTCCCATGGTTTCTGTATTTTTTGTCATTTGTAACTTCACCACCGGTTATAATAATAGTTGCATTTGCAACTATTATTATAAGTCATATATATGTATTTGACAACAGGTTTTATATTCTAAGTCCAAATCTATTGTAGACAAAACGTCATATTTGAAGGTAAGATTAAATTAGGAATAAAAATATATAATATATTTGCTTTAATTATTTGATTAGAATTGAAGGTGCTTTAAATGCAGGAAGTAACTAGCGATATATTGAACTATATAATTGAGGAGGCTGCCATAGAGGTTCACTATCAGCCAGTAGTATCTATAGTAAAAAAGTCAATTATAGGGCTGGAGGGGCTAGGCAGAGGTGTGTATCAAAACGAACTTATTGACCCTCTACCATTATTTAAAAAAGCTTCAAAAGATAAATGCAGCTTGAAATTAGATAGGCTATGCAGAGAAAAAGCTATAGAAAACTTCTTAGAAGTTTACGGCAAATACAAAGATATGCTTTTATTTTTAAATGTGGACGGCTCAACTATGACAGATGAAATGGCGGATTCTGGTTTTTTACTCAATTTGGTTAACAAATACAACATAAAACCTGAAAATATTGTTTTAGAAATTGTTGAATCTAAAGTTAGCAATGTGCAGGCCTTGGCAGCTTTTGTAAACAACTATAGGAGTTATGGCTTCTTAATAGCTTTGGACGATGTAGGTTCAGGACGATCTAATCTTGACAGAATTGCGATTACCCAGCCGGATATCATCAAAATTGACAGAGTGCTCGTTAAGGATGTTCATGTAGACTATTATAAGCAGGAAGTTTTTAAGTCATTAGTTAACCTGAGTAAGACTTTAGGGGCAATGGTAATTGCTGAGGGTATTGAAACTGAAGAAGAGGCTCTTAAGGCTGTAGAATTAGGAGCAGATATGCTTCAGGGTTTTTATTTTGCTACACCTCAAAAGATAACAAGCAGCATGATAAAAACCTTTAATCAGCCAATAAGAAGAGTTGCAGCACATTACTCAGATTATCTTGCAGAAAAAATAAGACTTCAAAAGCTTAAGCACAAGGAATATGAAGAGGTTGTTAAAGTAGCTCTAGCTGACATAAGTCAGGTTGAGGAGAAGAGATTTGATTTTAAGCTGCTCAACATCATTAATTCTTATAAGATATTTGAATGTGTATATATATTAGATACTTCGGGGATTCAAGTGACTGATACAGTATCTGCCTATGGAAACTATTCAAAACATAAAAATCTTATTTTCAAGCCTGCGAAAAAAGGAGATGACCACTCACTTAAAAAGTACTTCTACTTCCTTAAAAATATGAAAGTCAGTAAATATCTTACTGAACCATATATATCAAATGCGACAGGAACCCTATGCGTAACTATGTCCTGTGTATTTAAAAATATTAATAATAAAAAATATATTCTGTGTGTTGACTTAAACCCAGAGATTGTATACAATTAGAAACAATTTGCGTCTCAAATTTAAAGTTATGTTAAAATTAGAGATACATATATAAAAGGGATTTTTGATCAGTTTTCTGCTCAAAAACCCCTTTTATGTCTTCTAAGTAGTTTATTTTAGTAGTGCATCTCTTAATATTTTATTGCATATGTTTAAAGGTCCAATCAAGAAGATCTATTGCCAAGTCTGCAGTAGTATCGTTTCTATCTAAAAGAGGATTTAGTTCTACGAAATCCATTGATTTCACGAGTTTTGTTTCAGCAAACATTTTTAAAAGTGTTTCAGCGTCTTCGATGGACATTCCATCGGCAACAGGTGTACCTGTTCCCGGAACAAATTTTGCATCTATGAAATCTAAGTCAAAGCTTAAATGAATTGCATTGATGTTTCTAGCTTTTATATCATTTATAACTTCATTAACTACATGTTCAAGACCATATTCGTGAATTCTTTTTGCAGTATAAACATGAAGCTGTTCCCTCTTAATAAGGTCATATTCTCCCTTGTCTAAATCCCTTGCTCCAACGATAAATACATTTTCATGGTCTATTTTTGGCCCTTTGTAGTACACATCCGTCAAGTCAGGAAAGCCTATTCCCATAGCCTTAGCCAAAGACATTCCATGAACATTTCCGCTTTCACTTGTCTCATGAGTGTTTATGTCTCCATGAGCATCCACCCATACTACTGCAAAGTTTTCAAGAGCTCTGCTTACTCCAGCAACGCTCCCAAGTCCAAGAGAGTGGTCGCCACCAAGCACTAAAGGAAAACTGCCGGCTTTTATTGAAGAGTATACAATATGAGCGAGATTATTGTTAACCTGAACTATAGGTTCAAGATACTTCATCTTTGGGTGAGAAAAAAACTTGTTATATTCTTTCACATTAGGCACGAATAGGTCGCCAAAATCGAAAACTCTATGATTATGTTTCCCTATTACCTCTACAACCTTCTTCTCTCTAAGCTTATCAGGACCATATTCAGGACCGCGTTTGTCTGCTCCATAAAAAATTGGAACTCCAATTATGCTTACATCCATATATATTACCACCTTAATTTTTAGTTAAATATGTATCCTTATTATGCCTCTTATTCTTTAAAATAACCCTTTTCAATACATAGCCTGGCAAAATAATAAATCTAAATAATTAGGGCAAAATATAGAAAAATATGTATGATTATGATATATTTATTTAAGAAAAATGCAAAAGGGTGATGATTATGGAAGAAAAATGTACTACAACAAACTTTATAAGAAATATTGTTATAGAGGATTTAGAAATAGGAAAGCATCAAGAGATTATAACTCGTTTTCCTCCAGAACCAAATGGCTATTTACATATTGGTCATGCAAAGTCTATAGTTTTAAATTTTGAATTAGCAGATGAATTCAAAGGAAAGACAAATCTTAGATTCGATGACACCAATCCAGTTAAAGAAGATACAGAATATGTTGAATCCATAAAGGAAGATGTTAAATGGCTAGGCTTTGAGTGGGATAGTTTATTGTTTGCATCAGATTATTTTGATGAAATGTATAGCAGAGCAGTTCTTTTAATTAAAAAAGGCAAGGCTTTTGTGTGCGATATGACTCCAGAGGAAATTAGAGAAAGTAGAGGTACTCTAAAAGAACCTGGTAAGGAAAGCCCATATAGGAATAGAACCGTTGAAGAAAACCTTGATTTGTTTGAAAGAATGAGAAAAGGTGAATTTAAAGATGGTGAGAAGGTTTTAAGGGCTAAAATAGATATGACCTCTCCTAATATAAACATGAGAGATCCAATTATTTATCGTATAGCACACGCTACTCACCATAATACTGGAGACAAATGGTGCATATATCCTATGTACGATTATGCACATCCAATAGAGGATGCTATTGAAGGTGTAACTCACTCCATATGCACACTGGAGTTTGAAGATCACAGACCACTATACGATTGGGTAGTTTATGAGTGCGAAATGGATGATAAGCCAAGACAGATTGAATTTGCAAGGTTGAACTTAACTAATACAGTAATGAGCAAGAGATTCTTAAAATCTTTGGTAGATCAGGGGATTACTGATGGCTGGGATGATCCACGTATGCCTACCATTGCAGGTCTTAGAAGAAGAGGTTATACACCAGAGGCAATTAGAAATTTCTGCAGAGAAATAGGTGTATCAAAGGCTAATAGTCTTGTTGATGCACAAATGCTGGAGCATTTTATTAGAGAGGATCTGCATGCAAAAGCTCCAAGAACTATGGGAGTAATAAGACCATTAAGGGTTGTTATAACTAACTACCCAGAAGGTCAAGTTGAAATGCTTGTAATAGAAAACAATCCTGATGATTCAACCGCTGGAACAAGGCAAGTACCATTTTCAAGAGAAATATATATTGAACAGGACGACTTTATGGAGGAACCTCCAAAGAAATACTTTAGATTATTCCCTGGCAACGAAGTAAGACTTAAGGGAGCATACTTTGTAAAGTGCAATGATTTCATAAAGGATGAAAATGGTAATGTAGTTGAGCTTCACTGCACCTATGATTCAGAAACAAAGAGCGGTTCAGGCTTTACAGGAAGAAAGGTTAAAGGAACCATTCACTGGGTTGATGCAAAGCATTCAATTCCGGCAGAGTTCAGACTTTATGATAATTTGATTATAGAAAATGAAGAAGGAGAGGATAAATCCTTCCTTGAAAGAATAAATCCAAACTCTATGGAAATACTTCAAGGCTTTGTTGAAGAAACTATGAAGCAGGCTAAGCCTCAGGATAAATTTCAGCTTTTCAGACACGGCTATTTTAATGTAGATACTAAGTACACTACTGAAGAAAAACTGGTATTTAACAGAATTGTATCCTTAAAGAGTTCTTTTAAATTGAATAAAAAATAAAAAATAAGCGCTGACATTATTATCTGTCAGTGCTTATTTCTTTTGTAGCTATGCATTTGGGTTAGGATTTTTATCAGTACGAGTTGTTTGAAGAGTATTCATTCCCATGCTGTTGCCTTTATTGTTGCTTGGAGTTTTATTCTGTCTTTGGTTTTTAGCTTTATTCTCACCTTTTGTCATAGCAATTCTCCTTTATGCAAATATATTATTACGTTACAGCTTTAGTTTTCACAGTTTTAAGACAACTATGTGGGGGAAGTTTTTCTAAATACCTATTTTAATTTTAAAAGTACATAAAAATTCATTTCTATATTAGAAAATGCTTGGTTTGAAGCCTCTTTAGTTCCTGAAATATGCCTGAAAATGAACTTTATATTCACATTTTCATTTTCGTCTATAAAAGTCATTTCTTCTATTGGTAGTTCCCCTTTTTCAAATCTATCACTATATTTTTCAGCAAGCCCTAATATTAAGGTCTTAAAATCTTTTGAATAAATTTCTTTTCCATTCTTATTGATGCTGACAATACTTGAGTCAGGGCTATAGGATATATACAGTGAGTTTTTATCGATGTTGCTTCTACCACCTGCAGCTACAGATTCCATGAGATAGTCATAGGAAGTTATATCTATAGTTTTTGAGAGTCCTTCCGTGCTGAAATAAAAGTAATTATTTTGGAAATTATGCTCGGGAGCTTCATATGCAAAGCCAAAGGTATTTGACATATTATCTAGAGTAAAATTTTCAGGTAGATGTTTAGCTGCTTTAAAGCTATGATCCTCCTTGAAATATTGAAGTATGCTGCTTATATCAGCTCTGTCTTTTTTAGTTACATTTGAGTTAGGCTGTATAATGCCATCCTTTATCATGTTATTTCTAGCAAGTAGCTGCTCTAACCGTTTGTTTTGACTCATTTTTGATACGGAATAGCTGCTTAAAGGACCAAATACAGATATTAAGCAAATAATTGAAAGTGAAATGAAAATTATTATGTTCTTGGATTTCTTTACAAATCCAAGATAAAGCATCATTGCAAAGACCCATAAAGCAAGCACAGTTACATAATATCTTTTTTCGGTTACTCCGTAAGCATTGATTCTTAAAAATATTGATATAAACATCATGGCCAATACGGGAAGTATAAGTTTGGGAAAGAACTTTGTAAAACTCTTTGACCATTTGCTTTCGAGTGCCAGCGGTGTAATAAAAAATATAACTACTACCGAAATAACCGAGTACCACAGTACAAGGTTAGTAATAATATTAGCTGGCCATTGAGTTGTGATAAGAATCTTTGCAAAATAGATATAGAGTATTATTGTATATATGCTTATCAATGGCATTACAATATATAAGAAAAGTATTTTTAACAGCTTTGGATAAGAACGTGCCGACAAATCTTCACCAATTTTAGGTATAGTAGCAAGAAAGTAAGATACACCAAATAAAAATATCACATATAGAAAAGTATAATAATAAATTTCACTTTGGATTCTAATACCTAGCAGCTTATCAATTGCGAAAAGTATGGCAGCTAAGCCTGAATTTAGAACTATGCAGTATAATATTGTTATAAAGAAACCGGAAAGAAGGCTTATTACATAGTTTTCAAAACACTTTTTTGGAGCTGAAAAAGGGATAAATATAAAAGATAGATATAAAGCAAGACTAACTGCGATATACCTTGTAACTGCAACCATATTAAAATCATTAAGCAGAAATAAATAATAAAGGATAAGCAGCACAGCACCAGCTAAATAGTAGGAATAAAGTATCAAATTGTTCCTATACTCTCTGCTTTCAAAGAAAAGTTTTATGCATAGGGTGAGTGGTATGCCTAAAGCAACAGTCATTGCCAGCTGAGAAAGAATGTCTTGCGATGGCTTGGTTTCAGAAATAATTACCAGAATAGAGGCGACTAAAAATGAAAGTAGTATGGTTAATGGAAATCTTTTTAGGCTTAAGTATAATCCGGATATAATATTTTTGAAAGCTTGAATTGGCTTCATAATTTATACCTCCTTTGATTTGTTTAGTATTAATTAATTATACGAAAATATAATGCAAATAACTATGTAATTTGAGTTAATATTTTTTCAAAAGGGGATAAGTAAATTATTTAATATTAATGAATTATAGTGATATCAAAGCAATTGAATTTAGAAGAGAGCAAACTGCTGGCTCTCTTTACTATTTATTATCATACTTCCTTATAGGTTTGTACTTCGACCTGCTTCTTTCGCTAGGGTCTATATATTCGTAATCACCAGTTTCTGTCTTCCTAATTCCAAGCCTGGTAAGTTGTTTTACTTTTACTGTATACTTGCTTCCCATCTTTTATCCTCCTAAATTATCAAATAAAGAGTTATGTTCTTAGCATAATAGATTTTATTAATATTATACTTTTTTAAAATCAACTTTCTTATCAATAATAATTATTATATAATATATTTATAATAATTTTCTTGTTTGGTTATGGTATAATTAATATAATAAAAAATACTTGCAAAAGAAGAAAGGCAGGATGAAATATGCTTAAGATAGGTTCACATGTGTCCATGAGTGGAAAAAAGATGATGATAGGCTCTGTTGAAGAAGCTCTATCTTATGGAGCAAATACATTTATGATATACACTGGCGCTCCACAAAACACAGCAAGAAAACCAATTGAAGATTTGAATATAGATGCAGCAGTGAAAATTATGAATGCTAATAGTATTGAAGAAATTGTTGTGCATGCACCTTACATAATAAATTTAGGCAATAGTGAGAAGCCTGAAACCTTTGAATTAGCTGTTAACTTTTTAAGAGAAGAAATCAGAAGGACAGAGGCAATTCAAAAAGCTAAGCAAATTGTGCTTCACCCAGGAGCCCATGTTGGCGCTGGAGAAGAAAAAGGAATTAGGCAGATAATTATGGGGCTTAACGAAGTTATAACAAAAGAGCAAAATATCCAGATAGCGCTAGAAACAATGGCTGGTAAAGGCTCAGAATGCGGAAGAACCTTTGAACAGCTTGCACAAATTATTGACGGAGTTATTTATAACGACAAGCTAAGCATCTGTCTTGATACTTGTCATGTTAATGATGCAGGTTACGATGTAGTTAACAATTTCGATGGAATACTTGAGGAATTTGATAGGATTATAGGTCTTGAAAGACTTAGAGTAGTTCACTTAAATGACAGTAAGAATCCCATGGGAGCTAAAAAAGACAGACATGAAAACATCGGCATGGGAAGCATAGGCTTTGACGCTCTTTGCTATGTGGCTAATCATGAAGCTTTGAAAGATATACCAAAGATATTGGAAACTCCGTATGTTTTAAGTGAAGCTGGAGACAAAAAGGCTCCATATAAATACGAAATAGAAATGCTTAGAAACAAGGAGTTTTATAGTGATTTAGCAGAAAGAATTTTTTCTGAGGCTTATTAGACATTAACACCGTATTAGGATAAACATCAGATTTATTCTAATATGGTGTTTTTTATACAAACTATTTTTTTAAGGAAACTATGTACACTTGTTTAAGAAAAATGTAAAATTAAGAGTATATTTGGTGAATGATGTATATATAGGTTTAAGTAATTTAATATCTAAGGAGCTTGTTATGAAACTAATTAAATCAGCTAGGATAAGACTAATCATATTATTTATAATTATGAGTACTGCCATTTTTACTTTAATATTTTTCAGCACTAAGATTGGCAGCACTAACAAAACTATGCCGACTGCATATGAGGGAGTAATTGACCTAAGAAATTGGGATTTTGAAAAGGATGGAATGGTGAAGCTGAACGGGCAGTGGGAATTTTATAAAAATCAACTGCTTACTCCTAGTGACTTTAATGATGCGGTTCTGAGAGATAAGAATATTATTTCTATACCTGGTATATATGCATCTCAAGGATATGGTACTTTAAGATTAAAACTGCTTTTAAATCCTTCTGAAAATGTTAATTCAATAAAAATAGAATTTCTACAAAGCGCATGCAAACTTTGGGTTAATAATCGCGAACTAATCTCTAACGGGGAAGTTGGGGCTAACATGAAGGAAATGAAACCTCGTGTTATGCCTAAATACGGAAGTTTTTCAGCAAAAGGTGAGGAGGTTAATTTAACTCTTCAGGTTAGTAACTTCTATTCTAAGCTTGGCTCTATAGACACAATAGTTGTTGGAGATTCATCACAAGTTGAGAGCAAATCACGAAAACAGCTTGCTTTTGATTTGCTTATTTTCGGAAGTACGATGATGGCAGCTCTATATAACTTAGGATTATTTATAAAAAGAAAAAAGAACAAGGCAACTTTATATTTTGCAATTATATGCTTGGTAGTTGCGCTGAGGACTTTGTTTTTAGGTGAGAGATTTATTTTCTACTTGTTTCCAAATTTTAGTTACGTATTATCTGGAAAAATAATGCACTGGACTTTTTATTTATATATTCCTTTTATAGTATTATTTTTGAATAGCTTCTATAATAACATTCTCTCTACTTGGTTAGTTAAGGCAACTGTTCTTTCTGCCTATGTTTATGCATTGATAATCTTGGTTAGTCCTAATAAGTATTATATGGATATAATTTTACCTTTTGAAGTATTTACTGTATTAATTCTGATTTACTTAATAAATAAGATCTCTAGGTTATATATAAAAAAGAACAGTAGTGATTATTTAATGGTTATAGGTTTATTTGCACTGTTTGCTACAAGACTCAACGATATATTGTACGAATACAGCATAATAATTACAGGTTCCTTTGCACCATTTGGTACTTTAATATTTATAATAGTTAATTCTTACCTGCTTGCTGAGAGGCAATCCATGGCTTTTAACAATGCTGAGAATATGACAGAAAAACTTGAATCTATAAATAAGCTTAAAGATGAATTTTTAGCTGTTACATCACATGAGCTTAAAACTCCTCTTAACGGAATAATAGGGCTTTCCGAACTCTTGAATATTAGCACAAGCAACCTAAGCAAGGACGAAATACAGAGCTTAGCTTTAATAAATACCAGTGCTAAGAGGTTATCTAACCTAGTTAATGATATTACAATGCTTTCAAAGCTTAAAAATGGCGATATTAAGCTGCAAAGAAATCCAGTAGATATAGGAAAACTTGTAGAGTCTATTGTAAAGTTCTGCGGTCTTACCTTAGACAATAAAAATTTAAATATTATTAATTTAGTTGACACGAAAGCACCTTGCGTGTTAGGAGATGAAGAAAGAATTATGCAGATACTTTTTAATCTTCTAGGAAATGCAATTAAATTTACTTACCAAGGAAGCATTAAGATTTCATATACTGTTAAAACAGATTTTCTAGAAGTCTCTATTGAAGATAGCGGTATAGGTATACCAAAGAATAAATTGGAGAATATTTTTGATATCTACGAACAGGTTGAAGGCATCTCTGATAAGTATGGTGGAACAGGCTTAGGCCTTTATATTACAAGAAAGATAGTAGAGCTTCATGGTGGAATTATATGGGTAGAATCTGTTCCTGGAAAGGGAAGTGTATTTAGCTTTACCCTTCCATTATGCAAGTTTAAGGACAGAGATAATAATATAAGCATACAGAAGCAGAATATATCATCCTATGATGAAGAAGATATGTTTAACGATACTTCAGCTAGATTTAACATTGATGGCAGCAGGATTGAAACTAGTGAAAATAGGAGACATAAAGTTTTAATTGTTGATGATGAGTATGTAAACAGAAGGGTACTTGAAAGTTACTTAACAACTGAAAATTTGGTTACTATTAATGCGAGTACTGGGAAGGAGGCCTTAATGCTTTTAGAAAGGCATGAGGATATTGATCTTGTTATTCTGGATATGATGATTCCTGATTTATTAGGTTGTGAGATTTCCAGTATTATAAGACAAAAAAAATCTCTTTTTGAACTTCCTATTCTTATAATGACTGCAAACAACAATACGGAAAATCTAGTATTAGCTTTTGAATATGGAGCAAATGATTATTTAGCTAAGCCATTTAATCAGCAGGAGCTTTTGGCTAGAGTAAATACTCTCATAGCACTGAAAAATTCTGTGCAGGAGGCTATAAGTCTTACCAAGCAGGTGACAACTGCGGAAAATAAACTGCATGAACTTGAGGAATATGATAAGCTTAGAACCGAACTTTTTGCGAACTTGTCCCATGAACTTAGAACACCTCTAAATGTTATATGCAGTACAATCCAACTTTTAGAGTCATTAGATGCTTCAACTAAGTTTGGAGAGGAAAAAATAAAATATTATTTGAGCATAATGAAACAAAATTCCATAAGGCTTCTTAGACTTATTAACAACATAATAGATATGACAAAGGTGGAAGGAAACCATTTAGCTCTTAATTTATCGAATAATAATATAGTATATTTTGTAGAGGAAATATGCCAATCTGTGGCAGAGTTTATTAAATCGCAGGATATTGAGATAATCTTTGATACTGAGATTGAAGAAAAAGTTATTGCAATTGATGAAGAAAAATTTGAAAGAATTATACTTAATATATTATCTAATGCAGTTAAATTTACTGACAAGGGCGGAAGTATTTTTGTAAACATTTATGATAAGGAAGAAGTTGTAGAAATATCCATTAAAGACACAGGTGTAGGAATACCTGAGGATAAGCTAGAATTTATCTTTGAACGTTTTGCTCAACTTGACAAATCCTTAAGCAGAAGTCACGAAGGAAGCGGAATAGGTTTATCTCTTGTTAAATCCTTAGTTGAAATGCATGGAGGCAGAATTTTTGCTGAAAGCAGACTTGGAGAAGGAACAAACTTTATTATCCAGCTTCCATCAAAGCTTGTACAGGAAAATGATTCAGAAAACAACTTAACAAAGGAAAAAGAGTCAAGATATGAGAAAAATCTTCACATGGAATTTTCGGATATATATATGTAGATAAATTAAATGAGGTGCGTTATGCACCTCACTTAATTTATCTATTTGCTGGTAGAATTTCGGTCCAGTAGCCGTCTGGGTCAGCTATAAAATAAAGTCCCATGCCTATGTTTTCATAGCAGATGCAGCCCATTTTTTTATGGTGTTCGTAAGCGGCTTCATAGTCATCTACAGTTACGCACATATGTATTTCGTTGTCTCCTAGATTATAAGGCTCATTTCTATCTCTAAGCCAGGTAAGCTCTAGGCTATGGCTTGTAATCCCATCTCCAACATAAACGAGCTTGAAACTCTTATCTTCTGGCTCATAGGTTCTCAAAACTTTAAAACCTAAAGCCTCTTCGTAGAACTTAATACTTTTTTCTAAGTCAAAAACATTGATATTATTATGATCAAACCTAAACTTCATTCTAAATCTCCTTCCTTATACTTCATAATAATATTATACCTTATTTTACATATAATAAAAGACTGCATAGGGCAATAACAGTTAGGTAGTGATATAATTATAAAGAGGTGAAATTAAGATGAAAAATGGCATAGTGAAAATTAATTATTTATATAACAGCAGTTTCAAGGTTGAGACTGAAAATTTTATTCTTATCTTTGATTACTATAATGAGGCTTCAAACTCTCATAAAAGAAACAGTAGCGGTGGAGTAATAGGTGAAGAAGATACTAATACAAACAAAAAAATCCTGGTCTTTGCAACTCACAGTCATGGAGATCATTTCAGTGAAGCTATTTTTAAATGGAGAGAGCAAAGAACGGACATTGAATATATATTAAGCCATGATATTGATATTAAGCTAGTTTACCAGAAAGTAAATGTAATTGCTCCTTATGAACAATTAAGTGTATATGGGGCTCAGATAAAAGCTTTTGGTTCAACAGATTTAGGGGTATCTCTTTTAGTTAATGTTGATGGAATTAATATATTTCATGCAGGAGATTTGAACTGGTGGCATTGGTATGACGAAAGCACAGAATTTAATACTGAGATGGAAAGGATGTTTAAGGAGGAAGTAGAAAAAATCAAAGGAGCTAAAATTGATGTGGCATTTTTTCCAGTTGACCCGAGACTTAGGGAAAGCTACGATTTAGGACCTTCATATTTTATCAAGGAAGTTCAGCCCAAATCCTTGATTCCTATGCATTTTAGAGAAGACTTTTATATAACAAAGGAATTTGCTTCGGCAAATAAAGATAAGCCTGTTGAGATTTATCCTATAAACAAAAGAGGTGAGCAAATTTTTGTTTAAAACCCTCTATGAAAATATAAAGCTTTCAAGTATACTATTCTAGGACAAGTTGAACTTAGCCAAAATTGAATTAGTTTCGGGGGATAGTATGAAAAAAATTGACATTAACAAACTAGTACTTGACATTATCATTGTAACTATTGGCTGTATTTTAACCGCATTTTCTATTACATCAATATTAAAGCCTAATGGGCTTATAACAGGTGGAATTACTGGTATTTCAATAATACTTGAGAGTTTTATTCACATTAAGTATACATATATTTACTATGTATTATCTATTTTGGTTCTTTTATCAGCATGGCTTACAATGGGAAAGAAAGAAGCACTTAAAATAATAACCCTTTCAATATTTTTTCCACTAGTTCTTATTGTACTTGAAAATATAGATTACAGTTTTATTCAGAATGATATGTTGCTATCCTGTGTATATTTTGGAATAATCTATGGTCTAGGAGTTGGATTAGTGCTTAAGAGGGGCTTTTCCTTTGGAGGGACTGATACAATAGCTAAAGTTCTTCATTGCAAGCTATTCAACTTTATAAGTATAAGCGAAATACTTTTAGCTATTGACGGCGCTATTATTGCTTATTCAGCAATAGTTTACAGCAAGAATATAGCTTTATATGCTATAATTTCACAGTTTATAACAATGAAGGTTATAGATTCAGTCATGTTTGGTTTTACTTCAAAAAAGGTTCAAATTGAAATAATAAGTTCAAAACATGAGGAGATTACTAATTATGTGCTCCACACCATTAGAAGAGGTGTAAGTACTTATGATATAAAAGGTGGCTATAATAAGCAGCTAAGACTTAAGCTTCAAATTGTTTGCTCACCGCGTGAGTCAATGCTCATTAAGAGCTTTATTGCAAAGGTAGACCCAGATGCGTTTATTCATGTGGTACCTATAATATCAGTTTGGGGTAAGGGCGCCGGCTTTAACAGGTTAGTCGAGGAAAATTAGATATAAATCAAAAAAATAACAGTGCTATAACTGTTATTTTTTTGTTGCGAAAATTAGTGTAACTGCATAACATATTATAAGAATATTTAGGACTTGTACATATTTATTTTGCAGTCATAAAATGCTGTGCTTGCAAAATAGAATGTATTATATAATAGTTTCTGGAGGTGCCCTATATGAACTTTAAAGACTTAATAGAAAATGATCGTGAGCAGCAGAGAAAAAATAAATTTGAAGGGACCTTGCTTGACTACCTTGAAATTTTAAAAACTGAACCGGATTTGGCTAAATTAGCGCACAAGAGAATGCATGATATTATAATTGAGAAGAGTTTTGATGTATTGAAACCTGAAGAAAATCCTAGAATTAGAAAGATATACGGAAATGATATAATTAAACGCTATAACTTCTTTAAAGAAGATTTCTTTGGTATTGATAAGATACTTATGAAGATAGTCAATTATTTTAATGCTGCAGCAATGAAGGGTGAAGAGTCTAGACAGGTTTTATATTTAGTAGGACCTGTCGGCGCTGGTAAGTCCTCTTTAGTTGAAGCTCTGAAAAAGGCATTAGAATCTTCACCACCTATTTATTCTATCAAGAATTGTCCTATGGCGGAAGAACCTCTTCACTTAATTCCAAAACATCTTAGAAAGAACTTTGAAGATGCATTAGGAGTACAAATTGAAGGAGACTTGTGCCCGATTTGCAGGTATAGACTTAAAAATGAGTATAACGGTGAATTTGAGAAAGTGCCAGTAGTAACCAATACCTTCTCAATTAGATCGAGAAAAGGCATTGGAGTTGTTCCGCCAGTTGATCCCAATAACCAGGATACATCAATTCTTACTGGAAGCGTAGACATTAGTAAAATGGATATGTATCCAGAGGATGATCCGAGAATTTTCTCTCTGAACGGTGCCTTTAATGTAGGAAACAGGGGCATGGTGGAGTTTATTGAAGTATTCAAAAATGATGTAGAGTATTTGCATACCATAATAACAGCAACTCAAGAAAAATCGGTTCCTTCACCTGGAAAGGGCTCTATGATTTACTTTGACGGTGTAATTGTAGCTCATTCTAACGAAGCCGAATGGAACAAATTCAAGTCAGATCACACCAATGAAGCAATTCTAGATAGAATAGTAAAAGTAGAAGTCCCTTACTGCCTAGAGCTAAATGAAGAAATTAAGATATATGAAAAGATTTTAAAGAAGAGTGATTTCAAGGCTCATATTGCTCCCCATACTATCGAAACTGCAGCAATGTTTGCAGTACTTTCAAGACTTACTCCTTCAGCTAAGGCTGACCCTATGACTAAGCTTAAAATATATAATGGTGAAGAAATAGTGGAAAAGGGTACTACTAAAAAAATAGATATATCAGAACTTCGAGAAGAAGCAGGAATGAGAGAAGGCATGTCTGGAATATCTACCAGATTTGTTATTAAGTCAATAGACCATGCCCTTTCGAACTCGGAGCATAACTGTATAAATCCATTAAGTATTATGGAAAGCATTATTAGATCAATTAGAGAGCTCGATATTGCAGAGGATGACAAAAAGAGGTATCTTGGCTTTGTTCAAGACAGTATTAGAAAAGAATACAATAAAACGCTTGAGAAGGAAATTACAAAGGCCTTTATACACAGCTACAGGGAGCAGGCTGAGAGTTTGTTTAACAACTATATAGACAATGCTGAAGCCTATGTGAATAAAACTAAGTTAAAGGATAAATCTACAGGTGAAGAGCTTCAGCCAGATGAAAAATTTATGCGTTCCATTGAAGAACAGATTGGAGTTTCAGAAAACTCTGCAAAAGGTTTCAGAACTGATGTAACTTCCTATATGTTCTATGTAGTTAGAAAGGGCGGAATTATTGATTACAGTTCCTATGAACCATTAAGAGAAGCTATAGAAAAGAAACTTATGGCTTCAGTTAAGGAACTGTCAAGGATTGTAACTAAGTCAAGAGTTAGAGATAAAGATCAAGAATCAAAGTATAACATTATGGTTGAGGAAATGAAATCTAACGGTTACTGCGAGCACTGCTGTGATGTTGTGCTTAAGTATGCAGCTAATAATCTATGGAAGGATTGATAATATGGCTATCTTTAAGGAATATAGTCCGGCAGATCATGACAGGTCCATAGAGGATAGAAGAAGACATAAACAGCTTGTAGAAAAATCTATCAGAGATAATCTTGGCGATATATTATCTGAAGAAAGCATTATAGGCGAAGGTAAAAATAAAAAAATAAAGATACCAATAAGAGGGCTTAAGGAATATCAGTTTATATATGGTAAAAATGTACCTGGTGTAGGAAGCGGCGATGGTTCGGAAAAAAGAGGAGACAAAATAGGTGCGGATAGAAGCCAGCAGGGGAAGGGAAGCGGAAGCGCAGGAAATGAGGAAGGAGACGATGTCTACGAGACTGAGGTTTCTATAGATGAAGTACTCAACTATCTTATGGAAGATTTGGAACTTCCTGACCTTGATAAAAAGAAATTTTCTGAAGTACTTTCAGAAAATGCAACCAAAAGATCAGGTTATCAAAGACATGGCATAAATCCTAGACTTGCTAAAAAGAGAACTGTCGTTGAAAAACTTAAAAGAAAGCAAGGTAAAAAAAGAGCACTTAAGGAGCTAAATGAATATGTGAAGGTTGAGAGATTTCCATTTAAAGAGGATGACTTAAGATACTACAGAGTTAAAAAGACAAAGAAGAGAGAATTTAATGCTGCAATAATTTGTATAATGGATACTTCGGGTTCTATGGACAATACTAAAAAGTATTTGGCTCGCTCTTTCTTCTTCGTGTTATCCAGATTTATAAGAATGAAGTATACTAATGTGGAAATTGTTTTTATAAGCCATTCTACTACTGCTAAAGAGGTTAATGAAAATGAATTTTTTCACAAGGTAGAATCTGGAGGAACTTATATATCAAGCGGATATGTGAAAGCACTTGAAATTATTGAGGCACGATACAACCCAAGCGTTTGGAATATTTATACTTTCAATGTTAGCGATGGAGACAACTGGTCTGAGGATAATGAAAGAGCAATAAAGTCTGCCAAGGAACTCACACATAAATGCAATATGGTAGGCTATGTAGAAATTATGGCTGGCTATTATAATGCAGGATTAAAAGAGAAGCTTATAAAGGAAATTGAAAACACAAAGTTTGTGGCTGTAACTATAAAACAGAAGCAGGATTTATGGGGAGCCTTGAAAGGGATTTTAAAGAAGGATATAAAGGAAGCATGGTGATTGTCATTATGCGACTGCTGAGTTCTGCTAGGAGGCAATAATTATGGAGTGGTTTGTTAAAGACTTAGAGGACTGGAATGAGAAGATAGAAGCTTTGACTAAGAAATTGGGTCTTGATTATTATGATCAGGAATTTGAGTTAATTGGTTATCAGGATATGCTAGGCTATGAAGCTTATGTGGGGATGCCTTCAAGGTATCCTCATTGGAGCTTTGGAAAAGCTTATGAAAAGAATAGAACGCTTTATAAGTATAATCTGACGGGACTTCCTTATGAGATGGTTATAAACTCTAATCCATGTCTTGCTTATTTGATGAAGGAAAATACTTTATTGCTTCAGATTTTAACTATAGCGCACGTATATGGACATAATGATTTTTTTAAAAACAACAGGCTTTTTAAGGAAGGTACTGAAGCAGATTATACAATTGAAATGTTCAAAAGAAATGCAGATAAAATTAGAAATTATATTAACGATCCAAGTATAGGCTATGATAAAGTAGAAAGAATTTTAAATGCAGCCCATGCTATAAAGCTTCAAATATCAAGAGTTGCTGGAGAGAAAGAGATTTCAGATGGAGCTATTGTCAATGAGCTTATGGCTGAGTATCATGAGAAACTTGAGAATAGGAATATTCTTGAACCGTATAAAACTCCGCCTATGCCTGATATAACTAGAATTCCACTTAGACCTGATGATGATGTAATTCATTTTATATTAAAACATGGAAATCTTGAAGAATGGGAAAAGAATGTGCTTGAAATAGTAAGGGAAGAAACCTTGTACTTTATACCTCAAATAGAGACAAAGATAATGAATGAAGGATGGGCAAGTTATTGGCACTATACAATCCTAAATGAACTTGATCTACCTGCTTCACTTCACCTGGAATTTATAAAAAGGCATAATGATGTTGTTGCACCTTGGAGAGGTGGCCTAAATCCTTATTATCTCGGCTTCAAGATGTTTCAAGATATTGAAAGACGTTTTGGAAGGGAAAAAATTTTTGAGGTTAGGGAACTTGAAAGGGATGCCTCCTTCCTAAGAAGGTATCTAACACAGGAGCTTTGCGAGGAACTACACTTGTTCGAATATGTAAAAAAGGGAGACAGCTACTTCGTTGAGGAAGTTTCAGATGATATGGGCTTTGAGAATATAAGAAATGTGTTGAGCTCAAGCTGCGGCATGGGTATGGTACCTGTTATTCAGGTTATAGACATGAACCCAAAAACTAGAGTGCTTATGCTGGAACATGTTTTTGACGGAAGAGAATTGAACCTTGATTATGCAGAGGCTACTTTAAAGCATGTTCAAGAGCTTTGGGGACACAATGTGATACTTAGTACAAGGATAGCTGGAAAAGACTTAAAGATAACCTGCAATGATAATAAAGTAATAGTTAAGGTATAGATATTGACTTGCTGTGTTTATTGTATTAAATTATTAAGCACAGCAGATTAACTTAATTTGTAAACATAGGCTGCAATCACTATGACTGCAGCCCATGTTTTTATTATTTTAATTTAGTTCCATTTATGTCTTGAGCTATTAAATTCTTTTTCATCAGCCCGCCAAGAGCCTGCTTAAAATAGTTTTTACTTATGTGGAAGGTTTCGTATATGTCTTCCGGATGACTTTTATCATTAAAAGGCATTGAACCATTATTGGTTTTTAAATAATCCAATATGGTCTGTTGAAGGGCAGTAACTTCATCCTTAGCTGATTTTCGTGTAGTTAGGCCAAGTTTTCCGTCCTCATAAATCTTGTTTATAGTTAATTCTAAGACATCTCCGTGATTTAGCTCTGTAAAATATTCATTATGCAGTATAACACCTTTATGTAGATTATCTACAGCGATCATAACACTCTTATTTGTTTGAAAGCCATACACAGTTCCAGTTACTGTATCTCCAATCTTATATTGATGCTCAGTGTCTAAGTATCTGTCTATATCTGTTGTAGCAGCTATTCTTTCGGTCTTGTCTAAATAGATATAAAACAGATATTTGGTTCCTTCCTTTAGTCCGTATAGCTTTTCTTTAAGAGGAACTAATATATCCTTTTCCAAACCAAAGTTAACAAAACTTCCAATCTTAGTGTTAGAGACAACTTTCAGATAGGCTAAATCGCCTACCTTTGCAAGAGGTTTCTTTAAAGTAGCAACTAATCTGTCCTTAGAATCTCTGTAAATAAATACTTCTATTTCGTGGCCAATAGTCAGCTCCTCATCTAAAGCGTTACTATTTGGAAGAAGTATATCGTCTTTAGTGCTTCCAGTACCAGCATCTAAGAACCATCCAAAATCAGTTTTTCTAGCGATCTTAAGCTTATTGTAATCACCTATATTTACCAAGTTTATTACCTTCCTTTGTATATAAATAAATAATATTTTATGTTATCGCTCTTCATTCTAACATACTTTAGTAGTTTTGTATAAATATTATCACTAAGAGCTATAAGTAACCTTGTTAGCTTTGTGATAATCAATAATAATAATCAAGTCGTAAATGTTAATAAATTTAAATATGTGCGGATTTTCGGTACTCTGAAGCTTACAGACAGATCCAGGTGTAATTATATTGTTATTAATGGCCTTAAGTGATTGTTCAAAGGCTGCTAAAAACTCTATGTTCATCTTTCGAGTTGGGTAGCCTCCATTAGATTTAACAAAATCCAAAAATGAATTGCAGGTGTTTATAATTCTAAATTCAAATGGAAAGCCAGATGGAAGCAGCGCTTTATATTTTCCGAGAATATTCTCTTCATTGATATTATAAACAATTTCTAACTGTTTTAAGCCTGAATTAGTTGATATATTTGTAGAAGCTAAAGGAATTAAATTGAATAATATTTTAGTGTTTCTTATGGAAGCAAAGCAGTAGATATAATCTTCAGTAATAACTAACTCAGTTTTAAAGTTGTTAGCAAAGCTTTGAAGCAGTAATTTTTTTTCTTTCAAATAGGCTGAAGCAGCATGGGCTTCCAGACAAGTGTTATTATCTCTGATATTCTTTCCATCAGGAGAAAATATTACGGCTGAGTTAAATGTGTTAAGAAAACACATCTCAAATTTATACATTAAATCACCTCTCTGAATTTATATATAGAAGCAGTAATTTTTCAATGTACTTCAGGGTTTCTTCAGGGGGGACTGCTAACTTCTTATGAAGCCGTATCAAGGTTAGTAGTTCATTTAAATCAAAGATATTATCTGATTTGTTATTTTGCACATGTTTGACTCTTGAAGAATCAAAATCAAATTC